>CALJDU010000007.1 GCA_938024995.1 uncultured bacterium
GCGGTGGCGGCGGACGCTTCGACAAGCGTGACGACCGAGGTCGCGGTGGCGGCGGCGGACGCTTCGACAAGCGTGACGACCGAGGTCGCGGTGGCGGCGGCGGACGCTTCGACAAGCGTGACGACCGAGGTCGCGGCGGCGGACGCTTTGAGAAGCGTGACGACCGCGGCGAGCGACGCTTTGAAAAGAAGCGCGAGGACCGAGGCGAGCGTCGTGATGGTGACGAGCGCGACGGCGACGGAAAGCCGAAGCGGAAAAAGGACTAGCGGGCGGCTCATCCGCACGGCTCATCCGCGGCTCATCCGCGCGGCTCATCCGCGTGGCTCATCCGCACCGCGGCGACCGCAGAAGAACGACGGAACGTCGAAACGGAAGAAGGACGAGCCTTCTTCCGTTTCTTGAAGCGCTTGAGCGCGAGCTCGAACTGTTCGCTTAGAGCGAGGCGAGCGAGCGCTGAGCGGACGTGTTGTTGGGGTTCAACGCGATCGCACGCTGGTACGAACGACGCGCGTTCGCGCGGTCGCCCTGCTGACGGTAAGCATGTCCGAGGGACGTGAAGTAGCCGGAGTGTCGCGGCGAGAGCTCAACCGCTCGGGTGTACGCCGCGATCGCTCCGCGCGAGTTGCGCATCGCGAGGTGGGACGCGCCGAGGCCGCCGAAGACGCCAGCGTTACGCGGCGCGAGGCTGGTCGCGCGCTGGTACGCGGCGACCGCCTGCGGATAGCGACGCGCCTGGAAGTGCTCACGCGCTTCGGCACGAACCTGGTCCAAGCGACTGCCGGACATGCTGGACATCGCGGAGGAGCGCTCCATGGTGCTTCGCGTCGCGCGGCGATCCCGGGATCCCGTCATCGAGGACGCTCGCTCGCGGGGCTCGGCTGGCTCCGGCGCAGCGGCGGCGACGACAGGCTCAGCGACGGGCGGCGCGGCAGGCTCGGCGGGGGCCGGAACAACGGCGGGCGCCGCTGGAACAACAGCGGGAGCCGCAACGGCCGGAGCCGCGACCGCTGGAGCCGCTGGAGCCGCAGCAGCGGCCACAGGTGCGGACGGGTTCACCGCGGGCGGCTTCACATCACCAACGGCTGCAGGCGCGTTCGTGGTGGGTGTCACGCTAGCCACGAGGTCCTCGCTCGACTGAGTGAACCACCAGTAGGCACCACCGGCGAGGATGAGCATCCCGCCGAAGAGCATCGCGCCCAAGAGGAGGATGATCGGGAGCTTGGACTTCTTCTTGGGCTGAACCGAGCTCAACACCTTCGTCTCGACCGCGGTCTGCGCGACCGGTGCGGACAAGTTGGTCGGCGTCGCCGGCGCGGGGGCGCTCACCGGACCAACCGGTTCAATCGCGGCGCTCGGGAACGGCGACTGGACCTGCGGGGACATCCCGTCGAGCGCGGCCGAGAGAGCCACATCGCGCGCAATGGTCGGCGCGTCGTCTTCGTAGTCAAGCTCAGACACGCTCGGGGCCACAGAGTCGAGCCCAAGCGCACCGCTGGTTCCGTTTTGAACGGACGGCATCGCCTGAGTGGGCGGGATGACCGGCGCGGACGCCGCGATCTGAAGCTCCATGCCGGGCGCAAATGGAACGGTCGGCGCGTTGGCGGAATCGGCACCGAAGTGCGCGAGCTCTTCTTCTGGCTCTTCCGCGGGGCGCGAAGCGTTCTCGAGGATCGACTCGACCTCTTCGATGTCCAGCGCGTCCAGCGGCTGGGTGACGTCGGCCTGGGCCTTCTCCATCGCGCTCATCGGCGCCTGCGAAACGGGCTCGTCGGGAACCGCGTTCTGCAGCGAGAGCATCTCGGCTTCCGCCTTCGCGACGACCGCGGCGACGTCCACCTGGTCGTGGATCTTCTCGGTGGCTGGAGCCGCTTCAAGCACGGCGGCGTCGATCTGCTCGGCGCTCACGGCGCTGGCCGCGACACCTGCGGCCGCGACACTCGCAGCCGCGCCACCAGTGACCACCGCGGCGACTTCACCGTTCGACGTCTTCGGTCGACGGCTGGGAGGCGCGGGCGGCTTCTTGCGCTTGCTTGGCGGCGTGGGCGGCTTGCCGCTCGCGGAGCCCAAGGTCACCGGCGTGCCGGACTGAAGCTCTTCCGGGACAAACTCGTTGAGGGCGCGGCGAACCTGCTGCGCGGAGAAGGGACGCTTGCGCGGATCCTTCGACAGCAGCGAGGTGAAGACCGACTGCACGGGCTCCGGAAGCGAGCTCGGCGCATCCGGTGCGTCCTGGTCGGCGTGGGCCTTGAGGAGCTCGTTCATCGAACCGGAGTACGGCGCGTCTCCTGTGACCATCTCGAAGAGCACGCAACCGATGGCGTAGAGGTCGCTTCGGAAGCTCACGAGCTTGCCCTTGGCTTGCTCCGGCGAGACGTAGTTCGGCGTCCCGACGACCTCGAAGACGTTCTCCGTACGAAGGCGCGCGGCCAACGCGGCGTCGACCACGACCGCCTTGCCGTCATCACGCAAGATGATGTGCTCCGGCTTCACGTCGCGATGAAGCAGACCTGCGCGGTGAAGCTCATCGAGCGCACCCGCGAGCTGCGACGTGATCGCGAGCGCCTCCGGAACGGTCAGCTTGCCTTCCGTGTTGATCTTGTCGCGCAGTGAGCGACCTTCGATCCAATCGCGGAACAGCCACACATGATCCTCGGTGTCACCCGTGACGATCGGGAGCGCGAGGTTGGGGCTCGAGAGGGTCGTCTGCTTGACGAGCTCACGCTTGAGACGCTGACGGTCCGTCTTACCGCCAACGATCTCGTCGCGGATCAACTTGAGCACCCCCACGCGCTCCGACTGAGAATCCTCCGCGCGGAAAAGGCCATCGGCGACCTTCTCGATGATGCGGAATCTTTCTTGGAGCTCTGCAGGCAGTTCGGACATGGTTTGCGTTTTCGCGGGCGAGTTGGTGAATGTGGTCGTTTGCATGGCGGACGGGTGAACCTGAAGGCCACTCCCGATCTACGCACCTGGCGATGTGACTTTATTCACATCAGGGTCGGAGCATCAAGCTGGCCGGCTTTGGGTGAGGGATCGAACTACGTACGGACCAACTCCGGGTTGCTTCCTTGGGTCCGCAACAACTCCCACGCCGCGACGGCCCAGACCACCACATGCTCCGCTGCGACCAAGGCCTTCGACTCCTCCCAGACGTTCTGCGCGAGCCATCCGTCCAGGGGTGCGTAAGCAACCAGGACCAGGCAGGACCAGGCGATCGCCGAGCGCTGCCGATTCGCGATCGCGAGCGGGAGGAACCAGAGGAGATACCAAGGGTGGATCTGCGGTGAGACCAGGAGCGCGCTCATGAGAAGAAGCGACGCGCCGTGCGCGATCGAAAACGCTCCGTCCCGCGTTCGTTTCGCGAGCAGCAGCGTCAAGCTCGCGATGAACAACAAGACCAGCGCACGTGCCAACAGTCCGGCGAGCATCGACGCGGGAAACTCATCGATCGGGTCGCGCGTCGTTTCGGACGCGCTCGCGCGACGCGGATCCAGCGACGTCCCGCGCACCGATCGCAGCACTGGCGCGAACGGAGCGACCTTCACCATGATGTCGCCGGGTCGCTCCGCGGAGCTGAACTCGTCTCGCGCACAACAACGAATCAGGACGGACTGAAACGCCACCCGCGCGACAACAAAAGCGCCCGCGTTTCCTTCCCAGCGCCGCGCGTACTCATCGACTCCCGAGATGGTCGCGTCCCCTCGACCCGCGCTCGTGATCGGCAAGACGAAGAGCACGCAGAGCACCAGCGCGAGAGCGATCGCGCGCGGCGTTCTCAAGAGCGGAAGCAACAACAACCCAACCAGCTTGACTCCAGTTGCGAACGCGAGCGCGAGCCCTGCGCGTAAAGGGTGCCGCTTCGCCCAGAGCGCAAACGCGACCACCGCGAGCCCAACGAAGATGTCCACGTGTCCGCCCAGGGCGCTCTCGCTCAGCGCCAGCGGGTTGAGCGCAAAGAGCCAGGCCGCGCGCTCTCCTCCGGCGCGTTGAACCAACGGGATCACAACGAGATGCCCGAGGAGCATCAAGAGCTTCATCGACCAAGGCGCGTGCGCCACGAGGTCCGCGAGAAGAAAGAGGAGCTGGGCCGCGGGCGGATAGATCGTCGGGATGTTCGGGTTGTTGATGCGCGCGTGAAGCGCGTCCCGGAGACCTTCGAGCGACGCGCTGCTCGGAGCGAACATGTACGGATCCGCGATCGCGCGGGTGACGCGCGCGTCCCAGAGATAGCGATAGAGATCGTCAGAAAGAAGCGAAGACGCGAAGACCATCGCGAGTCCTGGAACGAGCGCCGTCGCCACCGCCGCCTGCCAACCGCGCGGTGTGCCTTGCGTCAGACAGAGGTACGGGATGAACGCGCACGCCAGCGCGATCGTGACATGAGAAGGCAGGCCACCGTTCGCCGCGAGCACCGCCGCCACGATGAGCACCAGCGGCGTCGCGATCGCACCTGCGAGAAAGACCGCCGAGCGGTCAGCGAACGACAAACGTCGCGATCTCCGCGTTCTGTGCGGGCGTTAACGCCACGTTGAACGCCCCGCGCACTTGACCCCCGACCGAGATCGACGCGGTCACCGTGGTCAGCCCCGCGCCGGTGTTGCACTCGCCCCAGTAGCGCGCCTCCACCCGGTACTCACCGCGCGGCGCTTCGTTGGCCCAGAACACATTCTCGACGCGCGGCGCCTCGACCTCCGCGTCGCACTCCCCGCGCCCATTGTGGTCAAAGACCGCGCCGGTCTGGCCGCGGTTCCTCTGAAAGCTCAGCTCCTCACCCGTTGGATCGATGACGTAGAGATCGATGTCCGCGCCGGTGTTCCACGCGGCCGTGATCTGGACCTGGCCGGGGCTGTAGCCGCAACCGTCGTCGATCATTCCATCGCAGTCATCGTCGAGCGCGTTGCAGAGCTCGTCTGCGCCGCGTTCGCACTGCACGCGCAACGTCGTCGCGCCTTCTGCCGCGGTGACATCGGCCTCAAGGTCTCCGAGCTCTACCGGTTCTTGTTCATGGGTCGCTTGGGCGGTTCCGTTGTTGGTCGTTCCGCTCGACCGTGAGCCGCCGCAGGCGAGCAAGAAGGAACAGGAGAGCACGAGTCCGAGGCCAAGACGCATGCGCGCAGGGTAGCCCGAGGAAGGCAACCGACGGAACCAACGAAAAAACGGCCGGGCAAGCGCCCGACCGTTTCCGTCGTTGGGTGGGGAGAGCGAGAAGCGCTCACCCGGCTCACATCACTCGCTGCAACCCGAGCGGGTCGTGATCCAGTCCACCGCGTTGACCGAGACCGGGAGGCCACGGTTGCTGTTCGGGATGGGCATGCAGGTGCCGTCCGCGCGGGCCCAGCCGCAGAACGCGCCGCCCTGCGTGACACACTCAAAGCAGTCGCCCTTGGCCTCACACGGGGTGTCGATGCTGCGTCCGCCGTCCACACCCTCACAGGTACGCGCGGTGGAGAAGCGGTCTTGGCTGTCGTCGTCACAGTCGCCGGTCGCGGTGCAGGTGCCGCCGCAGAGCGAGCAGCCGGCGAGGTCAACACACTCGCCACAGCTGGCGGTCGCGGCCGAGGAGCAAAGGTCGCCGCCCTCGGGGATGCAGACGCCACCCGTGCACATGCGGCCCGGGGTGCAGTCGTTGTCTTCTTCGCAGGGCTTGTCCTGACAGACGCCATCGTTGCAGACCTGGTCGTCGGAGCAATCGCTGTCGCTCTCACAACCCTCGCAGTACGGGAGGTCGAAGGTTCCGCTGCCGCTTCGGACGTAGCTCGCGTCGCGCATGAAGTTCAGCGGGCCCCAGGTGCGGCGGAAGAAGCCGATGTCGATGCCGACCTCGCCGTACATCTTGGCGATGGCCTCGGCGGAGACCTGCCAGTCCCACTCACACGCCAACGAATCCGTGTTGAACTCCGCGCGTGCGTTCGCCGAGACATCGGCGCTCGGAAGGACAAGTCCAGACACGGACATCGCGAGCGCGATGCCTGCCTCAGCGTCGATGAAGCCCTCGACGTTTCCGCCGGTCAGGTCGACGTCGATCTCGGCGCTGGTGGGAACGTTGAGGTCCGCGCCAAGCCCAGAGCCGCTGCGGTAACCCGCGTAGCCGTTAAGCTCCGCCTTCGCGGTGGTGGTGACCGTGATCGCGTTGGTCGAGTCGTTCGTCGTGATGTTGGCCGTCGTCGTAAAGCGCGGCGTGATCTTGATCAGGACCGTCACGTTGATGAAGCCAAGGATGCTGAAGCGCTTCCGAATCTGACGTGGACGAACCGCGTCGCCGAGGAGCGCGAGAACGTTGACCATGCAGTCGACGTCGAGGTCCCCCTCAGCGCGAACGACGACAACAAGCTCGGCATCGCCGGTCACCGAGACACCCGCCTTGCGGATGGAGAAGCCGCGGCGCTCGAACTCAAGCTTGAACTTCGGCTTGTTGTACGTGAGGTCGTGGCGGAACGTGATGTCGCCGGAGCCCGCGCCTGCACAGGCGCCCGCGCCGTTGAGGACGCGGGTCGGAAGCAAGCTGAAGCCGAGCGCGTCGCGACGACCGCCGAGATCCTCGTCGATGGCGATGAACTCGTCGCCCGAGGCATCGATCTCGACCTCGAGGCTGCCCTCTTCGATGATGCGATCAAGACCGACCTGGTCGCCAACAACCTCGAAGACCGTGTCCGAGATCGCGGTCACGCTGGTGATCTCGCGCATGTAGCCCTCTTCGCCCTCAGGACCCGCGACAACGTCGCCGACCTGAAGCGCACGCGCAGGCGCTGCGTTGTAGGTGTAGATGAGCTTGTCCTCGAACACCTCGACGTTCACCAACGCGGGCTCATGCCACGGGTTCACCACGTCGTCGGCGATCTTCAGATCGCTGCTCTCGGTCACGGTGACCCCATCGGACGCGGCCGGCGGAGTTTCCGCTGCACAGCCCGCGACAACGGCGAGCATGATTGAGAGACCCACAAACTTCTTCATCGAACTTCCACCTCTTGTATGAACCGAACCGACTGCTGTGACGCGAGACCCGAGCGACGTGACGTTAGCGCTCACGTTTTGGCTCCGACCGTACGGCCGAACTCGTTGTCGGAGCGAACAACCGCCTCCGACGTCTTCTGACCGAAAGTGTCCCAAAGCGCCATCGAAACGACCGCGATGAGAACGAGCAGAATGATGTACTCGACCGTTGAGAGGCCTTGCTCGTCATTGTTCAGTTGCCTGATCTGCTGTCGCATCATCGGTGTATCCTCATTGTCTTGAGCCCTAACAAAGCAATCCTTGGGCCAGGATTTTTGCCTACAAAATGGGGTGCAGAGAAACACTAGACCCCACCTTCATGGCGGAAACCATTACGGAATATTAGATCCGTAACACCTGGGAACACAACCCCCCACTGGGCGCGAACGCACGGTGTCACCCGATTGAGGTAGACGCATGCGCGCAAACGAAAGATGCAGAGAAACGACAGCCAACCCATCGCCAAACGAAAGTGGGTCTCCGGCGTGGCGAGCCTCGCATGGCTGCTGGGTTTTTGGGTGCTCTCGCGCGGACCCGCGCTCTCTGAGAAGGCGACGATGGGCGGCGAGGTCTCGCTCGACTCGCTTGGGTTCACCGCATGGTTCCAGATCGCGCCAGACGCGACGCTCCCGACGCGGATCGCGCTCACCACGCTCAACTGGATCGCGACCAACCGTCAGGGAATGACCTTTGGCGTCGTGTTCGCCGCGCTCGCGCTCGTGTTCCTCGAACGACTGGCGCGCCGACGGTTCCGCTCTCGACTCCTCAACACGCTCGCGGGTGCATTGGTGGGCGCGCCGCTCGGTGTGTGCGTCAACTGCGCCGCTCCGATCGCGCACGGCATGATCGCCGGCGGCGTCAGCGCGGAAGCATCGGTCGCTGCGATGATCGCTTCGCCGACCCTCAACGTGATCGTGATGACGATGATGCTCTCGCTCCTCCCGTGGCACCTGTGCGCGGTCAAGCTGGGGTGCACGCTGGCCTTGCTCTTGTGCGTCCCCCTCGCGACCCGTCGCGCGCCGGTCGCCCCCTCGGTTCATACGGTCGCTCACACGCGCGACGAGGGATGGACGGACGCGCTGCGGTGGTTCGCCCGGGCCTTCCTCGAGAAGCTCTGGTTCATCATCAAGGCGACCGTTCCGCTCATGTTGCTCGCGGGACTGCTCGGCGCGATCGCGGTCACCGTCCTTCCGCTTCAATCCCTCCAGCCCCTCTTGCCGACGGTCGGTGCGCAGGTCTACCTCGCGATGCTCGGGGTCGCGTTGATCGCGGCCGCGCTACCGGTGCCGATCGCGTTCGACGTGGTGCTCGCGGTCATCCTTTACGCCGCCGGTCTCCCCGCGCGCTACGTCGGCGTCCTCCTCTTCGCGACGGGCGCGTACAGCGTCTACGCGATGTTCATCGTGTCCCGCGCGGTCCATCGCCGCGCCGCCCTCACCCTCTTCGTCGCCACGGTCGCGCTCGGGTTCGTCGCAGGTGACGTGACCCAAGCGCTCGAGAACAAACAGAACCAAGAGCAGCTCGCCTTGCTCGGGCGCGCGCTCGAAGATCGCCCAGAGCCGCGCTGGAACATCCCGCGGCCCGGCTCGGTGGAGGTCTCGCCGTGGGTCGTCAACCGCGCCCCCTTCCCCGACGCGCTCGCCCTCGAAGACACCCACGACATCCGCGTTCGCTTCAGCGAGCTGCCCAAAGCGAGCGCCGAAGACGTTCCCTCTTTTCAGTTTCGACGCATCGCCTCCCCGCTCCCCGCCGCGGCGCGCCGGTCGCTCTTCTCGCTCGAGTACCCCTTCGTCCAAGGAAGAGGACGCTCGCTCGCCGCGGGCGATGTGGACGGCGATGGGCGGACGGACCTCTTGATGGTGACCGAAGCCGGCGCGCGACTGTTCCAAAACGTCGCCGGCGAATCCGGCGTGGTGTTCGGGCTGCGATGGGCCGAGCCCGCGGGTGACACCGCGCTCGCCGGATATCTGGTAGCCGAGAGCCCCCGCGCAGAAGACGGACTGAGCATCGTCATCACCGGCTTCCGCGGCGACGTCACCTACCGGCTCCGCGACGTGTTCAACGGTGGCCTGATCCGGCGCTACGAGCGATATCGGGGCCACCCCGCGCCGCCGAGCGTGTTCACATCGGCGATCGCGTTTGCGGACCTCAACGCCGATGGCGCGCTCGACACGTTGCGGTCGCGTTGGTCACCGTCGTGGGTCGGCGTCTCCAAGAGCGCGCGGCAAAGCCACGACGAGCTCAGCCTCTCCGAGCGCGGCGACGTTTCGCTGCGCTTCGCTCATGTTCGCTCGGACGCGCCGCCCGGAGCCGGCACCAGCATCGTGTTCACTCAGCTGCTCGGAGAAGACGTCGCGATCGTCGGCAATGACTTCGCCGCGCCAGACACCATCTACTCCGCTGCCGCCACGGAAGGTCTCACTCGCGCCGACCTGAACCTACCGGAGACCACCCACGACACCATGAGCATCGACGCGGGCGACCTCGACGGCGACTTGCGAGAAGAAGTTCTCTTCGTGGACATCGCGCGGCACGAAGCGGATGAAGCCGAGATCCTGTCGCGGCGACAAGCGTGTATCCGCGCCGCGCGCGATAGAACCGACGAGAGCGCCTGCGACGCGGAAGACGCGCTCTACGGCGGCTACCTCAGCGCGCGCCGTCGTCGCGATGGTCGCTTCTGTCTCTCGATCACCGATCCGCGACTTCAATCCGAGTGCATCGCGGCGCTGCTGACCCGACGCCCCACCATCGCGACCTGCGCCGCCCTTCCGGAGTCGTTCACCGATCTCCGCGCGTTGTGCATGATGAACGCGCAGCAGGGCGCTCCGCCGCCGCCAGAACGCACCGTGCAACGCAATCGAAACGTCTTGCTCCGATGCGACGAGACCAGCTGCGAAGACCGCCCAGGCGAGATCGCCCGCGCCGGTTGGGCGTGGAACGCGCGCTTCGCCGATCTCGACAGCGATGGCGATCTCGACGTCTTCGTGGTCAACGGAACCCCGATCGCCGAGAACCACCTCGAGACCAACCACGTGTTCGAGAATCGTGACGGTGAGCTCTTCCTGAACGACAACGTCGGGCTCGAGAGCTTCCGCGCGACCGCGACGAGCGTGCAGTTCGACATCGACTCCGATGGAGATCTCGACGTCATCACTCTGCCGATGCAGAGCGACCCGGAGGTCTACGAAAACCTGACCCCGAACCGCTCGGTCATCTTCGAACTGGTCGACCGGCACACGGTCGTCGGCGCGCGGGTCATGGTCCGCAGCGGCGATGAGCAACAGCTCCGCGTCCTCCGCGCGAGCGGTGGGTACCAGAGCCAGAACCCGCTCGAGGCGCACTTCGGGGTTGGCGATCGCGAGCGCGTCGACGAGGTTACGGTTGTGTGGCCGGACGGCACGCGACACGTTCTTCGAGACCTGCCCACGCAGAGGCGCTACAAAGTCATCCGAAATCGCTAGTCGCTCGCCATGATCCTCATCAAGCAACACACCACGGACGTGATCGCCGGGACCGCCACAGAGTGGGCCACCGACACCGCTTCGCACGCCTCGGCGAACCTCGTGATCGCGACCTTCGTTTTCGCCGCGGTCGCGATCGGGATCTACCTCCATCGGCATCGCGCGCAGCGGATCGAAAAAGAGATCGCGGAGCTCGACGAGAAGCTCAAGCAGCTCGCGACCCCGCTCCTTGTTCACGTTCGCGCGTTCTCCAAGAACAAAAGCCGCAGCTCACTCCAGGCGATCGAGCAGCTCGTCCTCGCGCACGGCGACCTTTTTGATGATGGCGTCCCGAAGGCCCTGCTCGCGGTCTCGGACCACCTGAGCAGCGAGACAGATGCCCCGTTCAAGTCGCGCTCCCTCGAAAAGTACGCCGCCCGCCTGGACACCTCGCTCCGTGAACGGCGCGCGCGCCTGCGTGACGGCAAGGAAGCCACGCGCACGAGCGGAAGCAACGATCTCGCCCAGGGCACCCCAGTGGAGTGACAGCCTTCGGGAAGGTTCGCGCGGTCTCCTTGGTTCCGAGAGCCCACGGCGGGCTTACACTTTCCGGGCGTGACTCGTTGGCTCCGCTTCCACGCTCTTCTGATCCTCATCAGCTTCGGGTGCGACAAACCGCAGGACGCTCAGGAGATCCTCGCCGAACCGACCACACGCGCGAGCGAAGGCACAGCGGGCACAGCGGGCACAGCGGGCACAGTGGGCACAGCGGGCACGGAAGCGCCCGAGACAGCGGAAGAGTCCGCAGCAAACGACGCGCCGGAGGAGGGATCGGCGGCACCTTCCAGCGACGATCTCCTCGCGAGGCATCCCTCGCTGATCACGAGCCCGGACGACGTCTCGCGCTGCTTCGACCGTAACCTCGAGACGGCGTGCGAACTTGGAGACGGAAGGATGCTCACGATCCACCTGCCGATCGAAGCGGTCGTCGACTCTGTCGCGCTCATTGGCGACGACACCGTGACGCTCCCGGAAGACGAGCGACAGCTCCCCATCGTGATCCGCGGCCCAAGGGTGCTCAACGAGATCCGCGTGCGCGGATCATCGGGCGACGCGAGCGTTCCCTTTACCCCCGAGGTCCGGGACGGCGCGAGTGTCTTTCAACAAGGTCAGCCGCGCGCGCTCTCGCCTCTCGTTCGTCTCCTTCGAAGCGTCCCCTCCACGCTCCGCGTCTCGACCACCACGCCGAGCGGAGAACGTGGTCCACAGATGCTCCTGCGCGAAGACACCGCGTGGAACAGCGCCGCGGAGGATGAGCATCCCGCGATCGAGTTTGCGGTGCCCGATGACGCGGAGGTCGTTCGCGTTCGGCTCTCGTGCGGCTGGGACCGCACGGGGCGCTTCCACCAAAACCCGCGTATCCGAAAGGTGCACCTCACGCGCAACGGAGAGGACCTCGGGGAACACAGCTGCGATCACCCGAACGAGATCAACGCCGCGATCACCATGTACCCACGAACGCGCGGCGGGAACTTCCGGATCGAGGTCACGGATCGGGTCGCGGGGCGCCGAAGCGATTGGACGAACATCGTCGTCACCAACCTGACCGTGGACGGTCGACATCCTCGCGCTAGTCATCACCAGCCAACGCTCTTCGTGGGCGAACGAAAAATCCGCGAAGGAACGCAGTGGGCTCGGGAAGACAGCGCGCCTGCAGCTGTGGCGCCTGCAGCAGTGGCGCCTGCAGCTGTGGCTCCCGCGGCACCAACGCCCTCGGCTCCGCGACCTCAAGCTGGGCCCGCCCTTCTACGCGCTCCCCACGCGCTCGTCTCTCACCCTTCGTCCGCGCGCTTGTTCACCACCCGCTACGATGGCGACGCCGATCGAAGCGCAATCGTGACCCGGCGCTTTGATCGCGCGGGCGCGCCTTCCGCGGAAGCGGTCCTGCGTGAGACCACCGGACGCATCAAGCACTTGTCCGCGCTCGCGCTCGACGAGCGGTCGGTCATCGCGTGGTGCGCACGCACCAAAAACGCGCGCACGATCTACGCCTTGCTCTGGCTCGACGAGAACGGTCACCGCGTCGGTCGACCCGTCACGCTCGGAACGGGGGCCGACCCGAACGACGAACGCTGCGAGGTGCATCTCTATCAGGAGGACTCGCGCGTGGTCGCGGTTCGCAAAGGCATCGGCATCCACGAGATCTGCCGCGAACCGGTTGCTGACGACGACCCGGACGCCATGGCCTGTGAGGACGGCTTCTTTGAGCACACCTTCGAGCCCAACGCGACCGCGCCGACCCGCACCGACGACGACGTCCATTGGTACGGCGAGCTGGGCCCGGTGCTCTCGTTCCCATCGGGCACCCTGCGTCCTCAGATCGCCGGCACGAACCTATCCGTAGGCGTCGAAGGAGTGATCGAAGCGGAGCTCATCGTGATGCCGACCGCGTTCTTGCACGCGCCGTCCATGAACATCGTGTTCTCGGGCGGGCTTCTCGGCGCGCACAACGGTGAGTGGTTTCAAGCCGGAAGCGATGACGACGAGCGCACGCTAACGCGGTTTCAGCATCGCTTCGCGTGCGACGCCGGGACCCCAAGCGCGGCGCTCACGTTCGATGTCGAACCCGAGCTCGCGCCGCTCGTCGACGAAGCGGATATCGAGGAGGACGAGGATGGCACGGACAACGACGACGATGAGTTGGAAGACGAGCCTGAGCCTCAGCGGACGCGCACTTTCACGTTCTCTCCGCGCGAGGCCTACGCGAACTGGGAATCGCTCTTGCCAGATGGTCCCTACGCCGCGTCTGCCTGGACCGGCGGAGCGTTTCTGACGGTCGACCCAGACGGGAGGGTCTTCCGCCACGCCTGCCGCGGCGGAACGTTTACTCGAGAACAGGTCGATCGTTGAGCCGGCGCGCGAACACCAAGAAGGGTCGCGAGTAGGCCGCCTGCTTCGCTAGACAAACCGAGTCGTCCATAGGACGGTCGTCTATGTTGGTTTCGCTCGGTCGGTGGGTCGCAAGCAGTTTGTCGGTGACGCTCGTTGTTGTGGGATGCGGGAGCAGCTGCCCACCCACTCCTGTTGGGATCGGCGAGGAGGCGACCGCAACATCCGCGCGTACAGACACCGCTGTCACTTCTGCAAGGACGGCCTCCACGGATCTCACCTCGGCGGGGACGGCCCCTGCAGATCTCACTTCTGTAGGGACAGCCGCGGAGCTCCTTCAGATGATTCACCATCGAGTCGCGGCAGGGAACCTGGAGTCGGTTCGGGAGCTGGTGCTGGATTGGTACGCGGACGGAGAATCGGCGCGGGACAACGTCATCGCCGGGATCATGGGCGACTCCCGAAGTCGGGACTGGGAGTTTTCGATGGCCGCGCTACAGGTACTCATCGAGCGCGCAGACGAGTTTCAGACGCCCAGCGCGGACCTTGGTGCTCTCCTTGTGCGTAAGTTCGGCGGTTACGACGCTCAGTTCACCGATCCATCGCAGATGCTCGTCTTCGAGGGGGAACGAACAAACATCCTCCTCGTTCGGACCGAACAGGGCCTCAAGCTCGCGTTCTGGGAGAGCCTCCGCGCCCTCGAGAACTGAAGTCCTACTGGCGCCTGACGGATACAGTTGCTGCTAGACCGTTTTCGAACGTCGCGCGTTTAACACAAGGGTGGGTCGCACAGGAGCGGCCACGAAGGAGTCTCTGATGAAAGCCCTCGCCCTCCCCTTCTCGCTCTTCTTGTTCGCCTGCGGATCGACCGCGCCCTCGGTTGAGCCGACCGTGACGCCGCCGCCCGTACCAAGCGTCGCCACCGAGATCACGCAAGAGACGATCGAGACCGAGGTCGACGCCTGGCTCGCCGCGAACGCCTCGGGCTACGCGATTGAGCAGACCGAAGGCGAGCTGACCCAGCACTGTCCCGTCGGCGTGAACTGCGACGCGAGCTTCACCTACTTCGCGGTGATGAATCGCGCGGCCGGTCTCTACCTCTCCTTCGACGGGGACGCGCTCAACAACATGACCCTCGAAGGTCTCCGCGAGCACGTCAGCTACCTCAATTTCAACCGCCAGCTCATGACGCGCGGCGACTGGGTCGTTCAGCTGGTCGAGCTCAGCCCGATCGACAAAGCGAACATCACGATCGAGTCCTTCGAGAACGGCGTCATCACGCTCGTCGGGACCAGCGCCCGCGCGCGACTCATCGGAACGAACACGACCCCCGAGTGCGAGCCCATGGCCGACGGGCCGATGGCAGACGGCTGCGGGTTCTCGCGGATCGTCGACCTCCCGATCACCGTGCGCGTTTCAATGGCCATCCCGAGCGAAGGTCTCGACTGCTCGGGCGACACCAGCGGCGATCATTGCGGCTAGCTCGCCACGACTTGCACCGATTGATGATCGCGGACTGAGCGCCGGCATGCCGAGCACGTTCAAGACTCACAGGCGCTCTTCGCGCGCGGCCTCGCACCTCCTCCGTCATCCTGAGGCGCTCAAAAATACTCGGCGTTGTTGTCGGTCGGAGGACACGAACGAGATACGGGCAGCATCACAAATCGCATCCAGCGACTTTTTCAGCAGCTTGCTAGAGCAGCCCCAGCTCGAGCAGCGCGTCTTCGCTCATCCGATCTTTGGTCCACGGCGGATCCCACACCAGCTTCACGTGGCTCTTGCTCACGCCTTCGGTTTTGCCCACCTTCGTCGCGACCTCGGTCACGATCATCCCGGCCACCGGACACGCGGGCGCGGTCAGCGTCATGCGCACAAAGGCCTCGCCGTCTTCGCTCACGTCGACGCCGTAGATGAGCCCAAGGTCGTACACGTTGAGCGGGATCTCGGGATCGTAGATCGAGCGCAAGGTCTCCACGATCGCTTCGGTCACAACGGCTACGTTGATCGGCCCGAGCGACTCACCGCTTCCGCCAAACGCTTCATCGATGTCGGGCGAATCACTGGCGTCGAGCTGCCCCGCGATCGTGAGCGAGCGCTTCTTCTTCTTTGGGCGCGGCGCGATCTTGTGAACCTTGAGGTCCTCGATGTCCGGAATCTCAGCCACGGACGAACATCTTCTTCGCGATGAGCAAGCCACGAATGAGCGCGTCGATGTCTTCGCGGGTCGAGTAGATCCCCAAGCTCGCGCGCGCGGTCCCGGCGACCTCGTAATGCGCCATCACCGGTTGCGCGCAGTGATGCCCGGTCCTTATCGCGACGCCTTCCGCATCGAGGATCGTTCCAAGGTCGGTCGGGTGCGCGCCAAAAGCGTTGAACGCGAGCACGCTGACTTTGTCTTTCGCCGTGCCGACCAAGGTCGCGCCTAGCTCCGTGAGCGCCGCTTCGCCATAGCGCAGCACCTCGAGACTATGCGCGTGAAGCGCCGCGAGGTCTTTGGCCCTAAGCCACTCGATCGCGGCGCCCAGCCCGATCACGCCCGCGATGTTCGGCGTGCCCGCCTCGAACTTATGTGGCAGGTCGTTGAACGTGGTCCCTTCAAAAGAGACCTCGTCGATCATGTCGCCGCCGCCTTCATAAGGAGGCATCGCTTCGAGCAACGCGCGCTTTCCGTAAAGCACGCCCACGCCGGTCGGCGCGTAGAGCTTGTGTGCGCTGAAGGCGTAGAAGTCGACATCGAGATCCACGACGTCCACGTGCGTGTGAACAATGCCCTGCGCACCATCGACGACAACGACGGCGCCCACGTCATGCGCGAGCTGCGTAAAGCGCTTCACCGGGAGCACGGTCCCGAGCGCGTTGCTCACGTGCGCAAAGGCGACGATCTTCGTGCGCACGCTCAGCTTGCTCGCAAACGCTTCTTCGGTGACCTCGCCCGCGTCATTGATCGGCACCACCACGAGCTTCGCGCCCGTGCGTTCACACAAGAGCTGCCACGGCACGATGTTGCTGTGATGCTCAAGCTCGGTGACCAGCACCTCGTCGCCCAGCTGAAGGTTCTGCTGGCCGTAGGTAAAGCGCACGAGGTTGATGCCCTCGCTGGTCCCGCGCGTGAAGATCACTTCTTCGATCGAAGGCGCGCCGATAAACGCACGCACCGACTCGCGCGCCGCTTCGTAGTCCGCGGTCGCGCGCTGGCTCATGGCGTGCACCGCGCGGTGAATGTTGGCGCAGTTCTTTGTGTAGACCTCGGTGATCGCGTCGATCACGGCCTGCGGCTTGAGCGCGGTCGCGGCGCTGTCGAGATACACCAGCGGCTTGCCCGGGTGCACCTCTTGATGAAGCGCCGGGAACTCCGCGCGGATCGCCGCGACCTGCTCTGTCACGCTCTTCGTGGTCGGGGTCGTCACGACGTTCACGAACTGCTGTCCTCAACGCTGCCGTCGTCAAACGACGCGCCCTCGAGATCTCGCAACGTATCGCCTTCGGGGAGCCGCGCGAAAAAGCCGTCTTTGATCGCTTCGCGCACCGCGTCGCCCGGCACCTTCTCGACCAAGCTCGAGATAAAGGCGTGCGTTAAAATCGCGCGCGCGCTCGCCTCAGGAACGCCGCGGCTCATCAAGTAAAAGAGCTGCTCATCCGAGAGCGCACCCACGGTCGCGCCGTGGCTCGCGATCACATCGTCATCGTCGATCTCGAGGTGCGGCTTGGTGTGCACGGTCGCCGTGTCGCTGAGCAAGAGGTTGCGGTTCTCCTGATGCGCCTCGCTCGTCTTGGCGCCGCGATGCACGATCGCTTGCCCATCGAAGATGCTCGTCCCGCGCTCATCCACGACGCCGCGAAAGGTCTGCTGCGAAGAGCAATGCGAGCCGACGTGATCCACGCGCACGTGATGGTCGACCACCTGCCGCCCCTGCGCGTGATAGACGCCATCCAGAACGCAGCTCGCGCCGTCGCCTTCGAGCATCACGGTCAGATCAAGCCGCGTCAGCTCGCCCGCAAAGCTCGCGCCATGAAAGACGTAGCTGCTGTCGCGATGCTGCCGAACACTCAGCGCGCCCACGTGGTGGCTCGGGTCCTCGTGCACGCGCGTGTGATCGCAACGCGCCCCGGAAAGCAAGATCACTTCGGTGACCGCGTTCTGCAGATGGTCGCCCGCGGCGCGTCCCGCGTAACGCTCCGTGAGCGTCAGCTCGGCGTTGTCTTCCACGATCACGAGCGTCCGCGGATAGCTCGCTTGCCCTGCTTCGGCCGCGCTGATGTGCATGAGCGACACGTTCGCCTGGGTCCCGCGCGGCACGTAAACCACGACGCCATCGTCGAACATCGCAAGGTTCATCCCCGCGAAGAACTCCGCGCAGGTCGCGCTGCCGAGGTGCTCCTGAACAAGAGGCGCGAGCGAACCAGCAAGCGCGTCGAGCATCGAGTGAATGGGCGCAGTCGGGGAAACCGGCGAACCATCGATCACATACGTCGAGCCATCGTTCGGAACCAGGCCGCCCTCTTGCTCTTTTGGAGCCACCGGCAAACGCGCGGTCTCGACCAGGTCACGCACGGCAGTAAAGCGCCACGCCTCCGTCTTCTTGGTCGGCAAGCCGCTCGACGCCAGCTCCTTCATCGCGAGCTCACGCTTTTCGCGCAGCCACTTCGGTCCGCCGGCCGGGCCCGACTCACGCGCCTGACGCGCGCCTAACGTTGCGAGCAATGCAGACACTAGGCCGTCACCCCCGCGGCCTGCGCGCGCACGTTTTCGTAGCCGTCGCGCTCCAGCTCAAGCGCGATTTCTTTGCCGCCGCTCTTCACGATGCGCCCGTCCATCAGCACGTGAATCGTGTCGGGCACGATGTGCTCAAGCAGCCGCTGGTAGTGCGTGATCACGAGCATCGCGCGCTCGGGCGAACGAAGCGCGTTCACGCCCCCGCTCACGATGCGAAGCGCGTCGATGTCGAGCCCCGAGTCGGTCTCGTCGAGGATCGCGAGCTTCGGCTCGAGCATCGCCATCTGGAAGATCTCGTTCCGCTTCTTCTCACCGCCCGAGAAGCCATCGTTGACCGCGCGCTTGATCAAGTCGGCGTCGAGCTCCACGAGCTTGGCCTTCGCGCGCGCGCGCTTCATGAACTGCGCAGCGCTCAAGGGTTCCTCGCCGCGCGCTTTTCGGATCGCGTTCAGCGCGGCCTTGAGGAAGTACACGTTGCTCACCCCGGGAATCGCGACCGGGTATTGAAACGCCAAGAAGACGCCCGCGGCCGCGCGCTCATCGATGCTCATCGCCGCGAGGTCTTCGCCGCAGAACGTGACCGAGCCGTCCGTGATCTCGTAGCCGTCGCGCCCGCTCAGCACATAGCTCAGCGTGCTCTTGCCCGAGCCATTCGGTCCCATGATGGCGTGCACTTCGCCGGCGGGAATGGTGAGGTTGATGCCGCGCAAGATCGGCGTGCCGCCGACCTCCGCGTGGAGGTTGTTAATAACAAGCATAGT
>CALJDU010000008.1 GCA_938024995.1 uncultured bacterium
GAGCTCCCGATGAGATCACGCAGCGCGAGATCGGGCGCGTTGAACAGTCCGTCTGGCTGAACGTTCTGGCGGAAGTTGTTGAGCCGCGGAGTCGACCAGTTCGGTTCTTCCCGAGTCGGCACCGTCGCGTCCTCGTTGATGTTGGTCACGTGGTACGTGTGCTGGTTCCAGATGCGTCGCGTCCGGACCCACTGATCCGTTGGGTGACCGAAAACGTGGATCCCGGTCGTCGCGGGGGTGACGCCATCGTCGCAGAGCCCGCCAAACGCATAGTTGTTCTCCATCAAAATGATCTCGGCGTGGTCATCGTTATCCACGTCGACCACGATCGGGTGCTCGCGCAGCGTTCCGCTGGAGTTGCACTGCTCGTAGAGCACCTCGCCATCCGTCCCGCGGTAAACCCGGAAGCGACGCTCGTCGTTGTAGAGCACCTCCGCGACGCCATCTCCCTCGAAGTCGAAGATGCTCGACCCGGTCACGCGCGAGGAGCGGTCCTGGGTCACGTCGTACCACTTGCGCGATCCGTCGTGCTCAAAGACGACGTAGGCGTAGCCCCCGGCGAACGCGATCTCGGGGTTCGCGTCTTCGTCGAAGTTCGCGATGGTCGGCGCGCCGCCCCCGTTGGGTCCGCGCCCCCCCGCCGCGATCTCTCCCGCGAGCTCTGGCGGGTTGATATCGATCGGGCCCCACTCCAGCGTCCCCGTCAACGCGTCGATGGATCGAATCGCGTGATCGCCGCCTGAGATGTTCACGATCTCGGGCGTGCCATCGAGGTCGAGGTCCCCAATCGCGATCTGCCCGGCGGGAAGCGTCAGGTCCTCCCACACCGCGGTGCCGTCCATGTTGTAGGCGCCGTTTCCGCTGACCAGCTCCAGGTCGGGGTCGTCATCGACGTTCGCGAGCGTGTTGAACGGGCGACCGCTCCCGCGCGCGTCACGAATGCGGCGGACGACGGTTCCGTCGGCGTGCGCGATGACCCAGCCGACCACGATCTCAGGCGTGCCGTCTCCGTCCATGTCCGCGACGGCCGGAGCATCGTAGATGCAGGGGACGTCGTTGGGCGCGGTGTCGAACCGGCGGATGAGCTCGCCCTGCGCCGAGATGAGCATCATGTAGGCGAGCGGGCGGGTGGTCCGGTTGCTCTCCGCGCACACAACGAGTTCTGGCCCAGGAGAGCTCGCGTCGAGCTCCGCGATCGCGACCTCTCCGCCCGGCGCGGTTCGGTATCCGGGGTCGGCGAGCGGCCAGATCCGCGAGCCGTCATCTCCTGAAACCGCGCGCAGAATGCCGTCGCCCCAGTAGTTGCTGCCGGTGAAGGTGTGAAAGACAACGTCCGGAGTGTCGTCCTCGTTGACCAATCCGTCGCCGTTGTCGTCCGTGAGGTTCGCGACGACGGGCGCCATCATGACCTGGTTGTGCGCCGGCATGACGTCGGTGTCGCCAGACCAGTGCCACTCCTCAGCGATCTCGAAGTCTTCAAAGTCAGGTCGGTACTCGCACTCCTCGCCGCCCTCGAAACGCGGCAAGCATCGCATCGCGGTGCTCTCGCAGTACTCGCCTTCGGGGCAGTCGAAGTTCGACTCGCACGCCGCGCCTGGGGTCGTGCACTCGCCGAGGTAACAGAGGTCGCCTGATGAACAACAGATCATCGCGTCGGGGCTGCCGCAGGAGGTCTCGTCCTCTTCACAATTCACGACGCAGCGATCGGCCTCGCAGCTCATCCCATCACCGCAGCACACTCCGCCACAGAGGTCCGCGGGTGCGCAACACAGCTCACCTCCGCCGCAGGTCTGACCCGCGGGGCAGCACACATCTCCGGCGCACATGCGCGAGGGCGGGCACATCACCGCGGTGTCGGGCTCGGTGTCCTCCCCGCCGCCGGTGTCCATGCCGCCGTCAACTCCGTCCCCGCGCGCGCAGAGCGAATCCCGGCAAACCAATCCGGCGAGACAGTCCGAGGCGTTGTCGCACGCGGAGCCGATGGTGCCCGACATCGCGTCGTCATCCCCGCACGAGCACGCCGCGATCGAGAGGAGAACGAAGCAGAGGAAAGAACGAAGCAAGCGCATACCCCGATTGTATCAGGTGGGCACGTTCTTCTCAGCTCGACGCTAACCGCGGTCGTCGCCCGGCGTCAGCACCATCAACGTGAGACCTACCGCTACCAAGCCGCCACGCACGAACCAGGCTTGTTGGTAGCCCCACTTCGTCATCCACGAGACCGCCTTATTCGGCCGAATCGCCTCCATGCCATGCAGCAGCCCGACCGCTCCGAGGATCACCAGGGCCAGCCCGATCACGCGCGCGATGTTCTTCTCCATGCTCGGAGGCTACTTGATCCGGAGCTCGTCGTTCACGATCTCCGCGCGGACCCCTAGCGGCAGGCAGCGATTGGCGTCGGTGTGGCCCATCTGGAGACCGCGAAAAATCGGGCACCGGAAGTGGTCACGCATGACGTCCACCAGCGTCGCTCCATACGCGCTCTTGTCTGCTCCACAGAACGTCCCGAGCACAACGGCGCGGACCCCCTCGAGGCTCCCGGATACGCGCAGCTGAGTGAGCGCGCGATCGATTCGGTAGGGAGCTTCGCCGACATCCTCGAGAACCAGCAACGCCTCGTCCGCTCGTAGCGCGTTCGGAGTTCCGGAGAGCGCCGCGAGGACCGCGAGGTTGCCGCCGACCAGCTCGCCGACGAGCTCTGTTTCGTGAGTGACGTCGTGACCCTCGACGGGGATGAGACGGTGTGAGGAAAACTTCCCGTTCAGCGCGTCCAGAAAATCCGCGCGCGCGTCCTCATGCGTCCCGAGCCACGCGACCATCGGCGAGTGCACAGAGGGCACTCCCGCTGACCGCCAGAGCGCGTGCAGCGCGGTCACGTCCGAGAACCCAAAGAGCGGCTTGTTGGCACGTCGTACATCGGACGCGGAGATCGACGAGACGATCCGCGTCGCGCCGTGCCCGCCTCGCGCGGTCAAGATCGCGGCGACGGTCGGATCATCGAGCGCCTCGCGAAGTTCTCCTCGGCGACGCGCATCGGAGCCCGCGAGAAACGTCTGCCGCGCGAACACGTCCTCTCGGTACGTGACCTCGTACTGGTCACGAAGCCAGGCGACGCCCGCCTCAAAACCAGCGCGATCAAACGGTCCCGACGGCGCGATGACCGCGAGGGTCGAGCCCGGCGGGACCGCGCGCCACGGAGCAGACGAAGTCAGAACTTCTTCCCTTTGCCGCGGCCCTTCGCGGACTTCGCCGACTTCGCCGACTTCGGCGACTTCGCGGATGCCTTCCGGCCCTTGCCCTTCGCTCCGCGAATGTGACGACGTTCGGCCTTCGGCTGCGCGCGCGGCGGCTTGCGCTTCCCCGCGCCCCGGGTTTTGGCCGGCGCCTGTGATGTCGCCGTCGTCCCCGCGCCGGCCTCCCGAGCGATGACCGCGCGGGTCTGCGGACCCACGATCCCGTCCACCTTGATGTCAAACGCGCGCTGGAGATCCATCACGGCCTTTTTGGTCTTCTTGCCGAAGCTGCCGTCCGCTTTGACGGGGTAACCCAGGTCGCGGAGCTCTCGCTGGAGCTGGAGAACCGCGTCTCCCTTTGAACCACGACGCAGCAAGCGCTTGCGACGACGTCCGCGCTGCGCGTCACGGGTCTCTTTGAGATCGGCGCGCGCCGCGCGGAGCTGTGCCTGCGCTTCACGCAATCGCGAGCGCGCGTCCCGCCGCGCCTCACGCTCCGCGTCGAGATCCGGGTCTTCGTCGTCGTCCTCGAACTCTTCGCGTTCCTCTTTCGCCCGGCGACGCTCCAAGCGCCGCTCACGGAGGGCCCGACGGCGTTCCACCCGCGCCTCTCGCTCCGCTTCTTTCTCGCGCGCCTTCTCGTCGCGCGGTTCCTCTTCGAGCTTCTCCAGCTCGCTCAGCTCTTCCTCTTCCAGGCGGCGAAGCTCGGCCGCGCGCTCCTTCTGTTCCTGAAGGCGCCGGTACTTCTGAAGCTTCAGCTGACGCTTGCGATCGGACTTGGTCGACGTCGAACCACCGCCGCCCGCCGGACCGCGCTTCTCGGCCGCGAGGTCCCCCATCGCGCCGCCCGGAACCTTCGCCGATCGCTTGGGTCGCTTCTTGGAGCGCTTCCCGCCGATCCCCGGAGCGGGCTTGCCCTTGGGTGTGGTGATCGCGATGTCCTGACCGAAGTCCGCGCCGAACGCGTCGCGGATCAGATCGGAGCCGGACTTCCCGGCCCCCTTCGCGCGCTTGTCACGGGTGTGCTGCAGGCCTTCGCGGACCTTGTCGGAGCGGCTGCCGTTCAGGATCTTGGCGGCGATGGCACCGATGCCTCCGGTCGCGGCGATCGCGCCAGCGGTCACCGCGATGCCCGCGAGGATCTTCCCGCCGGTCGACTCGGGAACGTACTGCTCCACCTCATCGGGGATCAGATCCTCGAGCTGCTGCGCGAACCCGCGCGTGTCGTCTTGGTTCGCGTCCGCGATCGTCGGCTCGTAGTCAGGGACCGCGTCCGGCGGAGGCGCTCCGGCCTCGAGCTGGTTGTACGCCTCGTACGCCGCGACCCGCGCGACCGACTGCAGGCCAGTGTGCGCGAAGTAGTCGGTGGTGGACTCAAGCAGCGCCGCGATGTTGGACGACGAGGCCTCGACCGCGAGCGCGTTCGCGAACGCGCTCTGCACTGCGTCCTGCGTGAGGCTGTGGGAGGAGACGAACTGGTTGATGAGCGGCGCGGCCGCTTCCAAGAACGAGAACGCGTGCGCGCACTTTTGCTCGACCGACTCGCCCGGGATCGCGTCCGCGATGCGCTCGAAGACGGGGCTCTCGATGACCGCTTGGTGATCCTCACAAGCGGCGCCGATCGTCTCCATGAACCCATCGCCGAGCGTCAGGACCCCGTCGATCGCGATCCACGCGGCTAAGCGAACGTCGTCGGCGCTCGCGGCTTCTCCGAGCGCGGCCAGCACGCCGTCCGGCATCGCGAGCGACTCCGGATCCACATCCGCGAGCGAAGCCATCGCGAGGAGCTCACCAACGAGCTTCATGGCAGCATCGATCGCGGCTTCCTTGGTTGTCGGCGCCTCGACCTTGTCGAGCAGAGAGCCAACCGGCACCCCGCTCGCCTCGGCGGACAGCTCTGGGTCTCGATCGTCCAACGCGTGCCAGATCGAGAGCGCGTCCTGCAGGCGTGTCGACGCCGCGAACACGGCCTCCGCGCGCTCAGCGATCGCGGGCGCGCTCTGCTCCGTCGCGCCCTCGTTCATCACGAGCTGGAGCAAGCTGGTCGGGTTGCGCCACTGACCTGGAGTGATGGGTTCGAGGAGACCGAGCGCGGCAGGCGTGACGCGGTCACCGGCGAGAGACTTGAGCATGAGATCAATCGACATCGAAGACTCCTTTGGAGGCGCAAAGGATACCCAAAGCGGCTCGCTCACTTGGGGTCTTTTTTGGAAGCCGACTCTCCTGGTGGCCCTATCGCTTTGTGGGGTAACGAGCGCTTCAACCGCGCTCGATCGGGATCCCGTGAAGCTTCGCGTACGCGACCGCTTCGGCGTCCTCGGAAAAACCGCGGACCTTCGCGACGCCATACGGCGCGTCCTCGTCGCCGGTCTCGAAGAGCAGCGTGTGCGCACGTTCCGGACCGAGCGTCACCCGCTGCGTTACGGGCCGCGGGGGGCCGCCACCGAGCACGAAGAGCTGTGAGCTGATGGCGTGAGGGGCTCGCGCCGCGGCCTCGCGTGCACGCGCGATCAAACCGCTCGCGGCCTCCGCGCCGCTCGCCAGCAAAATGTCGCGATGCGGAACGCTCACAACGAAGGGGCTCCCGAGCTCGGCCGACAAGAGGTCGTAAACGCCCGGCAAGAGCAGCCGCGCGGAATCGAGCGAGTCACGGGACGCCGCGATCACGATCGGACCATCCGGCGTCTCTTCGCGCGAAAACGACGCCTTCGCGGAGCGCTTCGCGAGGTTCTGGAGCGCGACCAGGCGGAGCTGCTCCCAACGCCCGCCCTCCTCTTCGGTCACGTAACGCGACCGACCTTCGTACGCGATGACGTACGCCACGCGAACGCCGTGCCCGAGCGGCCGGGTGTAGAGCTGGCCGCTGAGCTCCTTCAAGAATGTCTCCGACACCAAACGCGGCAAGACGCGCTCCCGGACCTCGCCAAAAGACAACGCCTCACGTGTCGCTCCGGGCAGGAGCGAGAGCATTCGCGCGACCGCTCGCTCCAGCGCGGCGTCGTCGCCCTCTCCCGCTGAGGCCGCGCGGGCGAGATCGACCTCCGCGGGCTCACCGGTGACGCGTAGCGAGACGCGATGTTCGAAGATGCTGACGACCTCGACGTCGGGCCGCGCTTGAAGGACCCGAGCGAACGCCGCCACGACCCGCGCGAACCCACCGCGACCGCTCGCCTCTCGCTCTGCCCGCGCGACGGCGCCTTTCAACGCGTCCCGCGGTTCGTCGGCCTCCAGCGCGGCGTCGATCGCGCCGAAGGGATCGAACGTGCCGTGAGAGCCAAGGCGAACGCGATGCTGACCCTCCGACGTCACGTGATGCCCACCGAGGGCGTCGATGAGCGCGAGCCCAAGAAACGCCCCGCCTCCTTCAACGAACGCGTCGTCATCCGACTGTGGACTGTCGAGGTAGTCGTCGAGCCAGAGCGCCAGCGCCGTCATCGCCGCCGTGCCTCGGGGAGGCGGAGCCGCGCCGCGCTGACTGGCGAAACGCGCGCCTTCCACGAGGAGCGGGCCCGCGCGCTCACCGAGCGCGTCCATCCAGTTCACGAGCGTGCCTCGCTCGGCAGCCCTCTGGCGATCAAGCCGTAGTGGACGTCGCTCGTCCCTTCGTAAATGCGCAGCCCGCGGACCTCTTGATAGAGCCGCGCCACAACGGAGTCCTCGAGCACCCCGCGCCCTCCGAAGAGCTGAACCGCGGAGTCGATGACGCGCTGCGCAGATTCGGTCGCGGTGAGCTTCGCCATGCTGCTCACGCGCGTCGCCTCGGGTCGCGACGCGCCTTCGTCGATGACCCGCGCGGCGCGGTAGACAAGCAGTCGCGCGGCGTCGAGCTCACACGACATCTCGGCGAGCCGCCGTTGCACCGCGGGGATCGCGCGGAGCGGCGCGCCGAACTGCTCACGTGTGTCGGCGTGGGCGAGCGCTTCGAGCAGCGCGCGTGTGGCAAAGCCGAGCGCGGCCGCGCCGACCGTCGGGCGAAAACGAGAGAGCGTCGCGAGCGCCACGCCCATGCCTTTCCCTTCTTCCCCGAGGATCGATTCCTTCGGGACGCGCACCGAAGACAAGACAACCTCGCCGATCGGGTGACCACCGAGCACGCGCTGAGGACGAACGCTCAAGCCCGCCGCGTCCGCCGGCACAACGAACCCCGTCACGCCGCGCTCAGTTCGCGCGAAGAGTGAGTAGACGTCAGCGATACCGGCGTTTGAGATAAACGCTTTGTGCCCGTCGAGGATGTAGTCGGAGCCGTCGCGACGTGCTCGCGTCTGAAGCGCCGCGACGTCTGTGCCTGCGTTCGGTTCGGTCAACGCGAACGCGGCGACCGCGTCCCCGGCAACGACGGGGCGGAGCCACCTCGCCCGCGAGGCATCGCTCCCGCGATAGGTGATCGGGAAGCTGCCTAGCCCTTGCATCGCGAAGGCGAGGTCGGCGAGCGGCGAGACCACCCCGAGCCGCTCCCGCGCCAAGGAGACGGCGCTGACCCGGAGCGTTTCGAATGCGCCGCCGTGCTCCGCGCTCGTGACAAGGGAGAGGAGCCCGCGCTCGCCATAGAGGCCAACCAAGGCGCGCAACGCGGCCCCATGATCTTGTCCAAACGAGCGCTCGACGTCGGCCGCGTCTTTGGCGAGAGCATCGGCGGCGTCCCAGGAGGCCGCGATGAGCGCGTCGTCAAAGAACACCGCTTGGTCGCGGCGGGTCGCAGAGAAAATCGGCAGGGTCATGACGCTCGCTTACTTGAACTTCGGCGCCCGCTTGGCCTTCCACGCCTCATGGGCCTCGAGGAAGTCGGGGTGCTGCATGCAGATCGCTTGCGCCTGCGCTTCGGCTTCGATCCCGGTCGCGAAGTCCACGTGACCTTCGTACTCGATCATCCGCTTGGTCATCGCGTGCGCAAACGCGGGACCGGCCGCGAGGTGACGAGCGAACTCAAACGCGGCTTGGCGCACCGCGACCGCCTGCGCGTTCTGCGCGCCGCGGTCGCGCGGATCGTCGCTCACCCCTGGCACGTCGACGACGCGCGTGACCAAGCCGATCTGCTCGGCGCGGTCCGCGAGGACCCAGTCGCCGGTCAAGAGGATCTCGGTGGCGCGTCCAACGCCGACCAGACGCGGAAGAAGATACGCCGCGCCCATGTCTGCGCCGCACAGGCCGACCTGTGGGAAGATGAAACCGATCTTTGTGTTCGGAGCCGCGAGACGAATGTCGCAAGCGGTCGCGATGACCGCGCCGGCGCCGCAGACAACACGGTGAAGCGCGCAGATCACCGGTGGGCGCGTGGTCTTGATGGCCTGCACAAGCGCGCCGGTCATGCGAGTGAACTCGAGCAGCCCTTGCATATCGCGCGAGAAGAGCTCCGAGATGATGTCGTGCTGATCGCCGCCGGAACAGAAGCCGCGCGGCCCCTCTCCTTGGAGCACCACCGCGCGGACCTCGGCGTGACCCTCTTTCATCGCGCGGAAGGTGTCTCGAAGCTCCGCGTAGATCTCAAACGTGAGGGAGTTGATCGATTCTGGTCGCGAGAGCGTGATGACCGCGACGCCTTCGCGGACCTCGGTCCGAAACGAACGGGTGTTGAGCGTCACGAGATCACCGCCGTCGCTTCGATCTCGACCTTCGCGCGATCATGAAGAAGCGCGGCGACCTCGACGAGCGCCATGGCCATGTACGTTTTCCCGAAGACGCTCCGGTACGCTTCCCCGATGCTTCGGGTCTCGCGGAGGTACTCGTGTTTGTCCGTGACGTAGATCGTGAGCCGACCGATGTTCTCAGGCCCTCCGCCCGCTTCTTTCACCACGTCCAGAACATTCGTGAGCGCCTGACGAAACTGCTCGGTGAGCGAGTCGCTCGTGATGTTCATCTCGACGTCCCAGCCGATTTGTCCGGCCACGAAGAGCAGTCGTCCAGGCTCCATGAGGACGCCGTTTTGGTAGCCACGTGGGGCGGCGAGCGATTCAGGATTGATGTTCTTCGGCATCGATTTGCACGGTACCAGCCTCGTTCACCGCACCGAAGGGCATCCGACCGGCGTCCACAGTTGGTCGCGACCGCCCGGTCGTGATAAGCGCATCGGCATGGCCAAAGCGAAGGGCAAGAAGAAGGCTAAGAACGCGAAGAAGCGGAAGGTCAAGATCGCCGCGGCGGAGCGACTCACCGCCGACCCGTCTCGGGAACCGGAAACGGAGACCCCCGACGAAGCCGAGGCAACGTCTTCATCCGCGGACGCGGACGCCACAACGACCGTTGCAAACAGTGACGCGCCGCATGCGGATGATGAGCTGACCGATGCCGATGAGCATGATCACGCCCATGAGCATGAGCACGACGACGACGACGCTCGAGATGATGCTCACGACGATGATGGTCACAGCGACGCAGACGACGACCACGATCACAACGACGCTGACGAAGATCACGAGCACGACGACGAGCACGACGACGTCGATGATGATGACGACGATGCCGTGAGCGCACGACAAGACGCGGGTAGCAACAAGAACGCGGCCGCGCTCAGCCCTCGAGAGGCACGTCGCGAAGCCCGACGCGCTCGCCGCGCAGCGGAGGCCGAGGCCGCTCGCCTCGCCGAAGAAAACGACGCGAGCGTCCCACAAGCGGACGAGAACGTGAGCAAGAACGGCGGGATCGTCTTCGTCGCGATCATCTTTGGCCTGATGGCGCTCATGATCGCGGTGCAATTCCTCGAAAAGTAGGCCGTCCGGGCCTCTCAATCCCCATCACGCGCTTGCCAGCGTGGCCTGCGCGACCCAAGAATTGGTCATGCGCCGAGACGACCTGGAAGAGATCTTCGCAGTCATCGACAAGGTGCCCTTCCTCGGGAGCCTCAAGCGGGACATCTCCAACCTTCGCCGCGTGCTTCACAAGCGGCGCGCGCCGCGGCTCCTGGCGTTCGGCTCCGAAGAGGTCGTCGCGAGCCGCGTCCTCAACGCGCTGCTCTCCGACCGCGCGCTCCCGGAAGAAGCGCTGAGCGACGCTTGGGTCAACGTGGAGTCTGCTGACTGTCGCGTGGACTGGCTTGAGCTCGCCCCGCGGATGGAGTCCGAATCCGCGATCACGAACACCGAGAGCGCAGCGGAAGCGCCCGACATCGCGTTGCTCCTCTTCACGCCAGCGGAAGCGGCGAACGCCTCGCTCGAACTTCAGACCATCGAGCGTTTGCTCGGCAAGCTCACGCGCCGCCCCGCGGTCCTCCCGCTCATCATCGCGGACGACAAAGCGGGCGACCACCAAGGCGCTCGAGAAGCGCTGACCAAAGAGCTCACCGAGCTCAAGGTGCGCTCGCATCCCGCGATGACGATCGCGCTCCCGCGAAGCGGCGCCACGATGGGCGTGGCCGATCTCGCCGAGCTCGTCACCCGTTCCCTGCCGGACGACGCAAGGGTCGAAGCCGCCCGCGCGTTCGAAGACGCGGAAGAGGCACGCGCAGAGCTCGGCACCATGATCGTTCGCAGCTGCGCGACGATCGCGATGACCGTTTCCTTGATGCCGGTTCCGCTGAGCGACATCGCCTTCATCGCGCCGCTTCAGGTCATGATGGTGAACGCGCTCGCCTACCTCAGCGGGCGCAAGTGGGACAAACGAATGGCCGCCGAGTGGATCGGGAGCGTCGGCGTCGTCGCTGGCGCCGGGTTTGGGATGCGCTTCGCCGCGCAGCAAGTCGTCAAGCTCGCGCCGGGTATCGGCAGCGCGGTGTCCGCAGGGATCGCCGCGACCGGCACGACGGCGCTCGGCCGCGCGGCGATGGGCTATTTCCTGACCGGTCGCGACGAGCTCGCCGTCGCTTCATAAGCGTCACCGTCCGAAAGACCCAGCGTTCGCGGCGCGAGCGCGCCGCGGTGCTGCTCTCCAGAGAGCCCCGGCCAATCCCGGTCCGACAGATCCACCGCGCCGCTCGCCGCCGGACCATCCGCGCGCGGGCGGTACTGCGCGTCCAGCATGGGATCCGCCTCGACGCCCGACGCTTCCCATCCCGGCGGGTAGAGCTCTTTCGTTTGCGCGAGAGGCCGCCGCGACGCTTGGAACGCGGAGAGCGAGTGGAACGCTTTCGGCTTCTCGATGCCTCGTCGGTTCACGAACGAGACCCGCATCAGGATCCCGGTTGGCTCCGCGGCGTCGCGCCAATACAGGTTGCCGTCCAGCACCTCACGTCCGAGATGCGCGCGGACCTGTTGCACCACTTTGTGGTCGCCCTCAATGACTACGATGTTGTTAAACATCTCCTGCGCCAGCCGCGGAAAGTCGCCCGGCTCGATGGGTATGTCGCGACAAGGCCCGAGATACGGCGGCAAGTGAAACGGTTGCACCCGCTCGACCGGCACCCGCGCGCCGTCCGATTCGCGGCAGGTCTCGATGACCAATGTGTTGTGGTAAATCTTGCGCGGATTGTCTCCGAAGCAGACGTCGTTGTGGCTCATCGCGAGCGCTTTGCGTGTCACGTACTTCACGCCGCGTGAGACCCGTCCGCGGCCGCAGAAAATCGGCACGCAGTGGAAGACGTTGTGATGAATGAAGACCCGACCACGCAGACCGTGCGGAGGTTCCCCGCTCCCTTGGTAGCTCACGCCGTACGCGAGTTTGCGCGAGGTGTTCCACGCGAACTCGATCTCGTACGCGTCGGTGCCGAGATGAACGATGTCGTCACGAAGCGACTCGAAGTGACACCCGAGCACGCGAACGTGATGGACGTGAAGGCCGATCTCTTCTCCGCGGCGGGTAGCGTTCGCTCGTCCCGCGATCAGCATCGCGTCCATCGCCCGGACCACTCGGCAGTCTCGTATCGTGACGTGGTGCGCGCCGTTGGTGATGTTGAAGGCGCGGCCGCCAACCGAGGACACGCCGGACGCGCCGCTCTTGAGATCACCAAACGCCGCCCACCGAGGTAAGCAGCTGGTGTAGTTCACGCGCTCAATCTCGACCTCGCTCGCGCCCGACACGTGCAGCGCGATGCCTCCCGTCACGAATTGAAGGTCGCGGAACGTGATCCCGACCGCGGGCTTGCGCCGGCTCAACTTGAACGCGGGGGTCGCGAGGTTCTCGATCGCGAACCGCTCAAAGACAAGGTGCGCCGGTGGCCCCTCTTCGTCTCCTCGCAAGATGACGCCCGCTGCGCTCGGTCCGCGGTAGCCAATCGCGAGCGCGACGTCAGCCGGGGAGAGCAAGCGACGGTCGCCGAAGAGCGTGTTCTCCACCCCGACAACGTCAGGGTCGGGATCGCGGAGGCGAAGGTAAAGACGCCGCTCGGCCCCGTCGTAGTAGAGGCCTGGGCCCGCGTAGTACTGGGTCCGCTTCGCGAAGCGTTCTTCGGTCGCGGCGAGAGCCTCGTAGCTCTTGTAGGCGATAAGCTGAAAGGTCTCGCGACCGCTCGGCGCGTCCACCGTGCAGAAGCCGCTGAACTTCGCGTTCGGCTTGGCGACGAAGGCCTCCGGAACCGTGACCTCTTCGCCGAAGACAAACACGTCGCCCTCATGGTGGCGCCAACCGGCAGCGTCCGAGAGCGCATCGATCGTACCCGTCAGCGTCGCGCCTTCTTCTCCGACGATCCGAATCGGGGAGGCGGCGGTGCCGCGCTTCTTCACGACCACCCCTTCAGCGGGCACGCGTCCGCGCAGGACGAGCGCGTCGCCCGGACCGATCGGAGAGCTCTTTCCAAGCGCGAAGGCGAGCGTCCGAAACGTCTGCGCGTCGACGCGGTCTTCTCCGTTGGTTGCGTCGACGAAGTACTCCACGGCGCTGGACTCTACTCGAAGCTGACCGTCACGCTCGCGGTCGAGCCGACAAACGCGTCGTGCGTGATCGTCACGCCGCTCTCGGGGTCGGTGAACGACTCACTCGGCGCCAGGCGGGCGAGCGCGATCGAGTCGGCGTTGGTCCCGGAGTGCGTGTGAATCGAGACGCGATCGACGTAGCGCGTGTCCATCGTGTAGCGCTCGTTGAGCTCGGCGTAGGCCTCGACGCGAAACGAAACGAAGAGCGCGTCGCTCGCGCGCTCGATCTTGAGAATGGTCGCCTCGCCGGGCCCGCTTGAGATGGCGCCAACCTCGAAGGTCCCGCTCTCTGTGATGGTGTCCGCGGAGAGCCAACCCTTTTGGACATGGTGCGGTGCATTGAAGCCGCAGTACGCGGCGCCCATGACGTCGGACCGATCACCGTAGGTCCCACCGGGCGTCGCGGCGTGTCCGAGGTCGAGCGTGTGTCCAAGCTCGTGAGCGGCGATGTACCAGTTGTTGCAGTACTGGGACCACAAGTAGCGCCCGCCGAGCGTCGCGCGACCGTTCCAGGCGCAGGTCCCTCGCGGCATCATGAACAGGACCTTGTCGTAGGCGTCAGTGTCCACGCCTTCGGCTTCCGCCGCCGCGATCAACTCGTTCTGGACCAGCGTGGAGTCGCATGCGTCGGTGGAAGAGAGCGAGAGCGGGAACGGTCCGACCACGTCGCCAGAGACGCCGACCGCTTCGAAGGTCGTCAAGCGATAGAACGCGTCGACCGAGGCGTCGCCTGTGAAGAGAACATCTTGGATCGCGGGAACGTCGCACGGGAGCGGCACGTCGACGTAGTCGCCGGCGATCGTGAGCACGTTAACCACCTCGGTCTCTGGCTCCGGTTCGCATCGCTCAGCGCGTCGCGCCTCTCGTTCCCGCCGTCGCGCTTCGCGTCGCGCTGCGCGTGCCTCGGCTCTTGCGCGACGCCGAGCCTCTCTCGCTTCTCTTCTCGCGCGTCGACGCGCTGCGCGTTCATCTCGTGCCCGAGCTCGCTCCCGTTGGCGATCCACCCGAGACGTAAAGACCGCGCCGTCCACCTGGACGCCATCGAGGAAGACCTCCGCACCCGCTGGCCATTCACGCGCGTCGTCCGCGGCGTCGCGCGCGAGCTCAAGCTCAACAAAGCGCGGGGTGACGCCGTGGCCCCGGTCCAGTACGAACATGGACCCGGTATCGTCGTCGGCGATCGCGTAGAGCTCGCCTTCTGCGTGGACAACTCCGTCAGCGGTGTTCGCCGCGCACCCCGCGACCAGCATCCACGCGAGCGGGAGCGCAAGTGTCGAACCGAAGCGCTTGTTCCCCATCATCCATCCTCTCGCCTTAGCCGTTCGATCGCCCATCTCGCGGTCTCCCGAACGTATGCCGGGAGAGCATCCCTCGCGGCCAGTTGGCGTACAAGAGGAAGCAGCCGTCGATCCCCGCGATTCGCGATCACGACGAGCGCATTTCGGAGAGCTTGCTCACGACCCGGACGCGCGAGCGGGGAGCCAGTGCTCCAGGCTACAAACTCGTCATCCGTCATCGCGAACAACTCGTCCGGCGTGATCTCGTTCTGCGCGCGGGGCGTGAACGGGGTCGGGTCGGGATCACCGTGTCGCGTGTGGTTGAACGGGCAGACGTCCTGACACGCGTCGCAGCCGAAGAACCACTCCCCCGTTCGCTCCATGAGCGACGGCGCGATGCTCCCTTCGTGTTCGATCGTCAGGTAGGAGATGCACTTGCGCGCGTCGAGCCTCCGCGCGCCGACGAACGCATCTGTCGGGCAGTGGTCGAGACAGAGCCGACAGTCTCCGCACCGTTGCGCGATGGGCGTTCCCGCCGGCAGCTCCGCCGAGGTCACGATGCAGGCGAGCACGACGTGCGAACCGAGCCCAGGAATGATGAGGCAGCAGTTCTTCCCGACGAACCCGAGCCCTGCCCGCTCGGCCCAGGCGCGCTCGTACACGGGACGAGAGTCGACGCTCGGATAGGCCTCGTGTCCCTCGGCGCGCAGCCACTTCGCGAGCTTGCGGATCGGTTTGCGCAAGACGTTGTGGTAGTCGCGACCTTGGGCGTAGCGGGCGACCTTCCCGAGCGAGAGGGGTACGAGCGGCGCCTCCCGAGGCGGGCGGTAAGCGCGCGCCAAGACGATCACGGATCGCGCGGCCGGCAGTACATCTTCGTGTCGAGGGTCCTTTCGCAGGGCGACCGTGTCGGCGAGCCACTCCATCTGGCCGTGACGACCGGCCGCAACGAACTCTTCGAGTCGCGCGCCTTCAGCGCTCAGCGTGTCGACGGTCGCGACCGCAACGCGATCAAACCCAAGCTCCGTCGCGCGAGTCTGAAGTCGTTCTCGGAGCGTGTTCACGGTTCGCGTTTCATGGTTCGCAACGAACCGTCATCGGCTCATCGCGGATCGGCTCGGGCGTCGCCGACACGCGCGCGCCTTCCGCGAGGACGAGGTCGCCTGCTTCGACCTCGAGCACCGCGTACGTCCGTCCGCGCTGCACGCCCTCATGGCAGCGCAGTTCGAAGACGAGCGCGTGGACGACGTCCACCGGTCCCGCTTGTTCGACGTAAACGCGCTCCAGCGGGGCCGGTCCGTATCCGCCAGCAAACACGGTGAACGCTTCGCGCTGTTCGATACGCTCGTGATCCGTGATGGGCTCACGTTCCCCCACGACCACGAAAGCGCGACCCGCGACGCGCATGACGCTCCCCGTCCAGCGGTCATCGCGCGGCTCGAGCGACGACGCACTCACATCGACCGGGACCGGGACACGCGGCCCACCACATCCGGCGAGGCAGGCGAGCGAGAGGACGGTGAATGGAAGCGCGATGCGCACGCGCAGAGAGTGCCTCAAGTGCGTCACTCACCTCAACGCGAAGGGTTCAGCGGTCCGCGCTACGTTCGGATGGGGTCGGTTCCGTCGTTGTGGATCGCGTCGGGCGGGGTTCCTCTCGACTCGGCTCCGTTGGGCTCGGTTCGGTCGGTTCGCTCGGCTCGCTCGGTTCGCTCGGTTCGCTCGGCTCGCCCGGTTCGCTCGGCTCGCCCGGTTCACGCGGTGCAGAAGCGCCGTTGCCTGAATCGCCCGCTGGCTCTTCGCCCCCGCCCCACGTGACACGCGCATCCGCAGGCACGACCGACCCCAAATCAGGAGCCGCTTGTGTCCCGCCGTTCCGCGGTCGTCGTGATCGCGGCGGATGACTCAGGATGTAGGGCGCGGCGTTGAAGACGCCACATTGACGATGCGCGCGGTAGAAACCCCAGTGCAGGTAAACCTTACCGTCCGCGCTCAGGATCGAATCTGGAGGCGCGGGATACGGCTGACCTCGCATCACGGAGTTGAACGCGCCGTAGTCAAACGGCAGCACGCCGCTGCTCCGCGCGACACCCACACGATGAATGCTCCCGTCGCCATTGAAGATGATCTCCAAGCGGGTCCGAAGCGACATGTCGCCCATCGGGTGGCTCGGGTTTCGGCTCAGTCCGGGCAGGAAGCTGCCCGCGAACTTGCGATGGAGGCGTCGATGGACCTGCGCGATGTAGCTCGCGAAAGGAGAGGCGCGAGCGTTGAGCGCGGTGCTGTTCCCGGGCCGAACGGCCTGCGTATAATTCTCGATCGCGGCGCGGAAACGCCCCCAGTTTCGCCGGCTGCTGCCGCGGTTCTTACTGGTGCGCTCCGCGATGTACGTCTCGCGCTCTTGTTCCAGCTGCTCTTCGTTCTGCTGCTCGTAGTCCGACCAGCTCACGCGAAGGTCTGGCCCTTCATCATGCGACCCACGACCTGACCCGCTCGCGAGCCGTTGCCGCAATGGGTTGCCTCCACCGGCGCGCGCTTGGCGCAACACCTCGCTGAAGTCTTGCCCCCCCGCGCCCTCCCGCGGGCGACGAATGATGAGTGTCCCGGAGCCGTCGTTGATCGTGATTGTCTCTTCTTCGCCCGCGCTCGCTTCGATCGCTTCTTCTTGCGCGCGGTCTGCTCCGTCGCGAGATCGCTCGTTGTTCCCCCGCTCTGCGGTGTCGCCTTCCGCGATGAGGTTTGGCGGCGGTGTGTCGTCGGCTTCCTCCGGCCGATCCTCGCGGGTCTCGTCCTCCGTGGGCGCGCGCTCGTCGGAACCTTCCATGTCGCGGACCTCGGCGAGCTCTTCTTCTTCCGCGTTACCAAGCTCCTCCTCGTCGGTCGGCTCGAGCTCTTCACCCGTCTCTTGTTCGACGTCGTCGGTCACCTCGTTGCGCAGGCGGGCAACGGTCTCTTCCTCGACGCGGTTGGCGTGCTCCGCGACGTACTGGGTCTCGGGCGGCGGCTCATCGTTTTGCGCCTGCTGCTCAATCGCGTGGGTGTCTTGCGGGACCTCTTCGGGCGGCGGCGCTTCCGGCGCGACCTCGACCTCGACGGGTTCTGGCTCTTCTTCCTCGGGCGTCTCTTCTTCCTCCTCTTCCACTCGACGCGGGCGCTGACGCTCACGTGGACGCGGCGCGTTCACCGGCGCGGCAACGGGGACATCATCTTGCTGCACCGACGGCTCTGCCGGCGGCGGGTCAAGCGGCGCCACGATCTCGATCTCGACCGGCTCGGGCGCGGACTGACGGGCGTGCGTCTCGGCGTCCTTGAAGAGTTTACTGAGGTGACCCAGCACTCCGTACACCGGCAGATGGACCGCCAGCGACGCGAGCAACGCGACGACGAAAACCGTCACCGAGACGTCGACGTAAGGGCGGCGCACGAGTGGACCCTGACACGGAAGTCCGCCGCGAACGAGCGTGGTGAATTAGAAAAGCGCCCAGTAAGGCGCTTCCTCGTTGTGGTTTTATTCCGCGCGCTTGTTCAGCGTACGCGAACGGTCGTGCGGCGCGTCGTGGTCCGACCCCGCCGGCCCGTCCTCACGGTCGTCGTGCGGCGAACGCCCCGCCGACGGCGGTCGTCACGGATCCTGTTGTTGCGAACGCGGTTGTTCGGACGAACCGCGCGGTTCGTGCGAACCGTGCGACGCACGACCCCGCGGCGCTGCTGACGCTGACGCTGCTGATGGTAGTAGCGGTACTGAACGGGGCGACCGCGGTGGTACGCGCGAGCGTTGCGGTGGCGCCAGTGGCCGCGCGTGTAGACGTAGCGTCCGTTGTAGGTGCTCCAGCCCGGCTGCACGTAGGTGTAGTTCTGACCGCGCGGACGAATGTAGCGTCCGTTGACCCACATGTACTGGTTCCCGTTCCAGCGCCAGTGCCCGTCGACCCAAACCGCTCCGCCGAAGGGCGCGACCGGTCGGTTGAAGACCTGACGCGGCGGGGGCGCGTTGTTCACGATCACGGGCTGCTGACCGTAGGGGTCGTAGTAGCCGGCGTTCACATAGGCTCCGGTCCCGTCTTGAACGATGTACGTGGTCTGACCGTTGTACTGCTGCTGACCCGCCACGACCGTGTTGCCGTTCTGGTAGACGGTCGCGTTCTGGACCGTCTGCTGTGGCATCGGCGCGACGTATCGAGCGCGGGGCGCACGAGTACGGGATTGGACGTAGCAACCGCTCATCGCGAACGAGAGAGCGAGCAAACTGAGAACTTTGGGAAACTGGGACACCATTAACAAACCTCCGAGGACACCGACTTCGACATTGAGTAGAGCAAGTTCGGTGCCACTTCGTTTTCTAGAAGAGCTTCTGACTCGACACCGCTGGTCAGAAGTGCTTGGGTGGGCCCGTCGAACGTAACCACCGCAAGCCAAACATGCCCGACTTTGCCTATATAGACGAGCGAACCCGCTCCCTTCTTCACACCTTTGGCTTCGATCGTGAAACCTTCGAAAAGCTCCGGCAAGCGCTCCGATCGGGTGTTCTGCCCGACAATACCCTGCAACAAAATGTGGAGCCTGTAGTTCACTCTGATGTGAACCCGTTGGGAGACCTGGGTGGAGTAGCGCGATCGGAGGACTTCAACCGAGGGGTGACCGCGCTCCAAGACGGTCGGGTCGGCCTCGTGATCCTGGCGGGCGGGATGGCGACCCGCTTCGGTGGCGTTGTGAAAGCCACCGTGCCGGTCGTCGACGACCGAACCTTCTTGGATCTCAAGCTCCAGGACGCCATCCACATCGCGAAGCGGCACGGAGCGGTGGTTCCCGTTTACCTAATGTCTAGCTTCGCGACAGATGCTCCTCTCCGAGAGGCGATCACGACCCACACGGTTCCCGAGGTCCCGGTCGAGGTGTTCCCGCAGTTCATCTCCCTGCGCCTCACCGATGCTGGCGAACTCTTTGCGGACGCGGAAGGCCAGCTCTCTCCTTATGCGCCTGGACACGGCGATCTCGCGTTCGCGCTCAAGCGCAGCGGCGCCCTCAACCGTTTTCAGCAGCGCGGTGGCGAGATCCTCCTCATGTCGAACGTCGACAACCTCACCGCCACCCTCGACCCCGCGGTCATCGGCGCCCACCTCCGGCTCGCCGAGGCGAACGGCTCCGCGATCACGGTTGAGGTCGCGCCGAAACACCCCGGCGATAAGGGAGGTGCGCCCGCCAAGGTGAACGGCATCGCGCAGATCGTGGAGTCCTTCCGCTTCCCGCCGGACTTCGACCAAGACACCATCCCGGTCTTCAACACCAACACGATCGTTTTCGACGCCGCCGCGCTCGCGAAGGACATCGAGCTGACCTGGTTCAAGGTGAACAAGACGGTCGGCGGTCAGGGCGTCATCCAGTTTGAGCGCCTCGTCGGTGAACTGACCGGGTTCGTCCCGACGTCGTTTCTCGGTGTCCAGCGCGAGGGCGAGGACGCGCGGTTTCAGCCCGTCAAAGATCCCGCTGAGCTCGAGCGCCGTCGCGCCATGATCGTCGACGTGCTGAAGCGACGCGGTTCCCTCTGAGCGTGCCCTCCCCGCGTGTGCTCTCGGCACTCTTCATAATGCTCGTCAGCGGGCTCGCGGGATGTGATAGCGGAACCGCGAATTGCCGCTTTGGTGACGAGCACGCAGTGTTCGCTTCACGCGGAGAGTTTTTCGGCGCGCGGATCGTGGACTCTGTCGTGTTCGCCGCGACCGATGACGGCCTCTACGCGCGCACCGTGGATGAAGCCGGCGACCCCCAAGGCCCCGCGACGCGGATCGCGATGACCTGCGACGCGGGGTTCGACGTCGTGGCCAGCCCCGCGGACGCTCCCTGGTTCATCGCCTGTGGCCGACGCGCGGACCTCGCGAAGGACGACGATGGCGCGGTCTTCCTCTTCTCGCTCGATGACGCGCTCGCGGTGACGTCGCGAAGCGAGCTCGGAACGCTCGGGCGAGACGGCGGGGGAGTAAGCGTGGTCCGCGACGCGAACGGTCCGGTGGTGGGTTGGCGAGACGGCACTCCCGGAGCGTGGGTCGCCAAGATCGCGCGCCCCGGAGAGCCCCCCGAAGCGCTCTCGGCGCCGCACATGTCCGCCGGCGCGCCCCACTTGATCGTGGATGACGGAGACGTCGTCGCGGTGTGGTCGGAGATGTGGATCGAAGCCGGACAGCCCGCCGGCCACATCGTCGCGAAGCGCGCGCATCGGACACGCGAAGTATCCGAGATCCACTTCGCGCGATCGACCCCGCGGATCTTCCATGACTCGCAAACGCTCGTCGTCGCGTTTCGAGATGCGCGGGGTGGTCGACCCGGGCTCTATGTCGTTCGGCTGGGACATGACCTCGGCGTGATCGGCGAGCCGCGTCGCGTCGGTCGCGCGGACGGCCCGGGGGCGCCGACCTTGGTCACGTGCGGCGAGGACTGGACCTACTCTGTCGCGCCGCGAACGTGGGGCAAGTCAGATGTCCTGGTGGGGATCAACGCGCTCGACGCGGCCCTTCGACTTCACGCGCCAGAACGACAGGTCTACCAGTGGGCCGCGCAGTTCCCGCTCGCTCACGCGAGCTGCGTCGCGGATAACCCCGACCGCGTGTTGGTGCTGTTCACCGAGTCGTCCGACGACCATCGCGCTGAAGTCGGCGCGCACATCATCTCCCTCGACTGCGCACCCTAGTTCACGAACGGCCGCTTACATAAATCCACGAACGGTCGCTTAAACAAAAACGCGCGACCCGAGGGCCGCGCGCTTTCAGATGGAGCGAAAGGCTCAGTCGTTGACGGTAACGTAGTCGTCGGGATCCGCGCCGCCGTGGCAGCCGATGCAGCCGCCCGGGGTGCCGGCGAGCATAACGCCTTCGCCGGTCATCGCGACGGTGCCGGTGCCGGAGTTGTCGTACTTGACCCAGAACCAATCACCCGCGGTTGGGTTGTAGCCTTCGATGCGCTGCATGACGGTGAGCGCGTCAAGCGTGGTGCCGTCCTCCAGGAGGTTCCGCTTCACAATGATGGTGCCGTACGCCGGCTCCCCCTCATTGCTCAGACCCGTCGCGTTCACGCGGATGTCCGCCATGTCGGCGTGCGGCGTCGCGCTCTCGACAACGCCGGTCGCGCCCGCGTACTGGCCCCAGCTCTCGTGATCCGAGATGTCGTTCCAGAGGAGCTCGGCGCGCTCGGCGTCCGTCGGGTCCTCATCGCTGCCGCACGCGACCACAACCGCGCTCAAGCAACACAAAATCAGTAGCTTCTTCATATAATCCATCCTCATGTTCGTTCGCGTAGGAGCGGTCCGAATGTCCGGCTACTCTGCGGCGCGCCCCGTGTGCCTTTGGGACGTCCGGAACCTACAGGAGACGCAGTTGTCGTCAAACGTACCAACATGAAATTGCTCATCAATTACGTACCAGTCTCTTTCGTTGAAGTCCTCTTGAGGGCTCCCGTCCAAGCGTCCATGCGAATCGTTGCCTTCTTGCTCGCGTTCGCCGTCTTTCCAATGTCCGCGGAGGCTCAGCTCTCGGTCTTCGAGATCCCGAGCGACACCCGCGTCAACATTGACGGCATGCTGACGGACTGGCGCGGAATCGAGACGACCGAGATTGGGGACGGTCGAGACGCGGCCCTCTCCTTTGCGCTCGCCTACAACGACGATGGCCTCTTCTTCGGAGGGAGCATCAGCGACGAGCGTCTTGTCCGGACCGCCGATCCTGGACGACGCGAAGACGCGGTTGTCATCACCCTAGCGGTACCCAATCGACGCGGAACGCGATCGCCGATCTCGATCTGGCTCTACGCCGGACGCTCAGGTCGAAGCGCCGCGGTGGTCAAAGCCGGCGCTCCCGGCTCACGGCCTCGCGCGATCCGTCGCGCCGAGATCGTCGAAGCCACCGAGCAAGACGGCTACATCCTCGAGGCCTTCATTCCCTGGCGCGCGATCCCAAACTCACGTCGGTGGCGCGAAGCCGGCGCCGCCGTGCGTCTCGTCGACGTCGACAGCGAAGCGCGTCCAGTGGTTGAGAATGAGCCCGCGACCGCTCGCTTCGATCGGCGCGCGCCCGAGCGTCTACCGACCTGGCGGCCCCGCAACCGCGAGAGCGACGCGCTCGAGACCTTCATGGCGGAGCGCGGCCTGCGCGGTGAGCGACCGAAGTTCGATCTCCGCGGCAACGTCACCGGCGACGCCCGCGATGAGCGCGTGGTGATTGTCTCGCGTTTCGTTCTTGTCATGGGCCCTGGCTATCGCGACGGGAGCGGCTTCGACTTTCTAGAGCTGCCGGTGAGCAGCGACGCGTCGATCCTCAGCGCGCGGGTTCGTGACCTCACGGGCGACGGAGTCAAAGAGCTCATGGTGACGATGCGCCAGGGCAACGAACAGGGCGCGCGAGATGTTTGGCAGGTGCTCTCGTTTGATGGCCAGAGCATCCGCCCCGTGTTCGCGATCGAGACGAAAAAGGAGACGCGGGCGGGCATGATCGAGAACCGGCTACGCGTTCGGCGAGGCCGCCCCGCGATCATCTCCGTCGATCGCCCGACCGCGCGCGGCCTCTCCGCCGAGACCTTCCGTGAAGACCCGAGCACGGACGCGCAACCGATTCTGCTTCCTTGGGGACGACACAGCGCGCGCACCTATCAGTGGAACGGGAGCCGCTTCGCGATGACCCGCGAGCGGGAGAACGCGAACTACGCACCGCCTGCTGCCCGCACGACGACGCGAACCGTATCGCGCGCACAGCCGCGCCAAGAGACGAACGTGACCGACGACCAACGCATCGCCGCGGCTCGGCGTGATCGGCAAGTGGGTCGACGCGTTCGCGCGCGCTTTCGCACACGCGTCAACCTCGCGCAGAGCGCCGAACCCGAGACGCTCGTCGTGCTCGGGAAGGCCGTCCTCGTGGTCGGCGCGGCGTTTCGTGGCGGGAGCAGTTTCTTCTACTTTGAGCTCCCGGTCGCGCGGGCGGCAGACCTAACGAAGGTCGAGACCGCCGATCTGACCGGAGACGGACGTCACGAGATCCTGATCTACGCTCGCCAAGAGCTTGGGGACATCACGCGCACCCTTCTCATGGTTCATCGCTTCACGCGAAACGGCTTTGATCGCGTCGCGACGATCGAGGTCGCGCGGGAGCAAGGCCGGAACCGGATCGAAAACCAGGTCCGCGTTCGACGCGGCACGATCACGGTAACGCCGGGGCGCGCCCGCGGCTGGTCCGCGGAGACGTGGCCCTGGAACAACAGCGGCGAGGAAGGGGTCGCGCCGCTCCTGCTCCCGTGGCGCGACCAAGCCACCACGTTTCGCTGGAGCGGTCGCGCGCTGACTCGCTAGCGTCGGCGTCATTGGGGCTTCCCAGAAGCTAACGACGCAGCTCGCGCTTCACCCTCGGATCCGCGAGCTCGTCGAGCGCCTCTTCGACCCACGACGAGTCCCGCTCCCGCAGCGCGAGCGCGGCAGCGACGCGGACCTTCGGCGTGACCCGAGGCGAGCGGAGCACCGCTTTGACGACCTCGGGCGAGAGCGCTGCTTCGCGAAAGTCGGCGTGCTCGAAGACGGACTTCACCCGCGCCCGCCACACCACATCCCGCTCACCCTCCCGCGGCTCGAACGCCTCATGGTCCACACCATCAGCTTCGGCGAGGCGACTCGCGACTTCGGAGAGAGCGGGTACGAGCCGCTGAAGGTCAACGTGGAGGTTCTTCGTGCGCGTCTTCAAGAGTTCCTGCTCCGGGCCCGCCCCCCGCGTGACCACGTCGCCAAACGGGACGAAGCGGCTCCCAACGCGAACCCCGTCGCGGCCCACGACAACCTCCGTGCTCCGCTGAACGAAGAGCGGGAGCCACAGCGCGATTAACGACGAGAGATAGACGACGATCGGGAGACGTCGGTCGAGCGGGATCCCGCTAAAGACCACGGTGAAGACCAGCGCTGAGACCAAGAGCGCGCGGACGGCCAACCTCGCGCGACGCGGTGCGACTTTCGGGAGACGGATCGACGTCGCGGGCTCAGCGGCCGGCGCCTTCTTCAGCGACTCAAAAACCTCGCCGCGATCGGTGACGCCGAAACGCCCAAAGCGCGAACGCACCGGACCGGGGTCGAACTCCTGCTGTCGCCGGACCGTGCGCGCCAAGTAGCCCAAGGGAACCAAGCCGATCGATCCGATCAGCGCTGTGAAGAACAGCAAGAGCTGTGGCTCCTTCACGTTGAGCGCGAGCCCGACCGCGAGGACGAGCGTTGTGCAGAGCGCGCTTGTCCACCACGAGCCGCTCGCGAGAAATCGGTCCACGCTGTCGAAGAGGAGCCGCACGGATGTGCTCAGTCGACAGCGTCTTCGACGAGCTTGAGCTGACGCTTACGCGCGGGCGCGTAGTCCTTCTTTTTGCCCTGCGGACCGAAGAGCGCGAGCTGCCCGCAAGCCGCCTCGATGTCGTCGCCGCGCTGCTTCCGAACAAAGGTCCCGATGCCGCCCGCCATCAAACGCTCGCGGAACCGGTTGACGCCTTTGAAGGTCGGCGCCGCGAGCTCGCTCTGCTCGATCGGGTTCATCGGGATGAGGTTGATCTTCACCGGAACGCCGCGGAGCAACGCGACGATTCGGTCCGCTTCGGCGAGGTCGTCGTTGACGCCGTGGATCAGGGTGTACTCGATCGTAATGCGGCGCCGTTTGGGGAGCGGGTAACGTTTCAGGCACGCGATCAACTCGCTGAGCGGGTACTTGCGGTTGATGGGCATGATCTTCGAGCGCGCCTCATCGGTCGCCGCGTGGAGCGAAATCGCGAGCTGCACCTTGCCGTCAAAGTCTTGCCCGAGGCGATCGATCTGCGGGACGAGCCCGGACGTGCTGAGCGTGACGCGACGCGTGCTGAGCCCGATGCCGTCGGCGTGCGTGAGCAACACCAGGACGCGCGCGATGCGATCGTAGTTGTGGAGCGGCTCGCCCATCCCCATCAACACGACGTTGCGGAGCCGCTCGCCTTCGTAGAGGTAGCGTCGCCCGATCAGGACCTGCGCGATGATCTCCGCGGCGGTCATGTGCCGATCGAGGCCCGCGACCCCGGAAGCGCAGAAGACGCAACCCATCGCGCAGCCGACCTGACTCGAGATGCACTGGGTCACGACGTCGCCCGGGATCATGCCGGCGCGGATGTCTTCCTCGCGATCATCGTCGCTAACGTCGGGGTCGCGCCGGAGCTGCGGGATGAGCACCGTCTCGACGTCGCGGCCGTCGTTCATCCGCACCAAGAGCTTGCGGGTCTTGTCGGTCGCGGTGAGCGCTTTGGACACCGCCATCGGGATCTCGAGCTCGTCCGCCAGGCGGGCCCGGAGCGACTTCGGGAGATTCGTCATCTCCGCCGGGTCAAAGACGCCGCGGTTGTGGATCCACGAGAACACCTGCGCGCCCCGATAGGCGGGCTCGCCCCACTGCTGCAGGACCTCGCTCCACTCATGGGGCAAGCGCTCAAGCGGGTGCTCGGCAGGAGCAAGACTGTCTTCGCGAAGCGGCACGGGACGCACTGTGGTCCCTCCCCGTCAGGCGCGCAATCACCGAGCCCCGATCGCGTGTTAGAAGCAAGCCATGAACGAATTGGAGACCCTCATCCGCGCGGCCTTCGCGAACCGCGAGCTCCTCAAGACCAGCGAATACAAGGAAGCCGTCGAGCACGTGGTCGCGCGCTGTGACGACGGTAGCCTGCGCGTCGCGGAGCCCGAAGGCGACGACTGGGTCGTTCACGACTGGGTCAAGCAGGCCATCCTCATGTACTTCGGCGTCCGCGGGATGGAGACGCTTGAGTGCAAGCCCTTCGAGTTTCGCGACAAGATCCCGCTCAAGCACAACCTGGAAGGACAAGGCGTCCGCGTCGTTCCCCCGGGCACCGCGCGCTACGGGTCGCATCTCGAACCCGGCGTCATCTTGATGCCGGGTTACGTCAACATCGGCGCGCGCGTCGGGAGCGGTTCGATGGTCGACACGTGGGCAACCGTCGGCTCCTGCGCGCAGATCGGCAAGGGCGTACACCTAAGCGGCGGCGTCGGCATCGGCGGCGTGCTCGAGCCGCCCTCCGCGTCTCCCGTCATCATCGAAGACGGCGCGTTCGTCGGCAGCCGCTGCATCGTCGTCGAGGGCGCGCGCATCGGGAAGGAAGCGGTCCTTGGCGCCAACACCGTGATCACCGCGTCCACCAAGATCATCGATGTGACCGGCGACGAGCCCGTCGAGATGAAGGGCGTCATCCCGCCTCGCTCGGTCGTCATCCCGGGAACGCGCATGAAGAAGTTCCCGGCGGGCGAGTACGGGATCCCGTGTGCGCTCATCATCGGGAAGCGCAAGGCGAGCACCGACAAGAAGGTCTCGCTAAACGACGCCCTGCGAGACTTCGGCGTCTCCGTCTGAAGCGTTTTCGGCGACGGCAGACAGCGCCTCGCTTGGCTGGAGCGGTAGGTTGAAACGCCGCGCTGCTGCCGCCTTTGGCCTGTTCCTCTAGTTGAAGACGTCGCCTGCGTTTCCGAAATCGTTCTCGACCATGACGGGGTTCGCGAAGTGATCGCCGCGATTGTCCATGACCGACCATTCCACGACCCGCTCGCTACGCTCGGTCGCGACCATCAGGTCCATCATGCGGTCCCCGATGTAGTGGCCGAGGTAGACACGCGAGTAGTTGGGGAGGTTGCCGTCGAACATCTCGTGGCGACGACGTGAATCGAAGCCGGCCGCTGTTCCTTCGTAGACGACGACGCGGACGCGGTCCTCCGCGGAGCTGATCAGGACGCCAGCGGGCCGACACGGGTTGTAGCACCGACGGTCATCCGCGGGCCGAGTGTCGATTCCAACGATGTCCGCGCGACCGTCGCCGGTGACGTCCCCGAACATAAACCGGTCGAACGCGTCCCCGAACCGCAGCGCACGGGGAAGTTGACTTAGGTGACGGCTCGGGCGCGCTACCGAGACGAAGCGGAAAACGCGCCAGTCGATGGACGACAGCTCCTGGTTCTCCGCGCGTCGCCCGTTGATGAGGTCGACCGCTCCATCACCGTCGACGTCACCAAGGAAGAACATGTCACCGAGCGTCCCAATCTGACCATCGAACACGTCTTCAAAGTAGACCGGACCGCCGAGCGTTCTGCGGTTGCTGCGGTACACGGCGACTCGAACATCCTGGCCAACGGCGCGTCGCGCGCCCCGTCCCGTGTCCCATTCCATCACCACGAGGTCTGCGTCACCGTCACCATCAACATCTCCGAGCATGGCGTCCGCGTAGGCTGCGCGAACTCCTGCTTGGAGCTGGTAGTGCAGATCAAGGCGCTCCACCGCGTCCGAGACGACCTGGGACGGAGCGAAGCCGCCGTCCACCGCGAGACATACCTCGACGCGGGTGAACTCGTGGTGTGAACCGGCGCGCTGACGCAAGACGACCAGATCGTCTCGCCCGTCTCCGTCGAAATCGCCTACGAGCGTTCGGCCATCGTTGCTCTGCTCGTCCGGATCGACCGGCGCGCACCCATCTCGAGCGACGTTCGTCCTTGAGCGGATCCCAAACTCCCGGTCCCCGTTCTCGTCGCCTAACACGAAGTAGTCTCCGGGTTCTCGATCGAACCGCACGTTTGGGTGGAGGACATGACGATGTGCGATCGGGCCGCGTCGATGCAGCAGAATTTCGCTCCGCCCGTCACCGTCGAAGTCATGAGCCGCGGCGCTCCGTCGCGTATTGGGTCCGTTCTGAATGCTCAGGCTTCCACGCCCATCAAACACGGAGAGCATCGGGGGGATTCGAGAACCGTACGCCTGTTGTCCGCTCGTGATCGACGACCAGTTCTTTCCGCGATGAATCGCGAAGACTCTCCCAAGCGGGTCCATCACTGGGCTCCCCGACGCCCCACCCGCAGAGTTGAGGTCGTAGAAGACCCATACGTTGCCCACGTGGCCTCTGTTGCCGTTGCGGCCAGTGAGGGGCTCACCGCCATCGTGACCGGCGAGAACCACCGCGCTCTTGTTGGACGGCGTGACGAACGCCGAGAGCGAAGCCCACCCGAGTTCGTATCCTGGAAAGCCGTTGAGCTCGACGAGCGCCATGTCGTTCGCTTCTTTTGGCGACCGCCAGATGAGGCGCCGCGTCGTCAGGTGATACGCGGGCGTCGCGTTGTCCCAGTCCGGCTCTTCCCTGCTCCCCGTCGGGTCGTTTTGAACGCCGAGTCGAACCGCGATCTCAAGGCTTCCGTCTTCCTCAACACTCTGGTCGATGACGTGCTCGTTCGTCATCATCAAGTTCGGGCCCACTAGCCACCCGGTGCCGCCCGCGATACGGCCGATGTACCGCGAGAAGTCGCGCTGATGACGAACGTAGTCATGCCGCTCATGGAGAGCCTCGGTCGCGACGCCGATGTCACCCACCTCATCGCTTGGATGAAAAAAGTCGTCCTCTGTTCCCTCCAGAGGCCCCGAAGCGCACCCCATCGCTACGCACAGCAGAGCGCACGCCTCATACCCACTCGTTCTCATTCTGATCTCCCGCCCACCTAACGTACGCACGCGTTTCTCGCGCGCCCTCGCACGTAGATCGGATGCGACGACCAGTCGGAACATTCAGCTCTCGTCGCTAGCGGACTCGCGTGACGAGCGGCTCGATCATGCTCCACCACGTCGCCTCGTAGCCCTCCGCGACCGCGGTGCACTGAAGGTCGCGCGCGTCCACTTCGCAGCGCAGCGCTTGCGCCGCGGGGAGCGTCACGCGGGCGTCTTCGCTGGCCGAGAGCCGGACGCGGAGCACGCGCGGGAACATCTGCATCGCGCTGAGCGGCGCGGTCATCAACGCGTCAAAACGGCGACTCACCTGGATGCTGCTGCGGCGAATCGTGAACGCCTCCCGCTTGAGCTCTCCGGCGAACTGAACCTCGGCTTCGCGTACACCTGCGCGGATCCGGCGAAGCGAGAAGCGAACGCGTCCCGGCGCCGCCCACCCGAGCACCCGGGCCGCCATGACGCGCGGGTCAACGCGTCCGAAGCGCGCGATCAAGACGCCGGATCTCCGCGCCACGCTGCCGTCGAGATCACGCGACGCGATCGCTTCCCCTTCCACACGTCCGTGCAGAACCAGCTCGAACACATCGTCGGCCGCGGGCGATTCGCTCTCCACCAACGCACGCGCGACGAGCAGAAAGGTCGCGCGCGGCAACGTCAGCGATACGCGATGGGGCGTCTCGATCACGTCGAGCGAAGACAGATACATCGACTCGCGCGAGGTGTACGCGATGTTGCGCCAGCGCCGCATCGCGTGCGCGGCGCGGGCGGGGTCGTCTCCATCAAGCGTCTGCATCGCCTCGGCGAGCGCGTCACCGCCAACTTCGACCGCCGCTTCGCGAGCCAGCGCGGCCAGGGCGTCGCCTTGACCTTGCTGTTGTTGACCCTCCCGCGCGATCGCGAGCGCTCGCTCGGGGGCGTCGCTCGCCAAGTACGCCCGCGCGAGAGCTTCGCTGAACTCCGACAAGCTCGGGTACCGCGCGCGAGCACGTGTGAGCACCTCAATGTGCGCGGGCAGATCGCTCCGACCGGGCATCTCGCGAAGCGCCACCTGTGCGCGCAGCTCGATCAGGTCGTCATAGTCAATCTCACCCGGCGGGAGCGGCATCGAGCGACGACGCTCCGCGCGATCCGCTTCGCGGGCCCGTTCTTGGTCACTGAGCGCGATCTGCAGATCATCGAGATACGCGTCGTAGCTCACGGTCGCGCGGCCATGCCGTTCACGACGTCGAACGCGGCGAGCGCCCGCGATGACGCCGACTCGCCCTCCAGAGCCAGAGGCCGACACACGCAGACGCGCCCCGCCCGGTCCGCGGAGATAGAACAGCCGCGTGCTCAGTTCATCCATCCCGAGGACGCGCGAGACCTCGAACGCGGAGTCGTTTTGCGTCACCGCTTCCAGGCACCAACGAGACGCGCCACCGACCGACCCACGCGGCCACGTCCCGCGCTGCACCGCCCAGGTTCTCCCCGAGAGTCGACGGGCACGGTGATCGCGGCAGCCGTCACACGCATCGCCAAAGACGAAGCGCGTGTCCGCTTCGCTCTGGAAGTACCGCTCCATGCTCTCGGTCGAGGCTCCTTCGGTGAACTCGACGAACGCGACCATCGCGCGGTTCTGGGCGACCGCCCACGCCGCGCTCTTGATGGTGGGGTGAATCAAGTAGCTCGGCGCGGTCGTGAGAACGCGGGCCGCCGGAAGATGAGAACGCGGGACCAACGCGGGTCGCGCAACGGCGCAGGAAGCGGCGCCCGCGGGGAGACGACGCGCGAGGGCAACAGCGCTGTCGAGCGGCCCCTGCGAAACAGTGGGCGCGACAAGCGGAGCGGGCGACGAGCACGCGGCGAGGCCGGCAAGCGGGAGCCCTGCCAGGAGGAGACCGCAAAGCGTAGCGCGACCCTGACGCCCAACCTTCAACCGGTGCGCCCGATCGGTGCGACCGTCGCGGCGGTCACTGTGACGAAGGCGTCCGGCGCGACAAAGATCTGAAGCCCGCGCACGCCCGCCGAGACCGAGATCACGTCGAAGCCAAGCGCGCTCTCGTCGATCACGGTCGGGAAGGCGCGCTTGCCGCCGACCGCGGTGACGCCGCCGCGGATCATCCCGGTGAGGTCAAAGAGCTTCGCCATCGGCACCATCGTCAGCTTCTTCTCGCCGCGCGCCTTCGCGAACGCCTTGAGGTTCAGTTCTTGGTGCGCCGCCACCACGCCCATGCACAGCCCCGCGTCACCGCGACACAAGAGCGTCTTGAACACCTGCTCGACGGGGAGCCCGACCTTCGCCGCTACGGTCTGCGCGGAGAGATCGCTCTCGTCGACATCGTAGGGATGAAGCGTGTACGGGACGTTTGCGCGATCGAGCGCGCGCGCGGCGTTCGTCTTCTTGGTCTCGCTTTTGCGTTTCGCCTTCTTTCCCATCTCAGAGAGTCTCCGCGACGTACGCGAGCGCGCAAAGCGACGCCTCCGAACGCGAGAGGATCCAGCCTCGCACGAGGACCACGTCCCCCGCGAGCAGCTCCGCGCGGATCACGTCCGCGGCGCGCGCGTAGTCCGCGCGTTCCGACAGCGCGAGCGCTGGCGCGAGCAGCTCGTCCAGGTAGCCAGCGCTCACAAGAGGCAGCGGGACGTCGACCCTCGCCCGACCGAACGGAGCGCGAACGGTGACCTGGGGATCGTCAAGCCTCGCGAGCGCGTCGCGCCAGAGGTCCTGTCGAGCGCCGTCGCCGGGAGCACAGCGGTCCGCGCCCAAGGTGAGCCCGACCGCCGCGATGGCCTCACGCGAGAGCAAGCCCCCGATGAGCTGCTGAATGAAGTTCCGCCGCTTCACGGTCTGGCCTCGGGCTCGCCGGGGGGGACCGCGGGTCCGACAGGTTCCTCCGCGGTGCGCGACCCGACCTCTGGCGGTGGCGTCGCGAGGTGGTCCGCGAGCCGAAGCGCGAGCGCGACGATCGTGAGCGTTGGGTTCGCGCTCCCGCCGGTCGGGAAGACAGACGACCCGGCGAGGTAGAGGTTGTCGACATCGTGCGCGCGGCAGTCCGCGTTCACGACGCTCGTCGCCGAAGAGCTCCCCATCCGCGTGGTCCCCATATGATGCCCCCCGGGTAAAAGCGGCCACGTCCGCGCCGTATCCGGCGTGAGCTGCTGTAGCACGCGCGCCTCACGCTGCACGGTGAGCAGAGCGCCGAGGCGCCCCACCGCGCGCGCATACGCCGCGCGATCCTCGTCACGGACGAACCAGTGAAGATCAACCTTGGGGAGACCAAGCGCGTCCCGCTCTTGTTGCAACGTGATCCGGCTGCGCGGATCGGGGCTCTGCTCTGCGCGAACGTCGAGTCGAAAGTGTCGCGCCTTCGCGCCCAAGAGCCGCGCGGCGTCAGACGCGCTCAGCCCTTGAAGCGCTTCCTCCGGGTCTGCTTCCGCGCCCACCTCGACCGTGAGGTCCGGACACGAGAGCTCCTCTCGACCGCGCGACGTCAGTGCGAACACGCCGATGCGCTCGCCGTCCATTCCGCGCGAGGTCCCGCGCCGATAGAACCCCACGTCGAGGTCACGAGGCAGCGCGATACGCCCGGCGTCATAGAGGTGCGGATGGTCCATGAAGTAGCGACCCACCGCGCCGCTCCCGTTCGCGACCCCGTCCGGTGACACATCACGTGACGCGAGGAGTAAACGCGGGTTCTCGATCCCGCCGGCCGCGAGGACATATCGATTCGCCTCGACCACGAAAGCGCCCGACGGCCCCTTGCCTTCGACTCGCGCCAGCGCGCGGCTCCCTCGTTCGAGCGCGAGGTGCGTCACCGCAGCGTGGGTGATCACGTCCACCCGTTCCGATCGCTCTAACTCCGCGCGATAGCGTTCGCCAAATCGCGTCGGCGGCGAGAATCGAAACATCCGGGTCTCAAGCGCTCCGCGCGACGCGAACGATGGCCGACTCTCGTCATGCTTCGCTTTCACCGCGTCGAAGTGTCCCTCGCCCAGCTCAACAACAGCTTCCGCAGGTCGGTAGTACGGCGCTACATCGCGAAGCGATATCGGCCACCCGCTGTGTGGAATGTGCGCGCGCGGGAGGAAGTCTTCCTCCTGAAGCGGCATGCACCATCCCGCCCAGTGATCGGAGGTGCCGCCCAACCGCCTGACCCGGAGGTCCTCCAGCGCCCAGGTCGAGATCCCAGACATGTGGCCACGGTAGAGCGCTTGGCTCTCGTCACTCCGCGCGACGCCGCCAGCCTCGAGCACCACGACCCGCACCCCTGCTGCTCCAAGCGCGCGCGCGATCGTGATCCCCGCGATGCCGCCGCCAACAACGCAGACCTCGGCCTCGAGCGTCGCGCCGTCCGAGAGCTCGTTAGCGTCGCGCAGCACCCGTTCGCATCTCTATGAAGCCGCTCATCCTGGGAGACCTTCGACCATCCTCTTCGACGCGGCAAGCTTCCTCGACGCGGCGACGCGCAGCGGGTGATTTGACTGAAGAAAGCCAACGCGAGTAAGCGTTCTTTCGCACCGCGAGCTTCAAAACGAAAACGGCGCTCCGAGGAGCGCCGTTTTTCTATATCTGCGGGCTGCCTCAGAAGGGCGCTGGCTCGCGCGCGGGATCGGGGGCCGGCTCTGGGCTCGGCTCATCGGTCGGCGGGCACTCGTCGCTGTCCGAGTCACTGTCCGAGTCACTGTCCGAGTCGCTGTCGCTGTCGGAGTCGCGGTCTGAGTCGCTGTCAGACGCATCGTCGCCGTCGTCCGAATCGCTGTCCGAATCGCTGTCCGAATCGCTCTCCGAATCGGAGTCCGAGTCGCTGTCCGCATCGCCGCAGTCTCCGTCCGAGTCGCTGTCGGAATCGGAGTCCGAGTCGGAATCAGAGTCGGAGTCAGAATCAGAGTCGCTGTCACACCCCTCGCCTTCCAAACACTCGTCGTCCGGCACGATGATGTCATCGCACGCCGGATCTGCAGGATCATCACAAACAAGGTAGCCACTGACATCGTCCGCAGAGCCAAGGCAACCGCCGAGGACAAGAGTCAGAGCGACCAACCAGAGGGTTATCGTCTTCATGGCCTCACGTTATCACCTAGGTGGGAGATGGAAGAGTCGTCAGGGCGTAAACGCGATCCCGATGTCATCGCCCATCACACGTCGCGGCGTCGAGTCGCGTCGCCCATCGGCGCCAAATGAGTAGATCACCACACGTTCACGCCCTCGCGAGCAACGATGCCGGATCCAGTAGGCGTTGTTCCACGGATCCAGGCCGTATTCCGCGCGAGTCGCGTCGGTGTCTTCGAGCCGTGGCAGGCTGACCCCTTCTTCTTGCGCCCAAGCGTAGACACGCCGATGCAGTCCACAATCAGAGGCATTGTCGATCGACCGCCACGTCGCCGCGATCGCGCGCAGCTCATCTTGGGAACGCTCTACGTCCTCATGATCGGACGCTGGCCGGATCGCGGCGACCGTGATCGCGAGGACCGTTGATAAGAAGATCACGAACGCGAGCACCGGATATTGTTTGTCGCGCACCGCCTGCTCTGCGCTCCGCTCCGCTCCGCTCCGAGCCAGCGACTGAGCCTTTGCTCCGAAGAGGAGCATCAACGCGAACGTAGACTCCGCGACCTCGCCGGTTTGCGTAAACGGATACCAGAGCACGACCCCGATGAGGACCAGCGCCGCGGGGACATGAGCGAGCGAAGGCGAATCGATCCCGAGGCGCTCACGAAGCGCCTTGAGTTTCGTGGAACCGATGCGCGCGATGAGCGGGAGCGCGATGGCCCAGAGCGCCGCCAACGCGATGAGCAAGTACTTCGTGCGCAGGACCTCTCGAAAGAGGTTGTGAACGTTCAGCTCCTGTTGCGCGTTCGCGACCAGAAAGTACGTCGGCGGTTGAAGGTGAAAGATCCGCTGGCCCCAGGAGATCTCCTCCCCGGCAAAGAAGACACAGAAGAGCGAGAGCAAGATGGGGAAGAGGCGCGCGAGACCTCGCCGACGACGCGCCGTGTTGGCGAACCCGATCGCCGCGAAGACACAGAAGAAGACCGTGGCCCATTCCAGCGGACCGTCTTCACGGACGAAGAGCACGTATCGCGAACGGCTGATCCCGTGGGCGATGAACGCGATCACAAAAGGAGCCACCATCGCCACGAAGAGCGCGACTAACACAAGAGGCCGGGCCTCCCGATGATCGCCGACCGACGCTTCCGGATTCACAAGGTTGATGATGCCGGAAGACCGCGGCGATCACGAACTCTGCTCATCCGAGAGATAGAATTTAGAAAACGCGCCACGCGGAAAACCGCGGGCGCGCTTTGGTCGCGATCTGTCGCGATGTCGGCCTAGAGCGCGTCGCTGCTCGCGAAGAAGAAGTTCGTCTCGATGATGCCGTTCTCGACCGAGTCGCTGCCGTGGCAGGCGTTCTCACCGATGCTCGCGGCGAAGCGCTTGCGGATGGTCCCCTCGGCGGCTTCCGCGGGGTTGGTCGCGCCCATGAGCTCACGATGCGCGGCGACCGCGTTCTCTCCCTCGAGCCAGGTCACGACGACAGGGCCGCGCGTCATGAACTCGACGAGCTCGCCGTAGAACGGACGCTCCGCGTGCACCGCGTAGAACGCCTTGGCCTGCGCGTCGCTGAGCTGAATCATCTTGAGCGCGCGGATCTTGAGGCCGGCGCCCTGGAACACCGCGAGGATGTCGCCGATGTGGTTCTTCTCGACTGCGTCAGGCTTGATGATGCTAAGGGTTCGTTCGATCGCCATGATGGTCTCTCTTGCTGGACAAAGGAAAAGGGAGCGGACGAAACAGACCGCGGCGCTCTTATTGAGCAACCCGCGCCCCTTGGCAACCTCTTTTCCGCGTTCGCCGACGAGGACGAGCTTAGGCCGCGTCCTTTAGAACGCTGTGGGCGAAACGCTCCGCTTCGGCGAAGGTCCCGAAGACGCGGCTCGCTCTGCCCTTCGGTGGCGCGAACCAATAGAAGCCAGTGACGAGCGCCCGCGCGAACGCCGATGGGCAGACGATGGCCTCCGCGAGGAAACGCCCCTGGCCAGCTCCAACGAAGAACGCGTTCGCGAGCTCCTGAACGCGCCGACGTCTCACCGCGTTCGTCGTCCGAAGGAGCGATAGGTCGATGATCGCCGCGAATCTTCCCTGCGCCGCGAACCGCTCGAACGCTGCAAACGTCGCGTCCGCGTGTTCAACCCCATAGTCTTCGCCGGTGCGTACGACGACGACGGGGAAGCGAGATGCGTCCACCTCGATGCCATAGCTCACCCTCAACGGTTTACGCGAAGACCCCCAAGCGCGCCTTACGCGAAACGTAGGTGGCGCCCTTGAGGGTCAATCGAGGCTTGCGTTTGGCAGGCTCGGGAGGCTCAGAGAAGGTCGGCGACCGCGGCCGCTTCCTCGCTAAGTTCGTTTGCGGTTGCGTCGATGCGCGCACGGCTGAAGGCGTCAATCTCGAGGCCTTGGACGATCTCCCACTTGCCGTCCTTACACGTGACGGGGAAGCCGCTGATGATGCCTTCGGCGACGCCGTAGCTGCCGTCGCTGACGACCGCCATCGAGACCCAATCCCCCTCATCCGTGCCACACCACCAGTCGTGCATGTGGTCGACGGCGGCGTTCGCCGCGGAAGCCGCGCTCGACTTGCCGCGCGCCTGGATGATGGCCTTGCCGCGCTGCTGCACGGTCGGGATGAAGGTCTCCTGAACCCACGTGTCGTCACCGATGGCCGCGGCGACGGTCGTTCCGTTGACCTCCGCGTGGAAGACGTCGGGGTACTGCGTGGCCGAGTGGTTGCCCCAAATCGTCATCTTCTTGATGGCGGTGATGGGGACGTCGAGCTTCGCGCTCAGCTGGCTGAGCGCGCGGTTCTGATCCAGACGAACCAGCGCCGTGAAGTTCTCCTTCGGGAGCTTGGTCGCGTTCTTCATGGCGATGTAGCAGTTGGTGTTCGCCGGGTTGCCCACGACGCAGACCTTGACGTCGGGGTCTGCGACCGCGTTGAGCGCGTCTCCCTGCGACGTGAAGATGGGGCCGTTCTTGCGGAGGAGATCCTTGCGGAGCATTCCCTTGCCGCGCGGCATGGCGCCAACGAGAACGGCCGCTTTGATGTCCTTGAACCCGTCCATGGGGTTGTCGGCGGCGACCATGCCGTGAAGCAACGGGAACGCGCAGTCCGCGAGCTCCATCATGACGCCCTCCACCGCGTTCATCGCGGGCGGGATGTCGACGAGGTGAATGATGACCGGCTGGTCCTTCCCGAACATGTCGCCGTTGGCGATGCGGAAGAGCAAGCTGTAACAAATCTGACCGGCGGCACCGGTGACCGCGACGCGAACGGGCGCTTTCATTGACGACTCCTTGGCGGCGCCGACGCGGCGCCTTGCGGCGCGCAACATACCCCACAAAGCGGGCGGATGGGGCTCCGGTAAGAGGGGACTCACAACTGCCCGGCGGCCGAAAATCCGAGGACCTCACTGCTTTATCGACATACATGCGCCATCCGTAACCGCTGAGATCACGAGGTACGGTGATCCTCTTTTCGTGAAGTCGTTCATCTCGCTCTCGCTCGTCGCCCTTGTGGGTTGCCACGGCTCCTTCGCCGACGAATCCCCGCGCGACGGTTCCACGGACACGCATCTCGGCACGGACGCCGACGACGACCGCGACGCGTCAACCGACGCGAGCGAGTTCGACGTTGGGCTCGACGCCTTCGCGGACACCTCCTCCGACACAGCGGCGGACGCCGCGACCGACACCACCGACACGACCGACACCGCGAACGACACGACGGACGCCGCGACCGACGCCGCGACCGACACCACGGACACGACCGACACCGCGACCGACACGACGGACGCCGCAACCGACACCACGGACACCGCGCCGCCGAGAGACGAATGGCTCGTCGGATCCGGATGGACGAACGTTCCCTTCGCGCCCCGACGCGACGAGACCGTGACGTTCCGCTTCGACGTCCGCGCCCGCGCGCGCAACATCAACGGGGTCGCCGGGATCACCTTGTCCCGCGCGCGTGCCTACTCCGACGTCGCGATGATCGTGCGGATGAACGAGCTCGGGAACATCGACGCGCGCGACGGTGCGGACTACGCCGCGGACCGCGCGCTGCCCTACCTCCCCGACACCATTTACACCGTAGTCTTCGAGGCGAACCTTCGTCGCGCGACCTACGACGTGTTCGTGACGCCCGAGGGTGGGTCCCCGATCACCGTGCGACGGGGCGCGAGCTTCCGAGCAGATCGCGTCGTCGACGAGGTCGACCACCTCACGTTCTACGAACCCGCCGACCAGATGGACGTGGGTAACCTCTTCATCGATGGCGAAGCGATCCCGATGGACACGGTCGCCCCGCCCGACGCGCTCTACGCGGTCGACTTCGAGAGCTCACCGCTCGGGAACTACACCGACGATGAGATCCGAGAGGACTGGCCCGGGACGCGCTGGGCCAACCCGAACGATCGCGTGACGGTTCGCGAAGAAGGTGGGAACCGCTTTCTTCGCGTGGACTACCCGCGCGGCGGGGTCGGTCCTGGCGAAGGAGGCGCACAATGGCGGGTCGACTTCATGGGGGCGCTCGGGCGAACGTTCGATGAGCTCTACGTCTCATACCGAATACGGTTTCGAGATGGGTTTGACTTCGTGCGCGGCGGAAAGCTCCCCGGTCTCCTCGGCGGCGTGGGAAACACCGGCGGCGATCGCCCTGACGGCACCGATGGTTGGTCGGGGCGGATGATGTGGCGCCGCTTGGGCGCAGCGGTTCAATACCTCTACCACCCTGACCAACCGAGCATTTACGGCGAGGACCTGCCCTGGAGCGAGGGCGGCGAGCGCCGTTTCCCGACGAACCGGTGGATCACCGTCACGCACCGCATCGTCATGAACACGCCGGGCGCGCGCGACGGAATCGTTCAGGGGTGGTTCGACGGAACGCTCGCGCTCGACCGACGGGACATCCGTTTCCGTGACGTCGACTCCTTCGCGATCGACGGCTTCTACTTCAGCACCTTCTTCGGCGGGAGCGGCTCGGAGTGGGCGCCGAGTCGCGATGAGACCATCGACTTCGACGACTTCGTCTTCTCCGAAGACCCGCTGTAGCTCAGCGGACCCGACGACGAAGCAGGAGCGCGATGAAACCGAAGGTGAGCCACGACGAGCCGCGTCCGGTCGCTGCGCACCCTTCGTCGAGGACCGCTTCACGGACGCGGCGGCTCGGCGCCTTGATTCGCTTGGGCGGCGGATAGGTCACGTTCGCGTTTTCCTCGATGCGGTTCCGCAGCCACGGATCGATGTACTCTGGCTGCGGGGTGTCAACGCACTGCGCCTCGAAGCGCTCCTCCGTGCAGCCGGTCGTGCACGGGAGGCGACGACAGTCAGGGATGATCAAGAAGTCTCCATCGCATCGCTGTTCGCAGGTCGTGCAACCGTCGACCGCGAACCCGCTCAAGGGTGTGCGGCGAAGCGCGGCTTCGGTCGCGGGACCATATGCGCCGTCGTCCTCGAGCGGCTCGTCCGGATGGTTGAGGTTCCACAGACGCTGAAACGCGATGATCGCGTCTTCCGGCTTGGGCTCGCCGGGACAGTCGTAGTGGACCGGATCCCCCGCTCCGAGCCACACGCATCCAGCATCGACAAGCGGCTGATGCCACACGGAGCGGTTGTCGATATCGATCGCGAGTCCAAACTGGTGGTTGCTCGCTCCTGGACGGGCCGCGTCCGCGCACCCTCCGGCCTGCGCTGAACGCCAGAGAACATACTGGTCCGCGATCGTTCGGAACGCGGAGGTGATCAACATTGGGGTCCCGTCCTCGAGCGGGACCTGCCGCGATGCCGCCCAGAGCGCGTCCTTCGCGGACCCCTGCAGGAACGGGTGCACCCGGTCGCTCTCCAACGTGATGTTCGGATAGGGGGCGAACGCCTCGAACTCACGAAACGGCGTCACCGCGCAGCGTTGGTATTCCGAGAGCTGCCGCGAGATCTTCGAGCCCGATCGTGTTGCACTCCCCGTCCGCGGCCGCGTCGTCGACGGTCTGCGCGGTCGCCGTCTCGCCGAGGGAGGACGTGAGCGAGGCGAAGATGAACGCGAGCGCGAACACGGACCGAGGACGTTGCAAGATCGGCATGCGATCAATGTGGCCCGAAACCTTCACGCGATTCACGCGGAAGGAGCCGAATTCGTCGGGCTCCCCTGTTCACGGACGCGTGGACCGCGATTCGGCGTGAGGCGCGCAACAAACTCTGTCGGCCGCGCGACCTCTCGCCCATGGTCCCTAGCCCGCGGTCGGCGTGATTACGCCGAAGACACCGCCGGTCGGATCTTGAACGACGCACATACGGCCGACGTTCTCCATCTCCATGATCTCACCCAGCGCGTTGCCACCGTGTTGCTTCACGCGCGCCACGGTCGCATCACAATCGGACACCTGCACCCACGTGATCCACGCGGACGGCGCGCCGGGCATGACCGCTTTCATGATTCCGCCGATCCCCTCGCCGTTGTCATTGAGCACGACGTACGTCTCGCCGTTCGGCATCGGCATCTCGGAGGTCTCGAAACCAAACGTCGCCTTGAGCCAGGTCAGGTCGGCGTTGACGTCTTGGCTGTGGAGCTCGGTCCAATGCATGGACCCCTCGCCCGCGGGCGCGTTGGTCGCGCTCGGGTCCGCTTCGTGGAAGAGACAGAACACGCCACCGCTCGGCGACGCGATCACGCTGAAGCGTCCGGGCGCGATGTCGGTCGGGGGAAAGTGCTGCGTGCCTCCGTTCTCGACGGCCAGCTGGGTCGAGGCATCGACGTCTTCCACGCGTAGGTACGCGCTCCAGTGACTCGGCACGCCGGGCATCTCGGGAGCGCGAAGGTGCGCGCGAGGGATCCCGTCTTGGGGCGCGAACATGGTCGCGGTCTCGTCGCCCATTTCCATCGTCGGAGCGCTCCATCCGAGCGCCTCTGTGTAGAACGCTTTTGCGCGGTCCACGTCCGTTGAGATCACCCCGTGCCAGCAGAACTTGTTGTTGGTGTACGCCATATCGATTCTCCTTGCGGAGGATATATAGGCAATCGGCTAAATAATCAAACACCCTTGATTTCAGCGCAGTGCGCCAAGCCTCGTCACCATATCGACCGCGGCCACCGTGATGAAGGGCAGGAGCGCTTCGTCGTAGGTCGTGTGGCAGATGTGGACACGCGTGAGCTCCGGCTGGAGCTCCGAGAGATGAATCCAGGTCCTGTTTTTGACCGCAGGCGGCTCGACCCCGACCCCGCTGAAGTCCCAATCAAAGAGGACCAGCGAGGGCTCGTGAAGCGCGACGAAAACACCGCGGACATCCAGCGCAAAGAGCGCGAGCTCGAAGCGAAAACCAAACGCGCCTCCGGGTACCGGCTCCGAGTACGGATCCCGTCCGCACCACGTCATCATCTCCGGCTCGATCCAACACGCGTACGCGTCTTCGATCGGCAACGCGACATCCACCGAAGCGCTGACCTCACGCGCCTCGCGAACGAGCGGCTGCCCTGGCTCTCGCAGCATCGTGGACGCGTGCTCCATCGCGGCCGGCGGGATGTCCCGATCAAGTAAGCTCCGGACCTTCGCGACCGCCTCAGGAACCGCGCGGTACCAACGCTTCGTTCCTTCACGTCGCACGGAGACGAGCTTCGCTTCGCGGAGGCTCTTGAGGTGCCCACTGATCGTCGGGCCGCTGACATCGAACCGTTCCGCGAGCTCACCGGCGAGCCGCTCGCGATCCCACACCATGTCGAGGATCGCGCGGCGAATTGGGTGCGCCAGGGCGCGGAGCGATTCGTCCACTGCGGAGCGTTCGTTCACGCGAGGAGTGTGCCCCAAGACGCGCGCGGAAGCATGAGGCGAGCGGCGTCGCGTGCAAGTCGCGAGCAAGTTCCGACCACGCCTTGGCATCCCCACGCGCGTGGTTAGCTTCCGCTCCATGCTTTCCTTCCGAGACCTCGCGTGGCGTGATCAGCGTCGCTTAGTCGACGTGTTCAAGCGAATCGGAGGGACCGGCGCGCCGCTCGGATCCGGTTGGATGGCACGGGACGAGGTCGGGTCGTGGGCGACCTACGCCGCGGGGGTCGGGATGGAAGCCGCCCCCGCCTCGGCGGCCGCGTATGACGAACAAGTCGACACGCTGATTCAGTACTACGAAGAGGACGAGCGTGAACCAACAGTGCAGATCAGTCCCTACGCGCATCCGGCGTTCACCGCGGCGCTCGGTCGGCGCGGCTTCGTTGTCAAAGACCTCGTCACGACGCTGACGCGCTCGCTTCGCGACCTCCCGCCGCTCGTGACGCCAAACGGTTTCTCGTTCCGCGAGGTCACCGGAGACCGGGCGGAGGACGTCGAGGCGTTCGCCGCAGCGCAGCTCGAGGGGTTCTCCTCCCCGCCCGGGATGCGCGCGATCATGCGCCGCGTCGCGTCCACCTCGCGGCCCGGAACCAAGGACGCGGGATGCGAGCTCTCCTTGGTCGAGCACGAGGAGCTCGGGGTCTGCGGGAGCGCGGGCGTCGAGTACTTCGAGGGCTCCGCGACCCTGATCGCGGGCGAGGTGCATGAGCGCGCCCGACGACGCGGCGTTCAGACCGCGCTCATCGCGTATCGGCTCGCGCAAGCACGCGCGCGGGGTTGTGAGTACGCTGTGGTCGCGTCGATCGCGGGTGGCCCAACGGAACGCAACGCCGTTCGAGCGGGCTTCCGACCCGCGTTCACCGCGATCGATCTCTACCGCCCGTCCTGAAGCGACCAGCTACGGGAGAAACGACTCCGCCCAGGAGACCGCGCCCTCGAGCTGGTTGAAGACCTTCGTGCTGTAGTCCGAAGCGGGCACGAACCAGCGATACGCCGTGACCACGCCACGCACCGCGAGGCTATCGACGACGAGCGCTTCGGCCAGCAGATCGCCACGCGCTCTCTCGTTGAACGCGCGCACGCCCTCGAAGAAACGCCGCCGGCTGACCGCGTCTTGTGGATGCGCACCGCTCGTGTCCGACACCAAGACGAAAGGACCGCGACCCTCGAGTCGGCTGAGCTCGAGGAGGTGCGCATCAATCGCCGCTTCCGGGGTCGAGAGCACCGCGGTCGGGAACCAGAGCACGACGAGCGGGAACCGCGAATCGTCGACCTCAAAACCATCCGACTCTCGCCGTGGAAGCACAGGGCAAAGGGTAGTGTCACGCGCGAGCTGCGCAAAGGACGGAAGAAAAACGGCGCCCGTTTGGGCGCCGCGTTTCACCTTAGGACCGACCTACTTGAGGAGCGAGGCCATGGTCGTGCCCATTCCGCTCGGGGTCGGGGCGACCTTCACGCCGGCGGCTTCAAGCGCCTCGATCTTGGCGGCCGCGGTTCCCTTGCCGCCGCTAATGATCGCGCCCGCGTGGCCCATGCGCTTACCGGGAGGCGCGGTGACGCCCGCGATGAAACCAGCGACCGGCTTGGTGAAGTTGTCTTTGATCCAGGCCGCGGCCTGCTCTTCGGCGTTGCCGCCGATCTCGCCGATGAAGACGACGCCGTCGGTGTCGTCATCTTCTTGGAACATCGCGAGGATGTCGATGAAGTCGGTGCCGTTGATCGGGTCGCCGCCGATGCCGACCGCGGTGCTCTGGCCGAGGCCGAGCGCGGTGAGCTGGCCGACCGCTTCGTAGGTGAGCGTGCCGCTCTTACTGACGACGCCCACGCGGCCCTTCTTGTGAATGTGACCGGGCATGATGCCGATCTTGCACTCGTCGGGCGTGATGACGCCGGGGCAGTTCGGCCCGATGACGCGGGTGGTCGACTGGCGGTCGAGCACCGCGCGGACCTTGAGCATATCCATGACCGGGATGCCTTCAGTGATCACGATCGCGAGGTCGAGCTCCGCGTCAACCGCTTCGAGGATCGCGTCCGCCGCGAAGGGAGGCGGAACGAAGATGACGGTCGCGTTGGCGCCTGTCGCTTCCTTGGCTTGACGCACGGTGTTGAAGACAGGGGCCGAGCCCTTGCCGCCTGGGTTGTCCCAGGTCTGCCCGCCGCGCCCGGGCGTGACGCCCGCGACGACCTTGGTTCCGTACTCTTGGCACTTGCCCGCGTGGAACGAGCCCGCGCTGCCGGTGATGCCCTGAACGATGAGCTTCGTGTGGTTTCCAACGAGGATGGACATTCTACTTGCCTCCCGCGAGCTTGACGATGAGCTGTGCGCCGTCGGCCATGGTGTCGGCCGGAGTAATGTTGAGGCCGGAGTTCGCGAGGATCTCCTTGCCCTTCTCGACGTTGGTGCCCGCCAATCGGACGACCAGCGGGACCTTGAGACCCAGCTCCTTCGTCGCCGCGACGACACCGTTCGCGATGATGTCGCACTTCATGATGCCGCCGAAGATGTTGACGAAGATCCCCTTCACGCTGTCGCTGCGGAGGATGATCTTGAACGCGGTGGTGACCGACTCCTGCGTCGCGCCGCCCCCCACGTCCAAGAAGTTCGCGGGCTGCCCGCCGTAGTACTGAATCGTGTCCATCGTCGACATCGCCAAGCCGGCACCGTTGACCAAGCACCCGATGTTGCCGTCGAGCTGGATGTACGAGAGGCCCGCAGCCTGCGCTTCGGACTCCGTGGCCGCGACCTCGCTCTTGTCTTCGAGAGCGTCCCACATCTCCGCGTGGCGGAAGTGCGCGTTGCTGTCGAAGTTCACCTTGGCGTCGAGCGCCATGACTTCGCCCTCCCCGGTCAAGATGAGCGGGTTGATCTCCGCGATGGAGCAATCTTCTTTGACGAAGAGATCGGTGAGCTTGCGGAGCATCCGGCCGAAGCTCTTGGTGCCCTTCTTGTCGAGGCCGAGACCGTACGCGAGGTGCCGGATCTGGTACGGCATGACGCCGGTCGCGAGGTCGATGTACGCCTTGAAGATCTTCTCGGGGTGCTCTTCAGCGACCTCTTCGATGTTCACGCCGCCCTCAGGCGAGGCCATCACCGCGATGGTGCGGGTCTCGCGGTCGATCGCGAGCGCGAGGTAGAACTCCTTTTCGATCGCGACGCCTTGCTCGACGAAGAGCCGCTGCACGACCTTGCCTTCGGGGCCCGTCTGGTGCGTCACCAAGGTCTTGCCGTAGATGTCTTGGGCAGCTTCACGCGCCGCCGCCGTACCTTTGACGACCTTGACGCCACCTGCCTTGCCGCGACCACCAGCGTGGATCTGCGCCTTGACGACGACAACCTCGCTACCGGTCTCCGCGATCAATGTCTCCGCCGCTTTCGCCGCTTCGTCGACATTCATTGCCGGGATGCCCTTGGGAATCGGGATGCCGTACTTCTTGTACAGCTCCTTCGCTTGATACTCGTGGATGTTCATGAGGCGCGCGCAAGGTACAGCGCTCAACCTCTGAATTCCAGCTCAGTTCAGCGTCTTCAGCCCGTTAGCACTCCTCTTCGGTGCAGACCGCCGCGCTGACCTCGGTGTCGAACGAAATCCCCGGACTGACGAACCCTTCGACGATCCGGCCAAACATGAATTCGCCGGGTTCGTAGAGGTCGACCTCCAAGGTCCCGCTCAAGAACGGGGTGCACCCTACTCCTTCAAAGTTGCAAAGGAACGCTTGCCCTTCCGGGCTACGTTCGCTGACGTCATAAAGACGGCCCGACTCGAGCTCGCGAAGCTCGATCTCAATGGTGGCCCCTTCCGGATCCGGGTCGCACGAACGGGCTGCCTCGCCGAACGCTGGGAGCACCATTCGAATGATCGGGAGATCGTCGGGACCGCAGCCAATGAAGATCCCTCCATCGATGACTTCCGGCGGCCCTTCGCACCGACCACAGAAGTTCAGCCGCGTCGAAAACGACACGCGCTCGCCGCGGATCTCGACGTCGACAAACGCGCTCGCGAGCGGATCGGAAAACTCGGACACCACGAGTTCGCCTTCTACGTCTTCGCACTCCCCGAGTTCGCAGAACCGCGCGAGCACGCCACGCCCCCCAAGGCGGAGCTCGGCCGGCCCATCGATACGCGGCGCGATGACCTCCAGATAGCGGCGGTGGTCAGAGCAGCTGGCCGACTCCGGCGCGAGCGGGATCACGATGCGCGACTCCGCACAGTTGTCCTCGTACGTCCCGAGTCCAAACTCAAGCGGAAGCGTCCCGCTGTCGATCATGGGTGGGCGGCTATCCGGCGAACCGCTGTCCGGCAAATCGCTATCCACCGAATCACTGTCGCGGCCAGTGTCCGCCGCGCCTCCGTCGCGGGTCCCGTTGCTGTCATAGCAACCCACGAGAACGAGCAGCGACACGTACGCGGCTCTCTTCATCATCAACACTCGTCGGAACAGTAGAACGCCTGTGCCTGGAAGTTGAAGGAGATCCCGGGGCTCGCGAATCCGTCGACGATCTCGCTGAAGAGGAACTCGCCTCCCTCGAAGATCCCGACCTGGAGCTCGCCGCCGATGAAGTCGGTGCACTCATCACCTTCAAACGCGCACAGCTGCGCGACCGCTCCCGACCCCAAGCCGCGAGGCGCGGTGAGGTCGTAGACACCTCCGCTCATGAGCGCCGGGAGAACAATCTCGACGTAGCTCTCGTCGGGACCATCGCAGGTGAGCGAGACGGGAGACTCAAAGGGCGGGAGCAGAATCCGGTGATAGGGCCGGTCGTCCGGAGCGCAGATGGTGAACATCGAACCGTTCACGCCGAGCGGCGGGGGCGGCGGCGGCGGGAGGTCCTCCGCGCAGAACGCGCACCAGTTCGACACAAAGAGGTCGAGCTCGTACTCCGCGTCTTCTCCCGGGAACGACGCGGTCAGGCGGAAGTCGATGATCTCGCCGGGAGCGAAGAAGACAACGTTGATGCGGCCCACGAGCTCCTCGCACTCTCCGCCATCGCAGTAGCGCGCTTGATGGTCTTCGCGCGGTCCAACCGCGAGCTCGGTCGCGTCATCAAACGACGGCCCCGTGATCTCCAAGAACGTCTCTCCCGCGCCGCAGGCTCGCGCTTCCGCGCCGAACGCCGGGAACCAAAGCGTCACGCTGTCGCAGTCCGCGTTGTAGAAGCTCCCTTCCATGAGACCGAGATCCCTTCTGGGAGGAGGAGGTGGTGGTGTCGTGTCAACGCGTGCACCGTCCGTACGGCCGGCATCGGCATCATCGAGTTCACCACTGTCGTAGCAACCGACCGCGAGTAAAATCAGAAGAGCGTAGGAGAAAGAGAAAGCGCCGTTTCGCATCGAGCACCTTTGCGGTCAGTCGTTAAGGAGAAGCGAAGATGAACCGTCGCCAGAGCAAGCGACATGCCACGCGAGTCCGCGACGGGGCATTGGGCAACCGAGGTCTCTGCGTCGTCTCCGCGCCGTGCCAGCGTGTGCCTTCGCGGCGAAGCGCCCGCCAGTGTCGGTCAATGATGTCCTGCACCGCGTCGGGGAACGTTCCCGGTACCCCACTAGTGGGCGCGCACGACCAGCGACTCCGAGCCGTGTTCGACGTCCTCGTTCGCGAAGCCGCCGTGCAGACTATCGACCTCGAAGCCGTGCGCCTCCATGAGCGCGAGGAGCTCCTGCGGGAAGAAGTACCGGTGGGTCAAACGGGTCAGCCGCACGTCGTCAGGGTCGTCTTCGCTCGTGAGACAGATGTAGGTCGTGTGGACCTGATGAAACGGGTCGTAGTCGAAGCGCTCTTGGTAGCCGAACTTTTGCCCACGGAGGCTGACCGGACGTCCTTGGAAGGTCTCACCAAGCGAGGCGCCGAGGAACTCGAGGTCAGGCATCAAGACATCGAAAACCAAACGCCCACCAGGGGCGAGATGTTCGCGGATGGTCGCGAAGGTCCGCGCGCAATCGTCCGGCGTGTACATGTGCATCAAGGTGTTGAAGGGCGCGATCACGAGCGGGAAGCGTTCGTTCAGTCGCACCTCGCGAAAATCACCCGTGTGCAGCGTGACGCGTTCTTTCACCGCTTTGCGCTCTCGGCTCAAGCGCTTCTCCGCGTGCTCCAGCATGGGTGACGAGAGGTCTACGCCCACGACTCGCGCGCCGGTTCGCGCGCACGCCAAGGCGCAGCGCCCCGTGCCGACGCCGAGCTCCAAGAGCGCGTCGACCTCTGCCGCCAGCCCCGCATAGAAGTCGACGTCGACCCGTCGCGATCGGTACGCCTGATCGTAATATCGCGGGTCGTCGTAGTGTTCGGTCGCGCCTCGCTCGAAGAACGTGGTCACGGCGGTGGCGCTTCGGTCTCGCTGCCTTCGCCTCGGGCCTCGCCTTCGCGCTCGCCCTCGTTCTCGCCGTCCCTTGGCCCCGGGCGCTCCACCGCCGGCCTCGGCGCGAGGCGCCCGTCGTCATGTCCTTCACGCAACCGCAACGTGCTCGGGACATCGCTCAGGATCTCGCCGAAGTCGATGCCTTCGACCTTGTGCCCATCCGCCTCCGGAACAAGAACGAAGGCGACCTCGCGACTGTAAGGCGAGCCCACAAAGGTGCCCTCCGCGGTGCCCTGCAAACGCAAACGTCCGCCGTCCAGGTTCGAACTCTCGGCAGGACGAAAAGCGAGGCGTCCGGACGCCATCTGGTCCCAGAGCTGCGCCTTGAGCTGCCTCTCGTCGTCGGTGAGTCGCTCGTCCTGTTCTTTGCGCGCGAGCACCGCTGAAAGCGCGTCGCCCGTCGCGAAGCGCGCCGCGATCTCGTGGTCGCGTTTACGCCAGGCGTCGAGGAACGTCTCGCAGATCTTCTCAGGCGTCCCGGTCTCGACCAACACCTGACTGGGCGCCGGCGGCTCGCTATTTGAAGCCTCCGCGCCGTCGCCCTGGCTCATCAGCGCGACCGCGCCGATGCAGACCATGACGCTCGCGGCCGTGAGAACAAGCGGCGTCGACAGTCGAGACGCCTTGGCCTCCGTCACGCTCAGCCCTCGGCTTCAGCGGCGACCTTGGCGCGCGCGATCTCCAGCGCCTCGTCGCAAATCTTTTGGTGCTCGTCCGGGTTCGCCCAGCGCTGCTGACCTTCTTCCGGCAAGAGGTCGACGGGATCGAAGTACAAGAAGAACTTGCCTGGCTTGACGGCGGGCGCGGTGTAGACGCTGACGCCGGTGACGCGGTTGTAGTGCTCGTAGCTGTGCACGTCGCGCTTTCCGCCACCGCCGGGCGCGTCGACGATGAAGGCCGGCGTGTTGAAGCCCGCGGTGGATCCGCGGACATGCTTCTCGAGACGCTCGGTCGTGCTCACACGCGTGCGGAGCTCTTCGGTCCCGCGCACCAGGTCGTGTTGGTAGACGTAGTAGGGGTGGACGTTGATGTAGGAACAACGACGCGCGAGCAACTGCTGAGTGGCGATGTCGTCGTTGACGTCGCGCTGAAGCACGGTCTGGTTTCGAATGTGAAGCCCGCCCGCGAAGAGGCGCTGCATCGCACGACGCGTGATCTCGGTGATCTCGTTCGGGTGGTTGAAGTGGGTGTGGAGCATGACGTCTTTGCCGAGCTCTCGGCCGCGTTGCGTCACGCCCAAGATCGCGTCGACCCAAGCGTCGTCGGTGAGCACCTTCTGCGGCATCACCGCGGGCCCTTTGCTCGCGAAGCGCATCCGGCGAATGTGCGGGATCTCGAGGAGACGGTTGCCGAGCAGCTCGACCTGGGCAGCGCGGAGGTTCCACGAGTCGCCACCGCTGATGACGATGTCCTCAAGCTCGGGGCGCGTCTTGATGTAGTCGAAGATGACGTCCCAGCGCTTGCCTTTGGCCTTGAGTGAGATCTTTTCGACGTTCTCCTGGTCCGGACCGACCGCGTAGCTGCGGGTGCAGAAGCGGCAGTAGACGGGGCAGGTGTCGAGGGCCAAGAAGAGCGCCTTGTCGGGGTAGCGGTGCGTCAGCCCGGGGACCGGCGCGTCGCCCTGTTCGCCCAGCGAGTCGAGCGTGAGCCGCGGGTGATCCGGCAAGCGCGTGGAGAGCACCGGGATGAACTGACGCCGAATCGGATCCCCGTACGGGTCGTCCCAGTTGATCAGCGAGAGCATGTACGGAGATACCCGCACCGCCATCGGCGCGATCCGGAAGCCTTCTTCCGCGTCCTTGATGAACGCCTCGCTCACGATCCCCTTGAGCGCCCCGAGGAGCTTCTCGACCTTGGTGATCGTGTGCTTCATCTGCCACTTGTGATCGAGGAACTGCTCCTCGCTCACGTCCGCAAACGCCGGGATCCGTTGCCAAAACTCACCGGCACGAAGCTCGCGGTGGGCCCATTGCGAAGGGTCCGCGGGGGGTTTTACGTGACGCGGCGGTTCTTCGCCGTTGACGACTTTCAGCTCCATGCGCGCGATCGTAGCAGGTTGCGAGCGCGCGTCGCGATATGCAATGCCGAGGCTATGCATAGGCCTTTGAGATTCGTCACCGTCGTCCTCCTCGCCGGAGCCCTTTCTGGAAGCGGAGGGTTTGGTCCGAGCGGCGGTTGCGGCGACAAAGCCGAAGCAGACCTCGCGGGCCGCTGGGACATCGTCTTCGATGGCGAGATGACGAGCTCTTCGTACTCGTCCGCGGCGCCGGATTGATCGGTGACCGGGACCATCCCCATCGCTGGCGGTGTCGCGGGCGGGCTCACGGTGGACTGTGACGCCCCCTTCATTCTCTGCCCAAGCGAGGTGCTCCCTCAGCTGACCATCACGCAAGACGACGGCGACCTGGGGTACGGGACCGTCACGGTTCGGATCCTCAACGGGGATGGCGAGCTGGTCGAGTTCGAGGACCGTCTCTTCATCGGCGACTACATCGCGCGAAGCGGGGTGCGCATGAGCCTCTCCGAGTACGTGTCGGAGAACGGCGAAGGAGACCGAGGCGTCTCCACGGATGTCGACTTCCGCTTCACGGACGAAGATGACGACGGCTTCGCGGACACGCTGGAAGGCAGCGTGACCGTTTCGATTCTTCGAGGCTTCGACGTGCGCAACGTCGAGCTCGCCGCGGAGTTCTCAGGTTCGCGGATCTAGCGCGCCGAAGACGAGGCGCTCTCCTCGTCGTCACGGAGCGTGGTTCAGTGAACGGGAACGGGTTCCACGTAGGCCCCGTCCGGCGCCGTGAAGATGGACTCATCGTACCGCTGGCCCAAGCGGTAGCGGCTCGCTCTCACGTCCGTCACCTTGGCCGCGGGCAGCTGCGTGTCCCCGTTGAACGCGAAGGTGTGAAAAGTGGTCGCGAGCGAGAGCCCGCTGACGTCCGCGAAGTCACCGTAACGCATGAGCTTCTCGGGCGAGTGCTCCCCTGGCGCGAACATGCCCGGGAACGAGACGATATAGCGAAGCGCGACGAGGCGGTTCGTATCGTCCGCGAGGTAGACGATGTAGTAGTCGTCGGGGCTGTCGCCGGTGCCGGGTTCGTAGCTCGCCTTGACCATGTGGCACGCGACGTCGTCGAGCGTGACCGGCCCGAGCTCTTCCAGCCTCACGCCCGGGTCGGCGAGCACGAAGGGCATCCCGACGAAGTAGTACGGCGTGAGCGACCAGAATCGCGCCGACGGAGAGAACGCGTTCGCGCCCGGCTTCATCCACGAGGACTCGCCGTCGAAGCCGAACTCCGCGGGACCGTTGATCTGCCGATGGTGCGCTCGTGAGGACCAGAGGTCGACGCGTTGAAACGTGTTCTTGCGTCCAGCGGCGTTTCCGAGCGGCGCGTAGTCGAACTCGAACTCAAGCGTGCCGGCGGTCAACCAAGGCGTGAGACCTCCGTGCGCTTCGATCGCGCGCCAGACGCGCTGACCCGCCTCGCTCGACGAGAGACGTTCACGAGCCGCTTGAACACGCGGCGCGACCCATGACGCGGGGACCGGCCCCGCTCCGCTGCGGTCGTCCGTTGCTTCCGCGGCGGTCTGCGCCGCGTTGGGAGGAGCGCTGATCGCGGGAGGTGTCGGGTCGCAGCCGACCCCGACAGCCATGACGAGCGAGAGGAGCAGCGCCCCCGATTTGCGCGAACGGTCGTTCATCGCCAGAGCATCGCACAAGACGACCGCCCCAGGACCGGCTCATCGCGGCGCGTGCAACGGCAACGAAAGCGCTTTGGTCATCGCGCCCAGACGCACGCCGCTCACCCTGGTGAACGTCAGGTCCCGCGCGAACGGAAGCGAGCTCCACAACATGCCGTGCCCCTTCGTCCACGCGACCGGCGCGACGAGTTTCTGAAAGCGCGCTCGCTCCTCCTCGGTCGATTCGCGCCGCTTCCCCGCGGTTCCGTGCAAGCGCGCCGCGACCGGTCGGGAGAAGCGACCCGCGAACAGGGAGCGGAGCCAAAACCAAGCGCCGTTGTCGACCAACATCAGGGCGAAGCGCGGGTCCCGGTCCAGGTTCTTGGGCAGCTGGCTCGTGAAGAGCTCGAGGTAGATCCCCCGCGGCTCGGTTGGGTGGAGCCAAACGCTCCCGATCGGCGTCACGTGCGGGGAACCGTCGGGCGCGAGCGACGCGATCGCAACGGAAGGGGAGCGCTTCCAGAGCGCGCGAATCGGGGACCAGTTCTCCTGCAAGGACATACGCTTCTCCATACGGTTGAGTATGGACAGCGTGAGGCCAGCGCTCGCCTGCGTCAATACGGTGGCGTATGGTAAAACGAGATCGATGGCGACGAAGCGAAACTCTGCGCGCAAGCGAACCCGGGAAGACTGGATCCGCGCCGCCGCGAGCGCGCTCGGGAGCGGCGGCTGGAGCAAGGTCCGGGTCGAACCGCTCGCGAAGGCGCTCGGCGTGACCAAGGGCAGCTTCTACTGGCACTTCAAGGACCGCGACGCCCTGCTCCGCGCGGTCATCGACGCCTGGGAAGAACGCGACACGCTCGCGATCATCGATCAGGTGGACGACGCGGCCAGCGCCCCCGACGACCGCCTCCGCGCGCTCTTCCGCACGAGTGTCGCGGGCGATCCTTCCGTCGAGCTCGCGATCCGAGACCTCGCGACCCGGCACCCTGAGACCCGAGCGTCGGTCGCGCGGGTGGATGACCGCCGCATGGCGTACCTCCGCGCCAACTTCCGCGCGCTCGGCGGCTCGAACCAAGACGCCGAAGCGCGGAGCATGCTCTTTTACTCTCTCTTGATCGGCGACAGCTTCATTGTGGCGAAGCACGGGCGCTTCGCGCGGAGGACCATCCTGAACCGCGCGGTCGAGCTGCTCCTGGATGTGGACAGCGATGGTGCGCTGACTCTTTGACTCGTTCGCCCCGAGGCGCGACCTTCCCGCGGTGACTGTTCGCGAACCATCGACGCAAGAGCGCCTCATCTTCGTCGTCTCTCCGCCTCGCGCGGGCTCCACCTTGCTCCAACGCATGCTGGGAGCGCACGACGACATCTACACCCACCCCGAGCCGCACTTGATCACGCCGCTCGCGCATCTCGGCTTCTACAACAACGTCGACAAGGCGCCCTACGATCACGTGAACGCGGCGGAGGCGATGCGGAGCTTTGTCGAAGAGCTCCCTCGGAAGGAGGACGACTACCTCGACGCGCTCCGCGCCTACGCGGACACGCTCTACGGACGGATGCTCGGCCACAGCGGGCGCGAGCGCTTCCTCGACAAGACCCCTGCGTACGCCTTGGTGCTCCCGTTCTTGGCGCGCCTCTACCCGAACGCAAAGTACGTCGTCTTGACGCGTCACCCCCTCGCGGTCTTCAGCTCGTACGCGAACAGCTTCTTCAACGGAGACTGGAACATCGCGAAGGACTACAACCCGATCCTCGCGCGTTACGTCCCCGCGATGGGGAAGTTCCTCCGAGAGCGACCGGTCCCGCTGACCCAGGTCCGCTACGAGTCACTCGTGAGTCGGCCCGAGCTTGAGCTTGAGCGCGTCTTCGCGTTCCTCGGCCTCGACAACGACCCTGACGCGGTCAACTACGGACAGACCAAAATGAAATCCGGCATGGGCGATCCCATCAACGTCCAGAAGCACTCGCGGCCCATGACCGCGTCAGTCGCGAAGTGGGCAGAAGAGCTCGCGCGCGACGACGCGAAGCTGAAGCTGGCCCAGCAGATGATCGCATCGCTGAGCGACGACGACCTCGCGAGCTGGGGCTTCACCCGAGACGAGATCTTCGCGCCGCTCGAAGGCGCCGGACGAGGCCCCGCGCCCAAGCCGGTGAACAACTCCTACACCTTCCAGCGGAAGGTGATGCTCGCGCTCAAGAAGGACATCCACGCCCGGCCGCACGGCAAAGTGCTCAAGCGCGTGAAGTACTACGTGGACGTTCTTCTTCGAGAGTAGCGATGGCGCGCGGCGATGACCCGAAGCTCGCGCAGAGCGAGCCACGAAACCTTAAGCCACGCCGCGTGGCCGGGGTCGCGATCGCGGCCTGCGCGCTCGTCTGTGTCGTCTCCTCGCTCTGCTTGGTCGTCTTCGTGAACAACCAGGAGCGACCGCGTCAGGTGACGCCCGAAGCCGCGCCGCGCACCAACCACGTCTTCGCGGGGCTCGCGCTCTGCGAGACAGAGGGTCGGGCGGGTCGCGAGCGCGTGACGCATCGACTCGACCGCCTCGGCTACGTCCCCCACGACGAATGGCGCCAGGCCCCGCTCAACCATGAACACGTATTCACCGCCCCGGGCTGCGGCGCGGTCGGGGTCTCCGCTGAGCACCTCTTGCGCGTCCGGCGAAAAGGTCAAACCGACCAGCGCATCTGCGACATGACCTACGCGATCATCCACGCGTGTGAGGGAGACGCGCTCGAGCTCGAGGGCAGCGGCTCGGCGGAGATCCGAGAGTACGCGCTCCCCGGAGCTGCCCTCCCCCAGGACCTCGACCTCGAGACGTACATGCTGCACGTCGACGCTGAGGTGTACCTCCGCGGGCTCGGATGGGAACCCAGCGACACGCTCACGAAGCAGAGCAGCGTGGTCGGCATCGCGCCCACTCTCCGGGTCCCGAGCAGCGGGTGCATCGCGTGGGTCAGCACGGCCATCGGATTTACCTCGGCGCGCACCACGTGGGAGAGCAGCACCGGCGCCAACGCGTGGCAGGCGAGCGAGTTCACGGTCGGGCGCGTGGCCTGCAGCGACGGCCGACAAACCGAGCTCTCCGTCACGCATCCATCAAGCAACGGGTCGATCGTGAGCCGCGCGTACCAAATCGGTCGACTCACGCCCGACTTCGGACGCGATCAAGCGGCGATCCCAGGTGGTTCGATGCGGCTTGGGTCGGGCGGTGAGGCGCTCCCCACAGCGCGCCCGATCGCCGACATTATCGACGAGCCCTAGCAGCCTGCTGGCCCGCTCGCTTCATTCCCCCAAGTCCTCGTTGACGCCGATCGGAGCGCGCGGCATGGTCCGCGCGTGCGCTACAAGAAGTCGGACATCAGCTCTGCACAGATTATCGCTGCCGCGATCCGCGTACTGGCGCGCAAGGGATACGCGAACACCAGCCTGATGGACATCGCGCGCGAAGCGAAGATGAGCAAGGGCGCGGTTCACTACCACTTCCCGACGAAGGAAGCCCTGATGGGCATCGTCCTCTCGACCGCTTGCGACGCGGTCCAGAACCGGACCATCGCGGCGTGGACGAGCGGCGACTCGGCCTTCACCTCGCTCCGCGCCTCGCTCGAGACGCTCTGGGCGGTTCGCGCCGAGCGCACGGACGAGGCGCTCGTCGTCGCCGACCTCTTGGCGCAGAGCCTCTACAACGACTCCCTCCGCCCGCAGCTCGCCGAGTACTACGCGCTCGCAGCGAACCAGATCACGGAGTACCTGACGGCGAACCTCTTCGCGATGGGCGTCAAGCCCGCGATCAACTTGGATATCCTCCCGCGGCTCGTTCTGGGTTTACTCGACGGGCTCGTGATGCAGGCGTTCGTCGACCCTGAGGTCCTCAAGCCCGACGATGTCGTCGACGCGATCGAAGCGCTCGCGATGGGCCTGCTGCGCCCGCCCGCGAGCTGAACGGGACGTGGATCCCTTCGGGAGCATCGAGGCCCAAGACGCCGCGCTCACCACGTTGCGCAACGCCGCTGCCTCGCGCCTCGCTTCTTCGTATCTCTTCGAGGGGCCGAGCGGGATCGGGAAAGAGCTCAGCGCGATCGCGCTGGCGAAGGCGGTCATCGGTCCGGACGCCGCCGCGCGCATCGACGCCCAAAACCACCCTGACGTTCGCGTCTTTGAGCCGCGCGAAGACGGCAAGCGCAACATCAAGGTCGACTTCCTGCGCGACGAGATCCTGAAGTACGCGGAGTTCGCTCCATTCGAAGCGCGCGACGCGTTCCTGATCTTCCCGCAAGCTGACGTCTCGTTTCCCGCTGAGATCCCGGGCTCCGCGAACGCGCTCCTCAAGACCTTGGAGGAGCCGCGCAAAGGCGTGCACTTCATCTTGCTGGCGGAGCGGCCGGACCGCTTGCTCCCGACGATTCGTTCACGTTGTCAGCGGGTTCGCTTTCGGCGTCTCCCGGACCCGGTGGTCACGTCCATCCTGGCGCGCCACGAGGTCCCAGAAGCAGATCGCGCCGCGGCGGTTGCGCTCGCAGACGGACGCGCCGACCGTGCGCTGACGCTCGCACAAGAGAGCCGCGCGACGGAGCTGCTCGACCTCGCGCTCCGGGTCGACGACGCGGCGAGCAAGAACCGCCCAGGCGCCCTGCTCAACATCGCTGAAGAGCTCGCCAAACACGCAGACCTCGAGCTCGCGCTCACCACGCTCGCCATGTACTACCGCGATGTCGCGTGTGTGGCCGTTGGTCTCCCGGCCAACGCAAAGTTCCTCAGCGCGCAAGAGGAGCTGAGCCGAAGCGCCCGCATCGGAGCGGCGCGCGCGACGGAGCGCGTGGCCGCGATCCTGGAGGTGCAAGAGTCGCTCTTGGCGAACGCCAACAAGCAGACCGCGATGGACGGTCTGATGTATCGCTTGCGGTCTATCTAGCGACCCTGACAACACTGCCTAGAACCAAACTTTGCGGCAGCTACCGCGGAGCGAGCATCCCAACACCAAAGCGAAGCGACGTGTTTGGAATGTCGCGGAGCGGGCGAACGAATGTGAGCGTGGGGTGAATGCGCGCAGCGCAGAGGACGCGCAAATCGCCCCCTCAACAACAACACGAGCGCCGATCCCGATGGTAGCGTCGCCCGATGCACGTTGAGATCACGCGCGCGGGAAAGCGCCTTCGCGACGCCATCACGGCCGCAGACCCGGATGGGCCGCCCTTTACAAACGAAGATCTCGCCGCGCTTGAAGACAGCCTCGGGGTGAACGTCGCGGAACCCTGGCGGACGATCCTCGTGACGTTCGGGTTTGGTCCACGCCGCGGGTACACCAAGTACAACGACTTCATCGAGCTCGGCGAGACGCTCGACCTCCGGCCCAAGGAAGCTGCCGACCACCAAAGGCGCTCGCGCGATGGACGTCGGGTCGCGGCGAACGGCGACCACGTGCTCGGCCTGGTCGGCGATGGCGACTGCTTGGTCTTTCGCCCAGGCGAAAAGAACGCCGTCGTCCGCTTCCGTGATCACAGCAGCGGAGACGAGCGAGAACTCTACCGCTTGTCCGATCTACTCGACGCCTGTGCCGCGAACATCGAGCTTGAGCTGCGCATCGCGGGCGGTCCGCTCTTCGTCGAGCGTGAGGTCGCGCCCGAGCATCCGATCTCGCAAGCGATGTACGAAGTGCTTTGGAAGAAACGCGACCCCGCAGACGTGCTCGCGTGGGTCGAGCAATACGATGGAGACCTCGAGTTCGCTCCCGCCGGCCGCGACCTTCCGCTCCACATGGCGCTGCACTACGCGACCTGGAACGCCGAGAAGATCCTGCCGATCGCGGAGAAGCTCGTCGCGGCGGGAGCCGACCCCAAGACCCTCGGCCCCAAAGGCGACAGCGCGTTCCACAAGCTGTGCGCGCGCAGCCTCGACAAAGACGCGGCGACCTTCCCGCTCTTTGAGGCCTGGCTCTCGCGCGACCCGTCGCTCGCCAACCATCGAGACGCGCGAGGGCGAACCCCGCTCATGTTGCTCGGCTACCGCGTCCGTCCGGTCGTCATGGAGCTCCTACTCGAACACGGCGCGGACCCGACGCTCGAAGACGCGGCCGGCCGCTCCTGCCTTCAGTACTTTGCCCATGACGAGGGGGAGTCGCTTGTCTGGGCCATGGAGCGCGGCGTTCCCGCCAAGGGGTGGGACTTCAGCCCAAAGCAAGAGAGCGCGCTGGCGAGCGTGATCTCGGACGCGGCGAAGAACAACAACATCGCGCTCCTTGAGTGGGCGCTCGCGTTCGGCTCGGACATCAACGCCAAGCGCACGGGAGGCGCGCGACCGTTTCGTGACGCCTTGGGCAGCGAGACGCTCGTGGACCTCTTTCTCTCGAAAGGGGCGACACCGTGTTACCTCTTCCGCGCCGCCGACAAAGGCGACCTCGCGCTCATGGAGAAGCTGATCGCGCACGGCGCGGAGGTCGACGAGTACGACTCCTACGGTTGGAAGAATGCCTTGATCATCGCGGCGCGACGCGGCTGGGTCGAAGGCGTGCAGCTCCTGCTGCGGTCGGGAGCGGACCCAACGCTCCAGTCGAACTTCGATCGAGAGGAACCGAAGACGCCGCTGGAGCATGCTCTCGAGAACGAGCATGAAGACTGCGCGAAGCTCCTCCGCGATGCGGTCACGAACTGGAGGAGCTCCAAAACGTAGCGCGACGCGATTCGTGAGCTCTCATCAGCGCGCGGCGAGTCGACGCGAATGGAACGAGTTCTCGAACGACTCATCCGTGAAGTCGGCGAGGTCGAAGCCCGCTGTGTGGTGCGCGTCATGTACAACTTCGCCTCGCAGAACCACCCCCGGCCGAGAGACGTTCTCGAGCTGCACAGCGACGCGAAACGGACCCGTCGCACCCGCGTCATGGAACATCAAGCCGTAAAAGCGAAGGGTAACGTCCGAGCGTCCCGCCTCATCAACGCGAAGCCCCACGCGCGACCAACCGATCGCGTGGTCGGAGACGTCGTAGATCGTCGCGGCGACGTAGTAGGTCCCGCGTCGCTCGACCGCGACGGGCACGACAACATGAAGCGAGCCATCCACGACCTCCGACCGAGGGTCACCGGCGAGCGCCACGCCGAGCTGACCGACGGTGTACGACGTCCGCAACGCAGCGGAGCCTTCTCCGAACGAGATCCCAACGGTCGCGACGCCGATCTCCTCGCGGGGCGGAAGCGGGACCTCCAGTCGCGCCGTGCCCGCAACCGTGAAGCGGACGAACTCCTGCCCCCCGAGGACGCGCACCTCCAGCTCGTCTGGAACGTCGCTGTCGAACATCACGATGAGCGTGTTCGGCTCCCCCGGATCGACGCGGTCCTTCGCGACCCGCGCACTCGAACCTCCCGCTCGCGCGACAGCGTCGTGTTTATAGCGAGCGAAACGATCGTCGGCGTCGGTCTCTATCGCGCCGGAACCGAACGGGTATCGCGCCGCGCGCTCATGAAACGAACGCTCGGACCGACGGAGGTTCGCGAGTGCAGACGGCGCATCGTACTCGCTTGCTTCTACGTCGCCCGACGGGCCGCGTGCTGGCTCAAGCCGCGACACTTCGGTGACGTTCGGAACGCTTCCGAGAACGTCGCCGGGCGCGTCTGCCAAGCTCGTGTGCGCGACATCTTCGGACCCGTCCAGGGTGAGGGACCCGACCAGGAACGCGACGCCGACGAACGTGATGAAGAGGAGTCGCTTCATGGGCACCACACCTCTTCACCTGGCGCGTGGTTCGCGAAGAGACATCGCGTAATGGCAGCCGCGGACGTGTGACGGCGCGCGCCGAGGTCAGACCAAACCCCCAAGTAGAGTCCACTGCTCGAGAGCGCGCCGTCACCGATGTCCGCGCGTCGCATTCGGATGGCGCGCGAGACCGTCAAGTGATTCGCGTGGACGCCTGCCGCTCCCTTGACCGCGATATCCCCATTGTAGAACGCCGCGGACCACTTCCCGTACCCACTCGCTCGGTCGCGTTCCCCAAGACAGCGATCCCAATCCGAGGTCGATCGCGTTCGGATGGTACGGTCGTTGTCTTCGCAAGCCATCGCGCTCTCGAGCGTGACCGCGCCATCTCCGCCCTGAAAGAGGTCGACGATGTCCCCGTACCCTGCTCGGCTCGCGAGCCAGCTGAGCGCGCCTCCAAACTCTACATCGCGATCCGCGGCGAACAGATGCACCGGGACCACGAGGTCATGCGCGACGTGGTGCCTCACCTGGTGGTCGCGAACCGTCTGAAGTGACGCGAGCGTGCTGTTCGCACAGAAGAGCTGAGTGAGCGCCCAAGTCCCGCCTGCGGCCAGCCCGGGACGCGCGGAGATGAGCGCGGCGAGCATCTCGAGTCGCCCGTCGCTTGGATCACAGACAATGTCGGCGAGCGGCGAACCGTTGTGGGGACCGGCGAGCGACACGACGCGCTCGATGTTCGCGGCGACCACCGCGAACTCAGGGTTGAGCAACGACCCATCCGACTCGACCGCGTGGGCGTTTCCGAGGATGTAGTCCATGACGACGGCGCCCGCGCTCTTCCCGACGACCGTGACATCGGCAGACGTCGGACACGACCGGCCGCGACCGTCCTCCCCTCCGCGTGTCAGGCGCGCGATCTCGGATGCGACGTGCGCGGACGCTTCTTGGTAGCTCTGCGTCTCGCTCTGCCACTCCACCACGGTCCAGTAGTTCCCGCCGTCGACGTCGTATCGGCAGCTCGAGGAGGAGCCTGCACACGGGTCCGTCGTCGGGTCAGGCCAGCTGCCGAACGTTCCGGTTCCTTCGACGACCGTCGCGATCGAGCTGTGGCGAATCGTCGCGTCCCCGAAGACGCTTCTCAACGTGCCAGGGTACTCATGCCCGTCAGGTCCGGTCGGGTTGAAGTCCAGTCCGTGGACGAAGATGAAGCACTGCGTGTCCTTGTTCTCCGCTTGCCCCTCCGTCCTGAACGGGATGCCGAGGTCGTCGCGCACCCCGCGGGACGCGGAACCGTGCTGTGCTTGTGCGCTGGCCTCCGTGGGGACGAGCAACATCGGAATCGCCGACATCGCGAGCGCGAGCAGCAGTGTGTGTGACTTCAGCATACCGAACCTCCTTGGGATGAAGAGAGGTTGGTTCTGCTGCGCCCGGGACGCAGCTTACCCGTCCCTTACACGTCACGGCGCGCTCTGATCGACCGTCAGCGCGCGCCTTGGGTCAACGCCTCGTCGAAGAGCACCTCGTCTGTCTCGACGTCGGTAAAAATCGTGCGGATCGTGTCGGCGAGTGGATCGAGCTCGAGCACCGTCGCGACCTCGTTCCGGCCGTGCCAGAAAACGAACTGGTCACACGGGAACGCGTCCCGCTCCTCGAAGAGCCCGGCGTCGACCAAACCCGAAATGGGGTTCACGCCGCTCGCTCCGGGCCCGACCGTGATCTCCCACATGCCCGCGTGCGGGTGCCCTTCTCGTTCCAGTCGGCCGACCATCCCGAGGTGCACGTCTCCGGCGAGGAACCACACGTTATCGATCTCGTTGTCGACGATGAAGTCGAGCAGCTCGACGCGCTGGGTCGCATATCCCTCCCAACGATCGTCACTCGCGATGTCCCAGAAGCCCGGCAGGTTGCTGATGTGCACAGACGAGAACACGAGCTTGAAGTGGGCCTCGCTGTTGAGGAGCCCTTGTTTGATGAACTCAAGCTGGGCAGCGCTCACGAACACCGGGTCATCGCTCTCGAGCGTCGACGGGCGTCGCTCGCTCCGCGCGTCCGTGATGAAGAGCTCCGCGGTCTCGCCCCAGCGGTACGACCGGTAGAGCTCACCGTCGTCACCGCGCTCCACCGGAAGCGTCTCGAAGAACGCATCCTTCGCCGACGCGAGGCGGACCGGCGAGAGCGTCTCCGGATCGAAGTTGTTGGTGATCTCGTGGTCATCCCAGGTCGCGAAGACGCTGGTGGACGAGAAGAGGTCGCGGTAACCGGACTGGCTGAGCGTCTCGGTCCACTCCGCGCGGTACTGCGCTCGCGTGACGGCGTTGTCGTTGTACGACATGTCGCCGAGGTGAAGGACCGCGTCGATGTCTTGCGCCGCGAGGAAGCTCAAGGATCGGTACGGCTTGAGGTTCGTGCGCGCGGGCTCCCCCGAGCTCCCGGTGCAGGTCGTCGCGCCGAAACGAACGCGGACGCTCGCGTCCATTGGCGGAGCGGTGTGGAACTGTCCGATTGGAGAGCGCGCGGTGAGCGGGTCGCCATCGCGGAAGAAGGCGTACGTGTAGTTGGTGTCTGGAGCGAGCGTCTCGATCACCGCGTGGACGTAACCGCCGTCAGCGACCACCACGGTCTCATCGAAGACAAGCGCCACGTCGCCTTCGCGCTCCGCGTCTCGCCACACCCGAAGACGAGACGCGCCGTCGCCGACAACCCGCGTGGTGACCATCGCGCGGGTCGGGTTCACCGCGCCAGAGCTGACCCCGATCGGGTAACGCCCGCGCTCTTCGCCCACGGCGTCGGCGTCGAACGCGACCACCACCGCTTCATCGAACGTCTGGGGATCCAGCGCGACGTTGCGGGGCGCCGTGCCGCTGCGCGCAGGCGCGGGGATCTCGGTACACACGAGCGGAGGGAGCGCCGTGTCCGGTCGGTCGGCGTCGGTCGGAGCGGTGTCCGGCGCGTCGGTGTCCGTTTGGGTGTCCGCCGCAGGAGCGTCGACCGCCGCGTCGGCGAGATCGTCGTCATCGCCGCATCCTGACCAAAGGGGAACGCAGAGAAAGCCCACGCAGAAAACACGTATGCACGACGTGAAGAGTTTCTCCATGGCTCTTCAGTACCGCATCGGCGCGAGGCTGAGGGTCGAAAACGCGCGCAACGGTCGCCGCGATCGCGCCTTACAGCGACCTTACTCTTGAGAGCGATCGGCGCAGGACTGCACATTTCACGCACGAGGCTTCGCGATTCGTTCACACTGGTCGCGTGAGGGTGAGATTTGAGGGGGGCAAAGTCACGATCACGGGGCCACCGTCGCTGCGCGCCGACATCCTCCGGCGCCACACGCTCGTCCAGCACCCCGCGGTTCCGTCTGCGACGGAGAGCGGGGAGCTGTTGGTCCTCGATGTTCACTCGGACCTCACCTTGCGGGATGTGTTCGCGCGTTGCCGCGACGACAAGACGCTTCGCTTCACCTACACCATCGGCGCCTCGATCGGGCGCACGGTCGCGCTCGCTCTGGCGGCGCTTCACGAACAGGCAGACGAAGCGCTCGGCGCGTTCGATTGGCAGAACGTGCTGGTCACGCGCGACGGTGAGCTCGCGGTGATCCTCAACGCCTCCAACAACGCAGACACGCGCGCGCCCGAGGTCTCTCTCGGAGAGAAGCCGACCCCCGCGTCGGACGTCTTCGCGGTCTGGAAGTCACTGCAGCCGCTCTTCGCGATCGTCGACGCTCCCGCGGCGCTCCGGGGCGCCGTGCTCGGGGAAGAAGGCGCGGCGAGCGCGGCCTACCTCGCGCAGTTCGCGGAGGTCCAAGCGAAGGCCAGCGCATCCCGTCGCGGCGCTCGCTATCAAGACGTCCCGACCGCGTTGGCCGCATGGAGAGTGCTGTGGGACGAGCTCGGGATCGGTCCTGACGACGGCGCGCGAAAAGCGTTCTTGCTTAACGTGATGGGGCGGAGCGCGACGACCCCGATCACCACAAAGCGCGAACCGACATTGGTCGTCGGGACCGATACGCGCTGGGTCACGACGCCCACCGGCAAGAGCCTCGACCTCCGCCGACGCGCCGCTTGCCGCCGCATCGTCGACCATCTCTGCGCTCTCTCTGAGCGCGGGGAAGCCGCTCCGGTCGACACCGAGACACTGATCGCGATCGGCTGGCCGGGCGAGAAGATCATGGAAGACGCCGCCAAGAACCGTCTCTACGTCACGCTCTCCCGACTGCGCGCGCTCGGCTTCGACGAGGTGCTCGAGCACATCGACGGCGGCTACCGCATTTTGACCGCTGTTCGCGTGCGCCGCTGAGGCTCGCCAGGCGGTCTTTCCGGGTCCGCTCGCGCCTGCTCAGGAAGGAGTCGCGCTCGCCCGGCTTCAGCACTATGTTCTCGCGCGCCTGCTCATTTGCAGGCTTTGAGGGAGCCATGAGCAACGACAAGCCGTTCTACGTCACGACGCCGATCTATTACGTCAACGACAAGCCCCACATCGGGCACGCCTACTCGACCGTCGCCGCGGACATGCTCGCGCGCTACCAGAAGCTGCGCGGCCGCCCGGTTCGTTTCCTGACCGGGACCGACGAACATGGTCAGAAGATCGAGCAGAGCGCGGAGGCGCAGAAGATCGATCCGCAGGCGTTCGTCGACCGCATGTCGCCGCCCTTCCGTGAAGCCTTCGAGGCCTACCGATGCGAGTTCGACGACTACATCCGCACGACCGAGCCGCGCCACAAGAAGAAGGTGCAGGCGCTCTGGGACAAGCTCGTCGACAACGGCGACATCTACCTCGGCGAGTACGAGGGCTGGTACTCCGTGAAGGACGAAGCGTTCATCACGGAGCAGCAGCTGAAGGAGCTCGACGAGGTCACGCGCGCGGGCGTCCAAAAGGTCAAAGAGAAGAGCTACTTCTTCAAGCTCAGCGCCTACACCGACAAGCTGCTGAAGTTCTACGAGGACCACCCGACCTTCGTGCAGCCAGAGGGTCGCTTCAACGAGGTCAAGAGCTTCGTCAAAGGCGAGCTGCGTGACCTTTCGATCTCGCGCAGCACGTTCAAGTGGGGCGTGCCGGTGCCGCGCGATCCCGAACACGTGATGTACGTGTGGCTCGACGCGCTGACGAACTACGCGAGCGCGCTCGGCGGACCGATCGTCGACGACGAGACGCCGCACGACCTCTTCGACACGTTCTGGAACGGCGACGTCATCCACATCGTCGGCAAGGACATCCTCCGCTTCCACGCCATCTACTGGCCGGCCTTCTTGCTCAGCGCGGGGGTCAAGCCGCCAACGCAGATCTGGGCGCACGGCTGGCTCACCATCAACGGCCAGAAGATGGGGAAGCGCTACAACAACTTCCTGCCGCCCATCCCGCTCGCCGAGGCCTACGGCGAGGACGTGGTGCGCTACTACCTGATGCGCGAGATCGCCTTCGGGCAAGACGGCGACTTCAGCCACAAGAACATCGTCGCGCGTTACAACGGCGAGCTCGCCAACGGGCTCGGCAACCTGCTCAACCGGATGGTCGCGAGCATCGTCAAAAAGAGCCTCGGCGGCGTGGTCCCCGAGGTCGACGTCGCGACCCTTCCCGAGCTCGACCAGCAGCTCATCGCGCTCGCGAAGAACGCCGCCTCACGCGCGGCCGGGCACCTCGACAACATAACGCCGCACCGCGCCCTCGACACGATCTGGGAGCTGGTCAGCGCCGCGAACAAGTACGTCGACCAGACCGAGCCGTGGGCGCTCGCGAAGCTCGAGGACAAGACGCGCCTCAAGGAGGTCGCCTACGTCGTGATGGAGTCGCTTCGGTGGCTCGCCGTGATGCTCTGGCCGTTCCTTCCAAGCAAGTGTGATGGGCTCCGCGCGCAGCTCGGGATGCCCGCTTTGATGCCGACCGAGGGGCAGGACCTCTGGCCCGCCGAGTTTGGCGGCTTGACCGCGGGCACCCAGACCGCACCCGGCACCCCGCTCTTTCCCCGCATCGACGCGGACAAAGAAAAGGAGCTGCTGGTACGCCTCGGCGTGACGACGCCTGAGGAACCGAAAGAGCAGAAGAAGGTCGGCAAGAAGAAGGCCCAAAAGCAAGCGGCCGCGGAAGCCGAAGCGAGCGGAGACTTCATCGCGTTCGACGACTTCCAGAAGGTGGACCTTCGGCTCGGCCTGGTCGTCGCGGCGGAAGAAGTTAAGAAGAGCAAGCGTCTGCTCAAGCTCCAGATCGACGAGGGCGACGGCAAAACGCGTCAGATCCTCGCGGGCATCAAGGAGCACTACAGCGCCGACGACTTGATCGGGAAGCGCGTCGTCTTCGTCGCGAACCTCGCGCCGCGCAAGATGATGGGGCTGCTCTCAGAAGGCATGGTCTTGGCGGCAAGCGACGACAACGGTCTGTCGGTGCTCAGCGTCGACAAGGACATCACCCCGGGCGTGAAGGTGAAGTAGCTTCGGAATAGAGTCGCTGACCGGTAGGGTTCATCTCTTGTGTGGAGATTCCTGGTTCCCATCTGTGTTTGCGTTCTCTGCATAGGCTGCGAAGACCCCGAGCCGCGGAGTCCGCGAAACGCAGCTCCAACTGAGGCGCCTGAGGCGGAGGCGGCCGAAGCCCCCGGAGCGACGGAAGCCGCGACGGAAGCCGAGGCCCCGAACGCCCCCGAACGGGCGGAGGAGATCGCGGAACCCGCGGCGCCGGTACCGCAGCGCTTCGCGTTCGAACGACGCGGACAAGGAAACGGCGACCTCTTCTTGGGCACGCTCGTCGACGGCGAGGTGACCGAGCGCGCGATCGCGACAAGCGAAGCGCGCGAATGGCACGCGACGTTCAGCGCAGACGGCGGCACGCTCTACTACCTCAAGTCGGAACGCCCTGGACGCAGGGTCGTGAGCGACGCGGGCTCGTATCGCGGATTGATCCGGCATGAGCCGCGCGCGGCTTTGATCGCGCGGGACCTCGCGACCGACCAAGAGACGACTCTCGCCGAACGCGTCCACTGGTACCAAAACGACGCGCGCGGTTTCTACTACGTCTCGCGCACGGAGAATCGACGGGAGGCCGGGCTCACGCAAGCCTTCAAGCTCGAGAACGGCGAGGCCACGAAGCTCGTCGACCTCTCTGACAAGGGCGTCCACTTCTGCGTCGCGGAGGACCAAGGGCGGGTCGTGGTCGCAGAGGCAGCCCGCCACTCCTACCGCAGCGGGTACGGCGTCCACGTTCGGCTTCGCGAGGCCGGCGGCTCCGACTGGACGAGCCCGATCGAGTTTCCAGACCGACGATGGTTTCGAATCAGTGGCAACCAAAACTGGGTCGGTCGGCGCTTGCACGCCTTCACGGTCTGCGCCCTCGCAGGGGAGACGCTCGACCTCGGAGACGCGGTGGTCTCGCTCTCCGACGGCGCCCCTACGTTCCGCGCGGTAGACCGACCGGAAGGCGCTCGCGGAGCAGGAGAAGAACAAACCTACGTGCGAGGAAACGTGACCGACGAGGAGTGCGGGATCGATTCGGGCGGACGCGTTCACTACGACTTCGAACCCAACACCCAGCGCGGCGACGTTCGGATGTTCACGGCGAGAGCCAACGGTCACTCTTTCCAAACCAACGAACCGTGGAGCCTCTCCTCGCAGGCCAATGACTCATGCACGCCTTACGCGCGCACCCGCGTCGTCGTGATCACCTCCGACAAAATCGAGACGCTCACGCACTCGAGCGTGCTTAGCGAGTACGCCGCGCACATTCACCCGACCGAGGATCGCTTGATGCGGACGCGTGTTCGCGAGGGCGTTCCGTGGCTCATCGAGTCCAAGCTCGACGGGAGCGAAGAGCGTCGCGTGGTGGAGGGACAGTTCGGCATCTGGGCGCCGCGTAGACAACGCCCAATCTCTGAGTGAACGCACGACCCATCCCTACTTGCACCACGAAGGCGCCAACCGGAGACTGAGCGACCAGGTGACGGTTCTCAGGGGCGGAAGCCTTCGCCCCTGAGACGAGCACCTAGATCCAGCGACGCACTCGGCGCTTGTAGTCCTCGTACTCCGCGCCAAACTTCTGCTCGAGCGCGCGCTCTTCCGGTTTGATCTGAAACGTCGTGATGTACGCGACGAAGACGCCGATGAGAGCGAGGTTCGCGGGGTGACCGAGCCAGACTCCCCAGCCGCTCAACACAAGCGCGAGCCCCAGGTACATCGGGTTGCGCGAGTAACGGTAGAGCCCCTCCACGACGAGGTGTCGCGCCTTGTCTGGCTTGAGCGGGGTCGCCGTCGTCTTCGCGCGGAAGAACGCCGCCAACGCGATGAGGTCAAACGTAAGCCCGACGCCCATGAGCACCGCGCCGACCGCCTTCCGTCCAGTGAAGTCGACACACCATTCGGGGGATGACGACGCGACGACCCACATCGCCCCGCCCGTCACGATGCCTTGTACCGGTGGCGGCACGAGTAACTTCATTCAACTCGAGTACCACGAGCGGTTCCCAAAGCGACGTTGCGCACCTGCGCATCGAAAGAGATCGCAGATGACGAGTGCGTGCAGTACTAGAGGCACCGGCGCGGAATCGTTTTCGTCGCCGGGAATGTTGGAGAAAAGATGAAGACGCAAAACACTCTGGTCACGCTCTCGATCATCGTTTCGTTGGGCTGCGGCTTGGTCGGCTGCGGCTTGGTCGGCTGCGGCGCGAGCGCCCCCGCGGCGGAGACCGCGCCGGCAACCTCGGCCGCCACAGAGGTCGTCACCGAAGCGGTCGCGGACCCCGTCGCGAACGCGATCCCCGAGGCCGCTGTTCTCCTCGCCACCACCGGCGAGTTTGACGCCGAGAGCGGCGCGGATACCGTGACCCTCTACGCGGATGGGACGCTCGCCGTGGGGACCCTTCGCGGCGCCGTCGAGCTCACCGAGGCGACGGACTACTTCATGGGCGAGCAGGCCGCCGTTCGCATCCATCGTTACGACGACGCGAAGAACGCGATCATGGTGGCGCTCCCGACGAGCGACCAAGAAGACCCGCCCAACCGCTACCAGCTCTTCGTCCAGCAAGGCGACGCGCTCGTCAAAATCTTCGACCAGGTCATCGGCGTGTACGGCGTGCACGACCCCGAGATCCGCAGCAACGACGGCAGCCTTGTCATCGACGAAGACCCGCACAGCGCGTGCGCCCGCGCGAACCCTGAGACGATGACGGAAACGAGGCCGCCGATGATGCGCCACACCTGGCGCCCGAACGCGGACGGTCAGCTGGAGCTCGCGGAGTCGGTCGAGATGGATCGTGTCGCGCACTGCGATCAGCTCCCCGCGTGTCCCTTCGTCTACCTCGTGGCGAACGATGGCAGCGAGACGTTCATGGGCGAGATCTTGAGGAACGTTGTCGGCCGCGATGCCTACCAGGCGCAGACCTTGGCGGTCGACGGGCTCAGCGCCGAGCGGGTCCGGATCACGATGCGGGAAGAGAAAGCGGAGATCACGTACCTCGATGAGGTTCACTTGGTCGTCGACGGCGTCGCGATCTCTCCGCGGGCCTGCGACGACAGCGCGACCGCTCCCCGCTACTGCGCCGCGGACCACCAAGCGCACGTCATGAACGAAGGCGACGAGCTTGTTCTCGAGTTCGACGCGCCTGCGGGTTCGCGTGAACTCTCCGCGACCGGCTTCTACATTCCGCGTCACGACTAAGAGGCTGCTAGGGGTTCCGGGTCCACTCCACGTGATCCGGGACCACCCCGTCGACCTCGCCCTCGGTCACGAGGCGCGCGACCGAGGAGCACAAGAGGTCGTCGACCCGTCGCTCCGCGCCATCGAACGCGCTCGCCTTGATCACCAACGTCTTGATGGCGGGAGCGCTGCGGAGCTGCGCACGTAGCGCGGGAAGCAACGGAGCGGAGACGGTCACGTGTTCCGCACCGCAGCGATTCAAACCGGTCACCTTCGCCGCCGCGCCGATGTCCAGCGAGCGGAGCGACCTTGTCTCGCGGAGATCGTAGCCAAGCGCTTGCGTCAACGTGAGCGTGAGGAGCGACGGAAAAAGGGATCCCACTGCGTGCACCCTCCCCCGGTAGTCATAGCGCGGTTTCGGTGCGGGGTGCTTCGTCCCGAACGTCGCTCGCTTCACCGCCCGCGCGCTGCCGCAGAGCGCCGGCACGTCGACCACTTCGACCTCTTCAACGGACGCTGCGAGCGCGCTCATGTCGGCGACAAAAGGGGACGTCATCGGCACCGCGCCGCCCTCGATCGCGCGCGACGGCCACGCGAACGTGAACCGCGACGGCGCGACCCTAAGGACGCCCGCGAGGTACGTCATCACGGGCGCGAGCCTTCCGCCCCAACGCGGCGCGTTCGCGAACTCCGGCTCCAGTTCTAGGGAACGCGCGAGCTCGACGGCCTGAAGCGGGCGCGACGCCGCGAGCGCGATCACCCGCCTCGCGTTCTGAGAGAGCCGCGCGAGCGCATCGTCTTCAAAGAACGCTCCATCGACCTGATGCTGGAGCGAGCCGAAGGGCAGGTGCTCTCCCATCGGGACGCACGACTCACGCCCGGCCGGGTCGACGAAGAGACCGCTTGGTCCGACCGGGTAGCCTCGCCAGAAGACGTGGGGATCCACGCGCTCAAACGCCATAAAACCATCTGCGCCTGGAACGGTGACGCGATCCCCAGGCGATACGCACACCTCTTTCCCGCGTTCCACGGGCCCGCCCTGTCGGCTCACCCAGATCCCGTCGGCGGTCCCCACATCGCGCACCGCCACCTCGTCTCCCTTGAGCGAGATACGAAAGTGCCGTCCCTCGATGACGCTCGCGCGGATCTGGATCGTGCACTCGGGTCGGCGCCCTACGACCTGGTCGTGCGTGATCCGGATCACTTCGTAGCTCTGTCCTTCGAAGCGGAGGTAGGCGAACCAGCTCATGACGACTCACCAGGCAGCGGCTCGAACGCGATATGAGCGGGTAGATCGTTCGGTCGCGTCGGGGCAGCGACGACCTTGAGCGACGGCGCACGGAAGAACGACGCGAGCGAATAGTCCGGGCGCACATTCGGCAGCTCGAGCCGCGTCAGGTTCCGCATTCCCGTGGTCACCAACCCGCTCAACGTACGCGACTCCCATCGCAGCTCGCGCGCGCCGCATCCCGTGAGCGGAACGCTCGCGTCGAGCACCTCAAGACGCTCGACGGCGCGCGCTCCCGCCCAGTCATAGGCCCCGCGCTCGAGCCGCAAGCGCTGGGCGTCAGGAAACGCGAGCGGCAGCGCTTCACCGCATCGCGACAAGGTCACGTCGCGAACCCCCCGCGCGGTTCCGGTCACCCGCGCGACGGAAGTAAGCGCCACGACGCTCACGGACTCGGGGAGTATGGAGAGCGGGATCCCGGGTGTCGTCACGCCTTCGGAGCCTGCGAACCGGATCGCGCGCGCGCCGTCGCGATGTACGCGCCAGTTCGTCGCGGCCCACACAAACGCCTCGCGCGACTCTCCTCCAAACACCGCGTGCTCTTCACACGGCACGACCAGCTCGTGGTCGAGCTCCGCCGAGAGCGCGAGCTCGATCGCTTGCGCCACCGCCGCGGGGCTCTTGTTCGAGAGCATCGAGAAGATCTTCTGCGCGTTCGACGGCAGCGAAGTCATGACATCGCGTCGCGAATAGACGCGGGCGCACACATCTCCAAGCGCGACCGGCGCACCGTTTCGCAGCGGCGCTCGCTCCGCGCCTTCGCCCAGCAGAAGCGTCTCTCCTTCAGGCGTCACGCGGACGACGCTCGTCGCCTCCGCGTCGGCGACTTCTGTCCAGACACCGTTCACGTCGCTGAAGCACATTCCCGTTCGACCGAGAGGCAACGGCCCGGACTCCCCAGGCACCAGAAGCGCCGCTCGCGGAAGCGCGTCTTCGACCTCAACGAACCCATTGGCGAACGCGAGCTGGATACGGTCTCCCATCTCAAGCGCGATCTCTTCGAGGAAAGGGAACGATCGGGTCGCGCCCCGCGCGGTGCACGGCGAGGGGGTTCGCGGAGCCCAACTGGCGGATCCTCCACTGCCCCTTCCGTAAGAAGAACTCGGCGTAACGCCGCCCCATCGTGGGGTGATGGAGAACCACGTCGCAGTCGCGAAGCCTCCCGACGACAAAGCGCGCGTCTCCAGACACGCGGTGCGCGCCGACGTGCACACCCGGGAACCGAAAGTAGAGGTGGAGGTCGTGCACGCTTGGCGATCCTAACCGAGGTGGCACAGCGTGACGCGGAACGATTCATGCTACCGATAGCGGCTATGCACACCCGCCTGCTGGTCCTCCTCGCTACGCTCTTCGCCTTTGGCTGTGACGAGCCACCGATCGAGAACACCAGCGGGCTCGATGCGTGTTGGGATCCCGATCGAATCGGGGTGCACGTCGGCGCAGAGAACCCGCTCGCGGACGACCGAGTCGGTTCGCTCGCCGAGATTGGCGGTGGATGGGTCCGCGTTCTCTATCAGGTGCCGGAGAACGTGAACGTGCTCGCGCGCAACCAAGATGGTGTCGAGGGGGAACAGGCGCGTGAGCGCTTTGACATGCATCTCGCCTCGTTCAACGCGCGGCTCACCGCGCTGACGACCCGAGGGTTCAAGACGCTCGTCGTCGTGAACCGCTGGTCACTGGTCGACGCGACCTACTGCGGCACGAACGAGTGCACGGTCCCGGCGAAGGGCCACCCCTTATTCGATCCGAGCGACGTGGACGAAGATGAGTACGAGCGTCGCTATCTCGCCGAGCTCACCGCGGTGACCGCGAGCGCGAGCGCCAACGTCGACGCGTGGCAGCTCGGGAACGAACCGAACATGCCCGGTCGCCCACAGCGAATGGACTGCGCCTACTTCGGTCGTCTGCTCCGCGCCGGGATCCCGATCGTCGAAGCGAACGACGAGACCGCCCGCGTGATCTCCGGTGGCGTGGTCAGCTTCGCGCCGGCGTTCGAGGAAGGTCGCGACTGCTTGTTCGACGCGACAGAAGCGGGCTCGCTGAACCTGGACGGGATCGGCGTCCACTACTACGGCGACCTCGCGGACGCGAACCACGCGACCGACCGGCTCGCGGCGAACTGGCGCGCCATCCTCGGCAAGGTCGCGTCGCCTCGCGAATCGATGGGCGGCGGACGTTTTTGGATCACCGAGACCGGCGGAAGCGTGAACGCCGCCGAGGCAAACGACGACGACCGCGAGGCCTACAAGAGCGCGTCCTACCTCGCGACGCTCAACACGCTGGGCCCGCGCGACGACATCGCGCGCGTCTTCTTTTACCGCCTCCGCAGTCAGACTGAGCGGCTCGGGCTCATCGACATCGACCCCGAGACCTCGGTCGCCACCCAGACCGATGCCTTCACGATCCTAAAGGACGCGATCACGTGCTCCGGTCCGATCGACCCGCCGCCGATGATGGACGAGTGCAACCTCAACGCGCGCGACGAACGCTGGTGCCCGTGTCCGTCCGCGGGGGGTTGGTTCCGCGACGATGTCGAGCCCGCTTCACCCCAGTCCGAGGCGTCGATCTGTCGCGGCGAGACCGAGCCCCCGATGGACGAGTGTCGGTCGACCCCAGGAGGCATGCGTTGGTGTCCGTGCCCCGACACCGACGACTGGTACTCGCCGGACGCCGAAGCGGGCACCGCCGATACCGAAGCCGAGCGGTGCGACGACACCCCCGCGAGCATGCCGATGTGCTCTGAAGGCGGCGACGAACGCGTCTGGTGCCGCTGCCCAGACGGTGGAGACGATGCGGCTTGGTACCACCGCGACGCTGCCGAGGGCTCCCCCCACTCGGAGGCTGTCGTGTGCATGGACACGCCGCCCGACCCCGATCCCGATCCCGAGTGCCGTACCACCGACGGCGAGACGTGGTGTCCCTGTCCTGACGGCGACGCCTGGTATCGCGACGGCGTTCCCGAAGACTCCCCGAGCAGCCGCGCGAACGCTTGCGGAGACGTCCCGGCGCCGATCACCGACACGCTGATCGTCAACGTCAACGCCTCGCAACCAGCGCACCCGCCAAGCATGCGCGTCTTCGCCGGCGCCAGTGAGAGCGAGCTGACCTTGTTGAGCACAAGCGCCGGTGGCCACACCGTTCCGCGAATCGAATCCGGCGCGCCACATGACGTGACCTTCGCGTTGCCGGCCGGGCTGAGCACAGCGCTGGTGCGTGTCGAGCTGGTCGACGGCGGAGACACGAACGCCGACCTGGTCGTGACGAGCGTGAACATCCGCGGGACGATGCTCGGATCGGCGAGCGGGCTCGCGTACGGTCACTGGAACGACGGATGCGAAGACGGCGTTCGCGTCACCCCGGCGACCTTGGCGTGCTCACCGGCGCGCATCGACTTCTGGCGGTAGGGAGGTTCGTTCGAGCGCTCGCGTAAGTCGTCGCATGGCAGGCGTGGAGTTCTCGTTGGACCTCGAAGAAAACGACACGTTTGCCCGCTGAGTTGGACCACGACGCAGGAGCGCCAAGGTACGGCTGACGTTGCAGGAGTCGTTCTTCGCGCCTAAGTCTACGTCGTGTTCGCCATCCCTCCGCTTCCCCCAACGTTCGACGCTGCCCTCCGTGACGTCACCGCCAAAGGCGACCGCTTCCGAGCGGCCGCCGCGCGCGCGTTGGGGAACCCGCCCGACGAACGGATCGACGAGGCCCGCGTCGGGCTCATGACCCTCGCGACCGACGAGCACGTGTTTGTTCGCCTGGAAGCGGTCGGGGCGCTGGACGCGATCGGACAGCGCGGCGCAGATGTCTTTGAAGTGCTCGAAGCGCAGCTCGACGATCCACACCCGACCGTTCGCCAAGCCGCGCTCGTCGGTCTCACGCACACCGATCAAGCGCGCGCGCGCGCCTTCGTTCTCCGCGCGGTGCAGGGAGACGACGAGGCGCTGAAGCTCGCCGCGGCGCTCGCGCTTCGGGAGTATGACGATCCCGAGCCGCTTCGCTCGCTTCTCCGCGACGGCACCCCCGAGGTACGCATGGTCGCGGCGCAGTCGCTCGGAGATCTCGCGGACAACAAAGAGACCCTCGCGCCGCTGGTCCCGCTCCTGCTCGACCTGGATCGCGACGCGCGTTTCGCGGCCGCGGTCGCGCTCGGACAAGCCGGCGATGAACGCGCGACCAAGGTGTTGGTCTCCGGGCTCGAGCAGCGTGACCAGCGCTTCGCGGCCGTCACCGCGCTTGGCTTCACGGGGGCAGACGAGGCCCGCGAGCCGCTCGCCAAGATCGCGGAGTCCTTTCTCGCGCCCTTGGTCACAAAGGCCGCCGCCAGCGCGAGCCTTGTGCGCCTCGGTGATCCGCGCGGGGTCCCTGGACTGCGCGCGGTCCTCGGGGCGTGGCGAAGTGATGGGCGCGCCTTCGCGGTCGAGCTCGCGGGCGAGCTGCGGGTTGATGAGCTCTTGCCAGAGCTGCGCGCGCTTCGATCTCGCCCACGCGGCGTCGCGGCCGAGACCATCGAGATCGCCATCGCGGCGATTGAATCCGGAGCGCCCTCGTGAGCTTGATCGACACGCACTGTCACCTCGACTCCGCGAAGCTCGCCCCGCGCGAAGAAGAGGTCCTCGCGAACGCGCGAGCGGCCGGGGTCTCCCACCTCATCACGATCGGCTGCGCGAAGGACGTCAGCTCCGCGCGCTCGGCGCTCTCGGTCGCGCGTCGCCATCCGGACTGGATCTCCGCAACGGTCGGCGTTCATCCCCACGACGCGAGCCACTTCAACGCTGAGGTGTCGGCGACCATCGATGAGGTGGGTCGCGAAGAAGAGATCGTCGCGATCGGCGAAATGGGCCTCGACTATTACTACGACACCGCTCCGCGGGAAGAGCAGCGTGAGGCCTTTCGTCGGCAGATCGCGATCGCGCGTCGCTTGAAGAAGCCGATCATCGTCCACACCCGAGACGCCGCGGAAGAGACGCTCACGATTTTGCGCGAAGAGAACGCGCGAGACGTCGGCGGGATCATCCACTGCTTCAGCGAAGACGCCTCGTTCGCCAAGAGGGCCCTCGACCTTGGCTTCGTCTCGAGCTTCTCCGGCATCGTCACGTTTAAGTCCGCGCGCGCGATCCAAGACGCCGCGAAGCAACAGCCGCGAGACGCGATCTTGGTGGAGACTGATGCTCCCTATCTCGCGCCTGTTCCCTTTCGCGGAAAGACGAATGAGCCCGCGTTCGTCGCGCACACGGCCAAGTTCATCGCCGAGCTTCGAGGGGAGACGCTCGAAGAGCTCGCCGACATGACGACGCGAAACGCGCGACGGATCTTCCGGCTCGAGCGTTCTCCCGCGTAGATGTTCGTCGCGAGGCGGAGCGACGAAGACGTGTTGACCGAAGCGAACATGGGTGAACGGCCAGAAAACCAGAATCCAGGAAAGCACCTTGACGGCGTGAAAAGTGAGCGTATTCTTCGCCTCCTTTCCCGGAGTAGGACTCGTGAACCAGAACCTCGGCCTGATCGGCAAAAAGCTCGGAAACACTCAGATTTTCCTCGAAGATGGGGAAGTCGCTCGTGTGACCGCAATCCAGACTGGCCCCTGCGTTGTCGTAGGGATCCGTACTCCTGAGCGCGACGGCTACGCCGCTTTGCAGCTTGGCTTTGGGCAAAAGCGCGAAAAGCTTGTCCGCAAGCCAGAGCTCGGCGCCTTCAAGAAGGTCGGCCAGGCCCCGTCGCGCGTCGTGAAGGAGTTCCGCCTCCCCGCAGACAAGTGCGCGAACTACGAGGTTGGCCAGACGCTCTCGACGGGCGAGGTCTTCACCGAGGGTCAGTTCGTGGATGTCTCGGCGACCAGCAAGGGCCGAGGCTTCACTGGTGTCATGAAGCGCCACAACTTCTCCGGAGCCGGCACGGTGGGTCACGGTACCCACGAGTACAAGCGCCACGGTGGCTCCATCGGAATGAACATGACCCCGGGTCGTACCTTCAAGGGCATGAAGATGCCCGGCCAGCACGGCAGCAAGAAGGTCACCATGCTCAACCTCAAGGTGGTCCGCGTGCTCAACGACGAGGGCATCATCCTTGTCGCCGGCGGCGTCCCCGGCCCGAAGAACGGTCACGTCACGGTTCGTGGCGCGGTCAAGAAGAAGGCTAAGGCGGAGGCCTAACCTGGCCACTCGCCGCGGCCGAGGAAGCCGTTCGCGGCGACCCAAGCGACCAGGTCATGGCGGCCTCGGGAGCAAGATCGACAGCCGGAGCCGAAAGGACGTCTACGGAAAGAAGGCGTCCAAAGAGGGCTACCCGGCTCGTTCTGTTTATAAGCTCGAAGAGATTCAGCGACGCGCGCGAATTCTTCGGAAGGGCGATCGCGTCCTCGACCTCGGCGCCGCGCCCGGCTCTTGGACGCTCTACACCGCCAAGGAGATCGCGCCCAACGGCAAGGTCATCGGCTACGACCTGAAGGAGTGCACGATCGCGCTCCCAAAGAACGCCGAACTCCGCGTAGGCGACGTGACGGAGCTGGACGAGAGCGAGCTCGGACGGTTTGACGTGGTGCTCTCGGACATGGCGCCGAACACGAGCGGCAAGCGCGATCTCGACATGTACCGAAGCTACGAGCTGTACGTCACCGCGCTCGAGATCGCGGAGCGTTTACTAAAGCCGGGCGGGAACTTCGTCGGAAAGATCTTCCAAGGCGCGGAGTTCGAGGAAGCACGCGCGAAGACCCGCGCGCTCTTCGAGAAGGTGCGCATCATCAAGCCCAAAGCCGTCCGCAGTGAGAGCTACGAGCTCTTCTTGGTCGGACTGAAGCGACGCGAGATCGTCGCGCCGCCCTCCGGCGAAGAAGAGTAAGCGAGCTATTGCCGGGCTCGCGCGGCTGCCAAATGAGCCTGCGCGCGCGTCGCGTGTGGACCGTCCGGAGCGAGCGCCAGGTAGCGCTCAAAGTGCCCCACGGCTCGCGTGAACTCGCCGCGCGCCGCGACCAAGCTGCCCAAGAGGTAGTGTGCGTCCGCGAAGTCGGCGTCGAGCTCGAGCGCGCGCCCAAGCGCTTGTTCCGCGGCCGGTCGATCATCGTTTGCGCGATGCGCCAGCGCGAGCTCCGCCAGCAGCGCGGGCGTCTCCCGCTGCGCGACCGCCCGTTCCATCGCCATGACCGCCCCGCTCGCTTCATCTGCGCGGCGGAGCCCGTTCCCGATCGCCTGGAGCAACGCGACGTTGTCGCCCGCGAAGCGCAGCGCCCGACGCAGCTCGGTCGCCGCGCGTGACGTCTCGCCGCCGTTTAAGAGCAGCAGCCCCAGATTGGTTCGCGCCAGCGGTTCGTTCGGACCGAGCTGAACCGCCGCTTCGTAGCTCTGCTGGGCGTCGCGCAGGTTGCCCTGCTCTTCGTGCGCCATCGCCAAGTTCAGGTGGGCCTCCGCGAGGTCAGGGCTCACCTCGACCGCGTGCGTCAGCATGGCGATCGCCTCGTCGCGACGATCGAGATCACGAAGCAGCAGCCCAAGATTATTGAGCGCCTGCGGGAAGTCGGGATCGACCGCGAGGGCCGCGCGGTAGTTGGACTCGGCACCGGGGTAGTCGTTCGTGAGCTCAAGCGTGAGCCCGAGGTCGAGCAGCGCGCGCGGGTCCTGTGGGTTGTCCTCCACCGCGCTGGTAAAGAGCGTGCGCGCCTGTTCCAAGTTACCCGCCGCGAGCGCCGCCTCCCCTCGCGCGACGGTCTCTGACGCCGCGTGACGCGCGGGGGCCGCTTCACGCGGAACCTCGTCTTCGAACTGAACGTCGTCCAGCGTCGGCCGCGCCTGGGTCGCGGTCCCCGCGCCGCCACCACACGCGGCACCGGAAAGCGCGAGCGCGCAAAAGATCGTGGTCCACCTCATGACTGCGTCTCGTGAAACGCGCGGAGCTCTGCTCCGAGGGTGGCGCGAATGGTCGCGAGCGTGGTGGGGTCTTTTACTTTCATGCCGTCCTTGTTCGTCACGTAGAAAACATCGCTGACGCGCTCGCCCTCAGTGTTCACCTTGGACACCGCGATGCTCAGCTCCTGTTCATGCAGGCTCTTGGCGATGACGTGCAAGAGTCCCACACGGTCTCGGGTCGAGACATCAACGATCGTAAAACGCGGGGAAGCGGCGTTGTCGACGGTGACTTGAGTCGGGATCTTTGGACCCTTCGGCGCCCAGGCGGGCGCTTTGGGGATCCGCGCGAAGAGCTCCGCGACGCTCAGCTGATCCCGAAGCCGCGCGGCGAGCTCTTCCTCGAGGCGCGCGACCACCGAGCGCGAAATCTCGCGCGAGGATTTCACGGTGAACACGTCAAACGCGGTCGACTCATCGCGGCCGGTTCGCGTGTAGATCTGCGCGCTCACGATCTCGAGGCGGTGCGCGGCGAGGAGCACGGTGACATCCGCGAGCAAGCCGGCTTGGTCCGGCGCGACCACGACCAGTTCGCTCGTGCTTCGGGTTCGTCCCGGCGCCACCCGCACCGTGACGGCGCCCTCCCCCAGGTCTCTCGCGTCTCGCGCGATGCGCGCGTGTCGACGGACGTCGCCGGGTGGATTGGCGAGGATGTACCGGTCTGGCATCCCCGCGACGAACTCATCGAGCATCTCCTGCCCCGCGTCGCCCGCGAACCCGACCCGGACCTCTTCCCGCAAGCTCGAGACGCGCTGACTGTTCCCGCTCCCCGCGAGCAGCTGACTCAGCCCCAGGTAGAGGTCCTCGAGCACCGTCGCTTTCCAGGCCGTCATCGCGGTCGGGTTGGTCGTCGACAAGACGCAGACCGTGAGGAGATAGAGGTCGCGAAGTCGGTCGAGCGTGCCGACGCTCCGGGCGAGCTCCGCGAGGACGTCACCGTCGTGCACATCACGCTGCGTCGCCCAGCGATAGAGCGCGTGTTGCTCACGGATCAGCCAGACGGTGTGCTCGACGTCGACCGGGGTAAGCCCGAGCCGCTCGGCGATCGGACGCGCCATGTCTGGCCCGCGTGACGCGCCTCGCGGACCGTGCGTCTTCCCGATGGCGTGAAGCAAGATCGCGAGCGCGAGCGGCTCCGGACGCGGCGCTTCAATCGCGAGGCGCGCGCTCAAGCTGTGGTGCTCGACGCGCTCCCCAGCGCGCAGCGCCACGAAGCGGTCGAGCGCCTTCACGGAGTGCGCGTCGACCGTATAGACATTGTAGACGTCGTGCTGAACCCGCCCGAGCAGCGGTTCAAACTCGGGCACCATCGCGAGCAGGAGGCCCACCTCGTGAAGCTCCTCGTTCAGCGTGCGACCGCCCCAGTGCGCAGAGCGGACCAACAACTGACGAAAGAGCGCGTTGGCCTCGGGGTGGTCACGCAAGGCGTCGCGAAACACCGACGTCGCGCACCGCCGCGCGATCGCGTCTCGCGCGAACGGATACACGGGGGCGCCACGCGCCGACGCGCTCTCGTAAAGGCGGAGCGCGAGGACCGGGTCTTCGTCCAGCTCGTCCGTTCGCTCGAGCGTGAGGTGCTCGCCAAAGTACGCGGTGCCGTCGCCCCCGACGCGCAGTGACGGCGGCGGGCGACGCATCTCGGGGCGCGCGCGCATCAGCACCCGTTCGGAGACCTGCGCGACCACGCGCGCGTGTCGGTAGTAGGCCTGCATGAACTGCTCGACGGCGAGCGTCACTCCGTCGATGAACCCGAGCTGCTCGGCGATCTCTTCTTGGTCGTCGAAGGTGAGGCGATCCTGGCGGCGCCCAGCGCGTCGATGAAGCAGACCGCGGACGCGCCACAGAAACTCGACCGCGACCGCCAGCCGATCCGACTCGCTCAACGGGATCACGCCCAGGCGCGCGAGGTCACTCGGTGTGTGCGCGCAGAATCGCGCCCCGGCTGCCCAGAGCGCGACGTCGAGATCCCGCAGCGCACCGCGGCTCAGTTTCACGTCGGGCTCGAGCAGATAAAGCGAGCCGCCCGTCCGCGCGTGGCGCGCAGCCGCGTCGTCGGAAAGGGCGGTCAAGAACCAACCGAGTCGCGGCTCGAAAACACGCGCGCGTCCGCCTCGGACCAATTCGTCGCAAATGGCGCGGTCGCCAGCGACGCGTCGGGCGTCAAGGAGGGTCGTAGCGGTTCGAACGTCCTCGCGCGCGAGCGCAATGGTCTCGTCTACGCCGCGCACCGCGTGTCCGATCTCGACACCGCAATCCCAGAGCGGATAGAGGAGCGCGTGGGCCATGGCGGTGACGTAGGGGTCACTGACATCGTCACAAACAAAGAGAACGTCCAGGTCGCTGTGCAAACCGACCCGACGCCGGCCGAGCCCCCCGATGGCGAGCAACGCGCAGCGCCCTTCGGGAACGAGACCGCCTTGTCGCGCCGCTGCGTCGGCCGCGCAATAGAGCGCCCCCAGCAGCCCCTCCAGCACTTTGGCGTGCCGCTTCGCGACCTCCACGCCCGACGCCCCCGAGTCGATCGCCTCGCGCAGCTCCGCGCGGTATTCGAGGAGGTACTCGTCACACGTATCGCGGAGCGCCGGCGCGAAGCGCTGTAGCCGAAGAGGCTCAGCGTCCACAACGACCACGCACGGTTTGGCCAAGGAGCACAGAACGCTCAGACATCCACGCCACGGGGGAGCAGTATGACTCGTGCTGGAGCGGCGGCAACAACGTTCGCGGCGCCCGAGCCGCGCGGGCTCACTCCCCGGAGACGTAGCGGATCAGCCCCGCGGTGATGCCATCCGCGAGCGCTTGTCGATATTCGTTCGTTCGCAGCGCGTAGGCCTCCCGTCGTTTCGTCAAGAACGACGCCTCCAACAAAATCGCCGGCATCGTCGCGCCCACGAGCACGTGAAAGACCTCGCTCTTCACGCCGCGGTTTGGGAGGTTGCGGAGGATGGTGCGTCCGCCCGCGAGCGTGCTCTCGTGCACCACCCGCGCCAAAGCGCGCGACTCCGTGACCTGCTCCTCCCGGTGGATGTTCGCGAGGATCCGCTGGAGCCCGGTGACCGCGGCTTCCGACGTCCCGTTTTCGCGCGCCGCGAGCCGCGTCGCCTGTCGCTGATCGTTGGTGTCCAAAACGAACGTGGTGACGCCACCTCGCTGCACGTACTCGTTCGCGGAATTGAAGTGGATCGAGAGGAAGACGTCGGCGCCGACCGCGTTCGCCATAGCGGTTCGCTGTGGGAGCGAGACCTGCACATCGTCCTCTCGCGTGAGGAGCACGCGGACATCGGGGAGCCGCGCGCGTAGTCCCACGGCCACGCGCTTCGCCAGGTCGAGCGCGATCTCCGACTCCTTCAGGTCTTCGTATTGCGCGCCGGTCTCGACGCCCCCGTGCCCCGGGTCAAGCACGATCGTTCGGACCGGTCGGGGACCATTCGCGACCCGAGCGCGTCGGCGCTCTCCGCGTTCAAAGTCGATCACGACGCGAAACGGGTCGGTCAGTAGGTGGAGCTGCCAACGCGTGTCCTCCGCGATATCGAAAGCGACGCGGGCGTCACTGTCGCCTTGCTCTTGCCGAAGCCGCGCCACCCCTGCGAGCCCGACCGGCTGCGCCCGGGGGACGCTCGGGGCGACCAAGGCGTTGTCGAAAGAGAGGAGCAAGCGCCGAGGCAAGGTATCGTCAGCCGCGACCTGTTCTTCTCGGAACACCGCGACGCGATCAAAGCCGAGCACGATCCGAACGAACGTCCCTTCCGCGGACGCTGGGGGTCCGTAGACCGACGCCGCGGTCAAGGTCGCCGCTTCTGCCTGTTCACGTCCGGCAAAGAAGTCACCAAAGACATCTTCGCTCAGCGCGGAGGTCACGCGGCGTGCGCCAAGGACGCAGCTGAGCTGGCTTGGCTCATCGGCGAAGCGGTCGATGATCTCTTGGGCGACCTCGGTCGCCGCCGCGCGGTCGAGCTGATCCCGGGCGCGCACGCGGCACAGATCAAGCAACGCGTCGCAGCTCTCGGGACGATCCGCGCGGCTGACCCGCCGCAGCTCCACCAGCGCCGCGTTCAAGCGCGAATCGTCGCCTTCGCGGGCGACCAGCACCCGCGTCAAGCTCATGATCTTTCGCGCCTTCGCGATGTCATGGGTCGACACCGGCGCGAGCGGGTCCACCTCTCCGAGCGCCGCGCCCAGAGCTTGGGCGAGCGCGTCGTCCGAGAGCGTGATCGGATCAAGCGTGTCGACGTTGACGGGTGCCGCTCGCTCTTCGTCACCACAGCTCAACAGCAGCACTCCACCCCCCAGCAGCACGAACAGGACCGCGGTTCGGAGAAAGCGACCTCGCTCGTACGAAGGGGAGTCCGCTCTTGGGGGCTCCGCTGCTGATTTCGTTGACGATCTCTTCACGGCGGTTCTACGCTGTCTCTCACATGGAGCGACCAAGGTACGAAGACCGAGACAGCGGGCGCGTCTATCGCGACGCCACCGAAATGGTCAACGACTACGTCGTGCGCTTCAGCGAAGTCGTCGGCGTGCGCCTCGAGCCGCTTGATCCGTCCGGATACACCGAGGTTCAGCGCGGCTCCGCGACTGTTGGGATCAACGTGATGGAGGAGCATGGGATTTTGCTCATCCTCTCGCGAATCATGGAGCTTCCCAAGGAGGGAACCGACGAGTTTTGCCGGCGCTTGCTTGAGCTGAACTTTTTGGTGACGAGCGACGGTGCTTTCGCCATCGATAAGGAGCAAGAGATCGTCTATCTCCGATCTCTTCGACGACTCGGCGGCCTCGACTACGAAGAGTTCGAGGACCTCCTGAACACCGTCGCGACCGTCGCGGACGAGTGGGACGATCGCCTCGCCGAGATGTTTCCCAACATCTAGTGCGGTCCCCCGTGAAGGGACTGTTCGACCGCTCCCTCAGGACCGAATTCGCCGGCTGGCAGCTCATTCACTCGGGTGGTAGCGTCGGTGGACATGGCGACCACCCCGAAAGACGCTCCATTGGACGACTTTGACAAGATCGCGGATGACTTCCGCCCTTCGTGGGCCGAGGGGTCCTGGGGCAGCTCGGCTGAGGTCGAGACCGTCAAGGAGGTCGCGGACGCCAGTTCGAGCATTGAGGTCGACCCCTCGCTGGAAGTCGAAGCGGCGATCGCTGAGGCGGCGATGGTCGACGCGAGCGTCGACGCCAACCGAGGCGTGGCTGCACCTTCGGTTCCGGAAGAGAGCGTGGTGATCGACGACCCCGCGATGCTTCCGCTCTCCAAGATCCCAACCGCGATCACGCGCGCCCCGGTCGCGCCCGAACCCGCACCCGACACAACCGCGCCCGCGACGCCGTCCGCGATCCCCGCAGCGATCCCGTCGTACCCGGCGATCGAACCGGTCTACCCCACGCAGAGCTCGAACCTACCGAAGATCCTCGGAGGGCTTTTCCTGGTCGGAGCGCTCGGCGTTGGTGCGTTCTTCATGTTTGGGAAGGGCGAACCGACGACAACCGCTGGACCTGCAACCTCGACCCCGACCGCGACCGGAACCGCAGCTGCCGGAACCGAAGCTGCCGGAACCGAAGCTGCCGGGACCGAAGCCGCCGGGACTGAAGCCGCTGGAAGCGAGGCTGCTGGAAGCGAGGCTGCCGGGACCGAAGCTGCCGGGACCGAAGCTGCCGCCGCTGAAGTCGCCGCCACTGAAGCTGCCGCCGCTGAAGCTGCCGCCGCTGAAGTCGCCGCCGCTGAAGCTGCCGCCGCTGAAGCTGCCGCCGCTGAAGTCGCCGCCGCTGAAGCTGCCGCCGCTGAGGCTGCCGCCGCTGAAGCTGCCGCCGCTGAAGCCGCCGCCGCTGAAGCCGCCGCCGCGGAAGCCGCCGCCGCGGAAGCCGCCGCCGCGGAACCCGCTGCCGAGAACGCTGCGTCGGACCAGGTCGAGGCCACCGCCGCTGCGCAAGCCTCTACGATTCAGCTCAACGTTTCTGTCTTTCCGCGGAGCGCAGCCGTCTCCATCGATGGGCGTCAGGTCAACGCCCCGTACAACGCGACCGTTCCTCGCGACGGCGCGGAGCACACGATCGTGGCCAGCGCGAGCGGCTTCCGGCCAGCGCGCCAGACGGTTCGCTTTGACCGAGACCAGTCGGTCCGAATCGCGCTTCGCCGCCGCCGCCGCACCGTCCGGATGACGACGCGGATGACGACGCGGACGACCACCCGAATGCGCGGCATGTCCGGCACGTTCACGTCCGACAACCCCTACTAACGACCTCCTCGAGGTCGAGTTCGAGATGACGACACGAGAGCTCACCTATCGCGACGCGGGCGTTGATGTGGAAGCGGGTGCACGGCTCGTGGATCGCGTGCGTCCGCTTGCGGCCAGCACTCGGATTCCGGAGCAGCTCTCCTCGCTCGGGGGCTTCGCTGGGCTGTGCGCTGTACCGAGCGGGATGCGCGACCCCGTACTGGTGAGCGGAACGGACGGCGTTGGGACCAAGCTCGAGCTCGCGTTCGCGCTCGACCACCATGAGACGGTCGGCGTTGATCTGGTCGCGATGTGCGTCAATGACATCGTCACGTGCGGCGCTCGTCCCCTCTTCTTCCTCGACTACTTCGCGACGGCGAAGCTCGACGTGGACCGCGCGGAACGCGTCATCGCAGGCATCGCGGAGGGCTGTCGACAAGCGCAGTGCTCCCTCCTCGGCGGCGAGACGGCCGAGCTGCCCGGCTTCTACGCGGCAGGCAAGTACGAGCTCGCGGGATTCGCGGTCGGTGTCGTGGAGCGCGACGAGATTATCGACGGGCGCTCTGTCGTTGAGGGTGACGTCGTGCTCGCGGCGCGCGCGAGCGGTCTCCATTCCAACGGTTTCTCACTCGCGCGCCGCGCCTTCGCTGATGCGCTCACGTCACCGCTCGACGCGAAAGGAAAGACCCTCGCGAAAGAGCTGCTCACGCCGACCCGCATCTACGTCGACCTCGCGCGGGCTGTGATCCCCACGGGCGGCGTACGGGCGATCGCGCACATCACCGGAGGAGGACTCATAGAGAACCTCCCGCGCGTGCTCAACGGTCTCGGGGCGACCCTCTCGCTCGACGCGGTCGACGCTCCGCCCATCTTCGCCAGGATCAACGCGGCGGGGGTGAGCGACGAGGAGATGCGCCGCACCTTCAACATGGGCGTTGGCTTCTGCATCGTGACTCCGCGCGACCGCGCTGACGAGGTCCGCGCCGCTGCGACCGAACCTCTCTACGAACTGGGCGTCGTCACGAGCCGCCCCGGCGTACGATTCTCGTCATGAACGCGCTTCGGACCGCGGTCCTGATCTCAGGCGCGGGTAGCAACCTCGCCGCGATCTTCGAGCGTTGTCAGGACGCGACGGTCGTCGGTGTGTTCGCCGATCGCGAGGCGTCGGGTCTCGAGCTCGCGACTCAGCGAGATGTCCCAACGAAGGTCGTGCGGTTCCGAAAACACGACCGCGCGCAATGGGACCGTGAGCTGGCCGACGCGGTCGAGGAGCGCGAGCCCGAGCTCGTCGTGCTCGCCGGCTTTATGCGCATCGTCAGCGCCGACTTTGTCGCCCGCTTCCCGCGCCGCATCGTCAACGTTCACCCGTCGCTCTTGCCCGCGTTCCCTGGCGCGCGCGCTCCTCGCGACGCGATCGCGGCCGGCGTGAACGAGAGCGGCTGCACGGTTCACCTCGTGGATGAGGGCGTCGACACCGGTGATGTGCTCGCGCAGCGACGCGTCCCGATCCTCGCGACCGACGACGTTGCGAGCTTGCACGAGCGCATCAAGGCGCAGGAGCATGCGCTGCTCCCGTCCACCATTGACGAGATCGCGCGCGGCGAAATTTCACTTGGCTGGAACGAAGCGCGATGACGACCCGGCGCTGGTACGACCTCGTTGTCTTGGGCTCCTCGCTGCCCGCGCTCCTGTGCGGTGCGCTCGTCGGGAAGCGTGGCTTTCGCGTCCTCGTTCTCGGGCAAGGGGAACCAGACCCCACGTATGAGGCGTGCGGACGGGAACTGCCTCGCGCGCCCTTCACCTTCCTCGCCGCCCACAGCCCCGCGGCGCGTCGCATCTTCGCGGAGCTGACGGTTCATCAGGTGTTCCGGCGTCGCGCGGTCGCGGTGGATCCGGCGCTACAGCTGGTCATGCCGCGCCATCGCTTCGACCTCTCCCTCGAAGCGCCCGACTTGAGCCGCGAGATCGTCCGTGAGTTCCCAAAGGTCCGGCGACCCATTGAGGAGTTTCATCAAACGGTCGACCGCACCGCTGACGAGCTCGACCAGCTGCTCTCAAGAGACCTCGGCTGGCCCCCAGAATCATTCTTCGAGCGCCGCGAGTTCGCGCGCCTGAGCACCCACCAACCATTCGGCAAGCGAGGTGATGCCCTCGACCCGCTGCGCGACCTGGCCGACCATCACCCGTTCCGACACGGGATGGGTTGCGCGCTTCGCTTCGCCGGCGATCTCGATCCGGCGCAGCTCAACCCGTTCGCGCGTACCCGTCTCTACACCGCGTGGCGACGCGGCAGCGCGAAGCTGGAAGGCGGAGAACGCTGGCTTCGCGAGACGCTGGTCGAGCGCATCCGGACCTTTGGCGGTGACGTTCGGTTGGGCGAGCGCGCAGATCGAATCCGTCTCAACCGCGGGATCGCCACCGGGGTTCGCCTGGAGCGCGCGGGCGAAGAGATCGGCGCGAGCTTCGTCGCGTGCGGCGACGATCTGGTCGAGCTGATGCGGCTGCTCCCGAACCGCGCGTCCTTCGCCGAGCTCTTCGAGAAGATGGGCGAGCCGCGCTTGCGCTGGTTCCGCTACACGCTGAACGTCGTCATTGACGCAGAAGGCGTCCCCGAAGGAATGGGCCACGACGTCGTCTTCCTGCGCGACTCGCACGTCGACCCCGCGCTTCGTCCTGAGAGCTTGCTCTGGGTGCAGACCGGAGACGAGCGCGACGGCGAGCGCGTGATCACGGTCAGCGCGATGATCCCGCGACGCGCGGTCGAAGAGATCCCCGGCTACCTCGACACGATGCGCGAACGAGTGCTCGCGTCCCTCGGCGAGCTCGTCCCCTTCCTCGGGCAGCGCATCATCTTGGTGGACTCGCCGCACGATGGTCGCGAGATCCAGCGGCTCCGAGAACGCTCGCTCATCGGTCACGACAAACCGTGGACCCGCGGGGCCGCGACGATGCAGCGGGTCTATGGCTTCCCGGTGCTGGGCGCGCTCGGCGTATGCGCCCTCCCCGTTCGCACCCCGATCCGAAACGTCTTGCTCTGCAACCGTCAGGTCGTTCCCGGTCTCGGCGCGGAAGGCCAGTTCATCACCGCGCGGTCGGCCGCCCGGATCGTGGCCAGCTCGGACCGTCGCCGACGCTGGATGAAGCGCGGGCTGTTCACCAACGTCGACGTCTGACGGTCGGGTCCGGATGACCCGCTAGACGCTCGGGCTGTCCGTTCCGCTCCGAAGGGCGTGTCTCGCCGGCAATTGCACCCCTGGCGCGCGGTCTTTGCTACGCTCAGCGCATGGATTCCTCTCGCCCGCAGATCAGCCTTCGGCAGCTTCTCCAGGTCATGATTCAGCGAGGCGGGTCCGACCTCCACCTGACGACATCGTCGCCGCCCCAAATTCGGATCGATGGCTCGCTCATCCCGCTGCGCACCCCGCCGCTTGGCCCGGTCGAGACCAAGCACCTCTGCTACGAGGTGATGACCGAAGAGCAGAAGATCAAGTTCGAGAAGCACAACGAGCTCGATTTCTCTTTCGGCGTCAAAGGGCTCTCGCGGTTCCGCGCCAACGTCTACATGCAGCGCGGCGCTGTCAGCGCTGCGTTCCGCGCCATCCCGTTTCGGGTCAAGACGGTCCAGGAGCTCGGCCTCCCGAAGACCATCGCGGACCTCGCGAACATCCCGCGCGGGTTGGTCCTGGTCACCGGTCCGACGGGTTCGGGTAAGTCCACGACGCTCGCCGCGATCATCGACAAGATCAACACCGAGAAGCGCCACCACATCATCACGATCGAGGACCCGATCGAGTACCTCCACCCGAACAAGGCGAGCATCGTCAACCAGCGGGAGATCGGCGCGGACACAGAGAGCTTCAAGGGCGCGCTGAAGTACGTCCTTCGGCAGGACCCCGATGTCGTACTCGTCGGCGAGATGCGTGACCTTGAGACCATCGAGTCCGCGATGACCATCAGCGAAACGGGTCACCTCGTCTTCGCGACGCTTCACACGAACACCGCCATTCAATCCATCAACCGCGTCATCGACGCCTTCCCTCCGCACCAGCAGTCGCAGATCCGCGCGCAGCTCTCGTTCGTGCTGCAAGCGGTCGTGACGCAGATGCTCGTCGCGCGTACGGATGGTCCCGGCCGCGCGCTCGTGACCGAGGTCCTCGTGCCGAACTACGCGATTCGAAACCTCATTCGCGAGAACAAGATCCACCAGATCTACGGCCTCATGCAGACCGGCCAGGGAACGACGGGCATGCAGACGATGAACCAGTCGCTCTACAAGCTCGTGCAGAAGGGCATCATGAGCCCGGAAGAAGCGGTTCGTTGCTCGCCGGAAGCCGCGGAGCTCGCCGCCATGTTCAAGAACCAAACCGCGACCACCGGAGGAACGGCGGGCGGAGGCGGACGGAAACTGATGTGACTGGCCTCGGTCGCACCTGCGCGCTCGGCGCCACCCTCGCGTTCGCGTTTCTCATGAACGCGAGCACGGGACATGCGCAAGACGGCGCCCAACGGCAAGCCGCGGCGCGCGCTTATGATCAAGGCACCGCAGCGTTCCTCGCCGAAGACTTCGCCGGCGCCGCGCGGTGGTTCGAGACCGCGGATCGTCTCGCGCCAGCCGCGCCTGCGATTCGACAGGCGATCCGGTCGCACCGGCGCGCGGGCAACGATCCCCGGGCCGCAACCCTAGCCCTCAAGCTCCTCGACACTTACCCCAACGACGAAGCGTCGGCGCAGACCGCGCGTGAAGTGCTTGGCGAGCTAGCGCAGCGCTATTTTCGAGTCGATGTCGAGTGCGAGGGCTGCGCGATCACGTTGGACGGCACCGTCGCGATTCACCGCTCTTTCTTTCTCGAGCCCGACACGGAGCACGAGGTCGTGGCGAGCTTCGAGACCGGGGAAGTGTCGCGCACGGTGAGCGGTTCGGCCGCGCGCCGCCAACGCCTCGCTCTTCGCGCGCCACCGCCCATCGTCTCTGAGCTGCCCGCGGATCCGGAGGAAACCCAAGAGACCCGCGCGGTCACGGGTCCGACGACGGTGGCTCCCTCTCCGACCCCACAAACCTCCCGCGGTACGCCGCGCGCGCTCTTCTTCACCGCGCTCGCGCTCACCGTGGCGGCGGGGGGCTTCACGATTTGGTCCGGGATCGATGTCCTCAACCAGAACGAGGTCTACGAAGACACGGCGAACATGGGCAACCTGACCCTCGCGCGAGAGCTCTTAGATCAGGGCCAAAGCGCAGAGCTACGCACCAACATCGCGATCGGTGCCACGGGCGCCTTCGCGATCGCGACCTTCGTCTTGGCGTTCACGACCGATTGGGGCGGCGATGATGACGCGGTCGCGGAGGACACTGCCGCGCGTCGCGTCCGCGCGCGCCCGTCGCTCTTCGCCAGTCGCGACCAGGTGAGCCTCTCGATCTCGGGGCGCTTCTAGATGGTCACCCCGCTCAAGCACCAGCACCAAGCGCCCGCCGGGCTCGCGGGACGTCAGCTTGGGCGGTACGAAGTGCTCACGCAGCTCGCGGCCGGAGGCATGGCAGCGGTCTACGTGGCGCGCGCGCAAGGCGTCGCTGGCTTTGAGCGGATGGTGGCCCTCAAGGTGCTGCACCCGCACCTCGCGTACGAAGAAGAATTCATCTCGATGTTCCTCGACGAAGCGCGGCTCGCGGCGCGGATTCGCAACCTTCACGTCGTCGCGACGCACGAGATCAGCGACAGCGATGGCGACGGCTACTTCCTGGTGATGGACTACGTCGAAGGCGACACGCTCTCGGCGCTCCTGAAGCAGAGCGCCCGGCGCGCGGAGCGTCTCCCCCTCGACATTGGCTGCCGAATCGTCCTCGACGCCCTCGCCGGCCTCGCCGCGGCGCACGAGCTCTGCGACGAGCTGGGGGAACCGCTCAAGCTCGTGCATCGCGATGTCTCCCCGCACAACGTAATGGTCGGCAAGGACGGCATCGCGCGCCTGACTGACTTCGGCGTCGCGAAGGCAGAGAAGCGGCTCTCTTCGACTCAAGAGGGAAAGTTCAAAGGCAAGCTCAGCTACATGGCGCCCGAGCACGCTTCGTCTGGGCGCACCGACCAACGCTCCGACCTCTTCAGCATGGGCATCGTGCTGTGGGAGACCCTCACGGGGCAGCGGCTCTTCCGCGGACACAACAACGGCGAGACGCTCAACAAGGTGCTCTCCGGTCGCATCCCCGCGCCTTCGGAGCTGTGGTCCGACCTCGCGCCCTTCGACGCGATCTTGGCGCGCGCCCTCTCGCGTGAGCCAGAAGGTCGCTTCCAAAACGCGGATGAGTTCATTCGCGCCCTCGAAGACGTCGCCAAGCCGATCGGGATCGCGTCCCGTCGCGTCGCGGGGGAGTGCGTCGCGGACCTCGCCTCTGAGAAGCTCGGCAAAGAGACCACACGCATTCGCGACGCGATCGAGCGCTTTGGTCGCACCGAGATCGGTGAGCCGAGCATGCCCTTCCCGCGCGAAGGCTCTGTCTCTGGACCGTCTCGCTCCGGCGTGTCGGCGCACTCTTCGCTGACGGGGTCCGCGCCCGCTCGACCCGCAGTCGTCGAAGAGCCGACGCTCGCCGCGACGCCGAGCGCGATGTCCATGGACGCCATCGACGTGAGCGACATGAGGCCGTCCCGGACGAAGCTCATCCTTGTGATCGCCGCCATCCTCTTGTGCCTCGTCGCGATCGCGTGGGTCGCGCTTCGCGGAGACGGGGACGCGCCGATCGCGAGCCCGGGCTCCCTCCCGGAGCAAGCAAACCCAGCAGCACCCGAGTCGGCCAGTCCCGCCGCCGCGGCAACGGGCACGGTCGCAACGGGCACAACCGCAACGGGTACAGCCGACGAGGTCGCGGACGATATCGTCGAAGAAGGTCTCGATGTGCCCGAAGGGGTGCAGTTGGAGGACGCGGCAGAAGAAGTAGCCGCCGCCGCGGACACCCCGCCCGCGCGGACAAAACGCGCTCGGACACGCCGCTCTCGCGGCTCTCGCGGAACGCGGATGGCCGCAGAGACCGTCGCCAGCCCGATGGCCAGCCCCATGGACAGCCCGCCCCCACCGCGCATGGTGACCATGCGCGGCTCGGCGACGGATGATCTGACCAGCAACCCATACCTTCAGTAGCGGGCTCAAGACGCCCCAGCTTTTGACCGGCGGCCCTTCGCTCAGATAGGATCTCACCCATGGCCGAGTGGGTATGGGAAGCGAAGTCGCGTACAGGTGAGGTCCGCAAGGGCGTCATGGAGGCCGAGAACGCCGACGCGGTGCAGAACCGTCTGCGTCAACAGCAGCTCAACCCCGTCAAGGTCAAGAAGAAGGGGCGCAAGCTCGCGATTCCTGGCTTCGGCAGCGGCGTCACTGAAAAAGAGCTCGTCGTCTTCACGCGACAGTTCGCGACGATGATCGATGCAGGTCTCCCCCTCGTTCAGTGCCTCGAGATCCTCTCAAGTCAGGGCGAGAACCCTGGCTTCAGCGCGGTCCTCAAAGAGGTCAAGGCGAGCGTCGAGGGCGGCGGTACGTTCTCCGAGGCGCTGGGCAAGCACCCCAAGATTTTCGACAGCCTCTTCGTCAACCTCGTCGCCGCGGGTGAGCTCGGCGGCATCCTCGACACCATCCTCAACCGGCTCGCGGTTTACATCGAGAAGCGCGTCAAGCTGAAGCGCCAGGTCAAGAGCGCGATGGTCTATCCGGTCGCGGTCTTCTGCGTCGCGATTTTGGTCGTCGCGGTCATGCTGACGTGGGTGATCCCCGCCTTCCGCGGCATGTTCGCCGAGTTCGGCGGCGAGGATCAGCTCCCTGCGCCGACCAAGTTCGTCATCGCCATCTCCGATGGTTTCGTCACGAACCTCCCCTTCATCATCATCGGCACCATCGCCGTGGTGTCTGCGTTCCGGTACAGCTTCCGGATCCCAAAGGGGAAGCGGTTCTGGCACAAGTTACTGCTCGCCGCGCCGGTCATCGGTCCGGTGATGCAGAAGATCGCGGTCGCGCGCTTCACGCGTACGCTCGGCACCCTGCTCGGCTCCGGTGTCCCGATTCTCGACGCGATGGACATCGTCGCGCGCGCGTCTGGCAACGTGATCGTCGAACAGGCGATCAATCAGACCGCGGAGAAGATCCGCGAAGGTCGGACCATGTCCGAGCCGCTGATGGAGACCAAGGTCTTCCCGCCGATGGTCGTCCAGATGATCGCCGTTGGAGAGCAGACCGGTGCGCTCGACACCATGCTCAACAAGATCGCCGACTTCTACGAAGAAGAGGTGGACGTCGCGGTGTCCTCGCTGACCTCGCTCCTTGAGCCTCTCATGATGGTCGTGATCGGTGGCGTCGTCGGCGGCATCCTGATCGCAATGTACATGCCGATCTTCGAGATCGCCGGCAAGGTCCAGCAGGAGTAGGCCGAAGGAAGCGCGATGACGAGCGCTCCTCCATCGTATTTCCCGGCCGCGCTCAGCGATGAGCGCGGCCGCTTGCGTCGACAGGTCTTGTGGCTGATCGGGACCCGTCTGTTGGTCGCGACGCTGCTCCTCGGCGGCACCCTTCTCCTCGCTGTCGACGACGAGAGCGGCTACACGGCGTTTACGCCGCGCGCGCTCATCACCCTCATCGCGGCGACCTTTGCGGCGTCCGCGGTCTTCGCGTGGTGGGCGAACACCGACCGCTACCTCCCGACGAACCTCGTCGCGCAGATCGGCTGGGACGTCGCGCTCACCACGGGCTTGGTCTACCTGACGGGCGGCGCGGGCAGCGTCTTCTCGACGCTCTACGGCATCAGCGTTCTCTCCTCGGCGATTATCGTCGCGCCGCGCGTCGGCCTCTTGACCGCGGCCGCTTCGCTCGCGCTCTATCTCTCCGTCAGTTTCCTCATCCACGCGGGCCAGCTCGGTGTTCCCCCCGATCAGACGAGCCGTTTGTATCGGCTCTCGACGACCGAGCTTGGCGCCGCCCTCCTCTCAAACTTGTTCGGGATGACGCTCGTCGCCGTTCTCTCGGCCAACCTGGCGGCGCGGCTCAGGCGCGCGGGCGAAGGGCTCAAGCTCGCGCAGGCGCGCACCACGATGCTCAGCCTGCTCAACGACGACATCGTGCGCTCCATCGCGTCCGGCTTACTCACCGTTGACCTCAAGGGACGCATCCGCACGGTCAACCCCGCCGGCGCCTCGATCCTCAAGACCGATCCGGATGACGCCGCGGGTCGGCGGGTCTCCGAGTACCTCGAGGTCGACCTCGAAGAGCGAGGGCGCGGCGAGGCCACCGCCAATCGCGCCGACGGATCCGAGTTCCCGGTCGGCTTCACCACGAGCCCGCTGGTCGCCGCCGACGGTGAGGTCAGCGGCACGCTGGTGGTGTTTCAGGACCTCACGCAGCTCCGCGATCTTGAGGCGAAGGCGGAGCAGTCTGAGCGGCTCGCCGCGCTTGGACGACTGGCCGCCGGTCTCGCGCACGAGATCAGGAACCCGCTCGGCTCGATCGCGGGTTCGGTCGAGCTCGTGAAAGACTCCGGCGAGCTCAGCGACGAGGACAAGCACCTCCTGTCCATCGTCGGCCGCGAGGTCGACCGCCTCAACGAACTGGTCACGACAATGCTAGAGCTGGGCCGCCCTTCCGAGCCGACCCCCGCGACCGTCGATGTTCGTCAGCTCGTCTTGGAGGTCGCGCGGGTCGCGCGGATGAGCCCCCTCGCGCAAGAGGTCGAGATCGACCTTGATCTGCCCGAGGACGGCGTGGAGCTGCTCGCCGATCCCGACCAGCTCAAGCAGGTCGTGTGGAACCTCCTGCGGAACGCGCTCCAGGTCTCGCCTCCCGGCGCGCAGGTTTGCCTCGCCGTTCACGCGGACCCGAACCACGTGAACATCGACGTCATCGATCAGGGACGCGGCGTCAGCTCGGTGGACCGTGACCGGATCTTCGAGCTCTTTCACACCAGTCGCTCCGGCGGCGTGGGGCTGGGTCTCGCGCTGGTTCAACACATCATCGACCGTCACGGAGGCACGGTCACGGTGCTCAGCCAGACCGAGATCGGTGCGACGTTCCGGGTCGCGCTCCCGAAGAACTCGCCGCTCACCGGTCGCGTGTCGTCGGTCCCCTCCCTTCCCCTGCACTGAACGCGTCCAGTTGAAGCGCGTCCGTCTGAAGCGCGTCCGTTTGAAGACGAGTGCTAGCGAAGCCGGTCGACGACGAGTCGATGGACCCGATCATCGAAGAGCATGCTGTTGTGCCCCATGTCGTCGATCCACACGACGTCAGCGCCCTCCACTTGGGCCGCGCTCGCGGGCGGGGTCACCATTCGGTCTTGCCCGGCGACAACCGCGAGGTGCGGGACCTCGACCGGTCGGTCGCCCAGCGCGCGGAGCAGCTCGCTCCCCGGTCGCAGCGCGGCGCCCAGCCGACCCGGCGCGAACCGAGCCGCGCGCGTACCTCCATGCGGGGTCGCCAAGGTGATCAGTCGGTCGACCCGTGACGAAGAGACGTGTTGCACCATCCAGCGACAGACCAGACCGCCCAGCGAGTGTCCAACCAGCGAGACGCGGCGCGCTGGAGACTCCGCGATATGCTTCTCAAGCGCGTCGACGATGGTCTCGAACCGCTTGTACGATCCGTAGGTCACGGTCGAGGTTGGGAGCCGCAGCTCTTGCTCGACGCGATCGCGGATGGGGTCGAACACCGCGCCAGCGGCCATAAACCCGTGCACGAACACCACCGCGCGCTCGTCTTCAAAGGAGGCGGAACGGGTCCGCCGTCGCTTCGCCGCGCGCTTGGCGATGAGCAGACCTTGGCGCGCGAGCGAGACCGCTTCGCGACGTCGACGACCGTCACCCATGAAGTCGGTCTTCCTCACCCATATCGCGGGACCCAGCGCTCCGCCTGATACCAGCGGAGCACCTCAGACCAGCCCGCCGCGAACCCGGAGAAGCGCGGGGACCAACCAAGCGCGCGGAGCTTCGTGGAGTCAACCACGAGGTCTTCGTAGAGCAGCGTGCACAGCTCGCGGTCAAGCCTCGGTCGAAGGGCGGGCTTGAGGCGATGCCGCAAGACCACCAGACGCCACCAGGTGAGCGCGGTGATGTCGGAGGCGTGCCACGCTCCTGGCTTCACAAAGAGCTTCCCGATGGTCTCGAAAGCGCGCTGCGGCGTCTTCTTGAAACCGGTCGTCTTCAAACCATAGGCGTCAAAGGTCAGCCCGAGCCGCTCGCCGAGCGGGTGCACGTCGCCGTCGGAGACGTTGTAGACCTCACCCGCCGTGTCATCGGGCCGCTCCAAGACAAAGAGCAGCGCCCGCGCCACGTCCTCTGCGTGCACCATCGTCGCGAGCGGTCCACCGCTCAGCCGCGGCAGTCGCGGAGAGACCAACCGGATAAGGGGCCCAAGCGAGAGCATCGACGCCGCGAAGTGGCGCCCGCGCCGACCGTAAATCGGCGCCGCGCGAAGCACTGTCCAGGCGGGACCGGCGTCGGGGTTCTGGCCACGCAAGAAGACCTCCGCGCCGCGCTTCGACATGCCGTAGGGACCGCGGGGAGCGAGAGGTGACTCCTCGGTCAACGCGCCGCGACCGCTCGCGTAGAGAGTCGCGGTCGACATGTGGACAAAGCGTCGCGCGCCTTCGTCGCGCGCGGCTTCGTAGAGACCGACCACGGCGTCGGTGTTGGTCTTGGTGAGCTCTGCGGAGTCGGCGGCGACGTCGAGCTGAGCCGCGGTGTGAATGATGTGGTCGCATCCACGGACGAGGCGCTTGAGCGCGCGCTCGTCGCGAAGGTCGCCGGCGCGCACTTCGCCACGGACGGGGACGCGCACGCCGCGCGGAGAGAGGTCGCTCGCGATGACGCGGTAGCCAGCGGCCTCCGCGAGCGACACAACATAGTTGCCGACGGTCCCACGCGCGCCGGTCACGAGCACGGTCTCGCGCGTCACGCGTCACCTCCCGGACGAGAGAAGAGAAAGAAGATCACCGCCGTTGTCCTGTCATGAGTTGCACATGTCGCGCAAGGCCGATGCCGGATCTTCCGCGCGCATCAGGGCCTCGCCAATCAGAACCGCGTCCGCCCTGCCCGCTGAGACGCGCGCAAAGCTCTCGCGATCACGGACCCCGCTCATGAACACGGCGATCCGATCCGGCGGGACGAGGCCGAGGTGAGCCTCCGCCGCGGTCAGGTCGACCTGGAAGGTCCGCAGATCGCGCGCGTTCACGCCGATGATCCGCGCGTCGGTCGCGAGCGCTGTCGCGACCTCTTCGGCGTCCGCGGCCTCGACCACCGGGGCGAGCCCTTGCGCGAGCGCGTAGTCGACCAGCGCGACGAGCTCTTTTGTTTCGAGCGCGCGAACCAAGAGCAGCACCATCGTCGCGCCCACGATCCGCGCGACGTCGATCTGGATCGGGTCGAGGACGAACTCTTTGAAGAGCACCGGACCGTCCACCGCGCGGGCCACCTGACGAACGGTGAGCGCCGAGCCGGAGAACCCCGGGCCGTCCGCGAGGACGCTCACCGCGGACGCGCCGGCGGAACGAAACGCCGCTCCGATCCGCGCGGCGTCGCCTACGTCGCGCGTGCGAATCGCGCCCGCGCTCGGGCTCGCGAATTTCACCTCGGCGATCACGTTGAGCGCTCCGTTTCTACGCAAATGGTCCGCCGCGTCCTCGCCACGGGGGAGCGGGGCCGCGTCTCGAAGGCGCGCGAAGAGAGCTCGACGCTGTGCGCGCCGCGCGACCTCGCGCCGCTTCCGAACGAGGATCGCGTCGAGCATGTTCACGATTCGTCCCGCGCGATCGCGACCCACTGCGTGAGCGTCTCTTGGACCGCGCCGGAGTCGATGGCTTCGGAGACCAGCGCCGCGGCCGCTTTGGGTTCCGCGCCCAGGACCGCGAGCGCGGCAGCGGCGTTGAGCACAATCGCGACCCGCGCGCCGCCTCGCTCGTCACCGACAAGAACGTCACGAAGCCGTCGCGCGTTCTCTTCCGCGTCGCCTCCGCGCAGGCTCGCCAACGTGACCCGCGGCAAACCAAAGTCCTCCGGCGTGATCGTCCGCGCTTCGATCGTTCCGTCACGCAGCATCGCGACCTGCGTCTCTCCGCACGGCGAGACTTCATCGACGCCCTGCCCCTCGGCGTCCCCGTGCACCACCCAGGCCGCGTCTCCGCCGAGCTCACGGAGCACCTCCGCGTACTGCCGAAGCCGGGACGGATCATAGATGCCGATCAGTTGGTGGGTCGCGCCGGCTGGGTTCACGAGCGGCCCGAGGAGATTAAAGATTGTGCGCGCCCCGAGCTGCCGCCGCGCTTCTTTGGCGTGCCGAAGCGCGGCGTGATGACCCGGCGCGAAGAGAAACGTGATGCCCGCTTCTCTCGCGCATCGATGAATCACCTCTTCCGTTGGCGCCAACGTGATCCCCAGCGCTTCCAAGACATCTGCGCTGCCGCACCGCGAGGAGACCGACCGGTTCCCGTGTTTGGCGACGACCACATCACGCGGGATGGCGCTCGAGCGACCACGGCACGCGGCGACCGCGATCGCGGCGCCAGTGGAGATATTGATCGTGGACGTGCCGTCGCCCCCGGTCCCACAGGTGTCGAGGATCGTCCCCGTGAGCCCGACCGCCGCGCATCGCTCGCGAAGCACCATGGCCGCGGACGTGATCTCGTCGACCGTCTCGCCTTTGCATCGCAGCGCGACCGCGAGCCCCGCGATCGCGCCGACCTCCGCGTCGCCGGCGAGGATCTCCTCCATCGCGCCGCGCATCTCGTCGCGCGTCAGATCACGCTGCGCGAGCACCGTCGCGAGCGCGGACCGGACCTTCACGACGCGCGCTCCTGACAGCGCCGGAGCCAGTTCCCCAGCAGCGCGTGTCCATGCTCGGTCAAGAACGACTCCGGGTGAAACTGCACGCCTTCGATGTCGAGCTCGCGATGCCGCATGCCCATCAGCTCATCCTCATCCGTCCACGCCGTGACCTCGAGCGCTTCGGGCGGGCTCGCGAATGAAACGATGAGCGAGTGATAGCGGGTCGCGGTGAACGGGCTCGGGAGACCCGCGAAAACGCCGCGGCCTTCGTGGTGAATCGGCGACGTACGCCCATGCATCAACCGCTTGGCTCGCACGACCTCGCCGCCGTAGCGCATCCCGATCGCTTGGTGCCCCAGGCATACGCCCAAAATCGGTCGCCACCCCGCGAGCTCTTCGAGCACCGCCATGGTCACGCCCGCGTTCTCGGGTCGACCGGGTCCCGGGCTGAGCAGAACGCCCGCCGGATCGCGTTCGCGGATCTCGTCCACCCGGATGGCGTCGTTTCGAAACACGCTGACCGTCGCGCCGAGCTCGCCGAGGTACTGGACGATGTTGTAAGTGAACGAGTCGTAGTTATCGATGACGACGATCTCGCGCGCGGTATGGGTCGTCACGGGGCCGTCCCTGAGGCGAGCGCGAGCAACGCATCCTGAACCGCGAGCAGCTCTTCTTCCGCTTCTCGCTGCGCGCGAAAGGTCACCGCGAGCTCAAGGTCCTCTACCGCGCCGCGTCCAATCGCGGTTGCGTAGCGAGTGAGCGCCTCTTCCCGCGCGGACAGAGCGCGGGACAAGCGACGCTTGATCCGGCGCCCTTCACTCGTCTCCACCGCGAACGCATCGATGGTCTCGCGGTAACGCGTCGACGCGGGGATAACAGTGCTGACCAACTGTTCGGAGGCGTGCACCGGCCGCTCTTGGTCGACCAGGTACTCCACGTCTTCGAGCGCCGACGCGACCGGATCGGAAGCGAGGAGCGCGTTCAACCCCTCGGCCTCCGCGGCGAGGTTCGCGGGAGGCGGAGACGTCTCCTTCTCGCAGCCGAACGCGACCAACGCGAGGAGGAACACGGCCGAGCTGAACGCGCGCCTCATGTCTCGCCGAAGCCACGCTCCCGAAAGAACTTCTCGATCCGGAGGTTCACAAGGTCCGGATACTCGACCGCCACGTAGTGCGTGCCGCCGGGCACGATGAGGATCTCGGCACCGGGGACGCGGCGCGCCATCCGCTCGGCTTCGACCCGAGGCGTGAAGTGATCACGCGCGCCAGAGATCACGAGCACGGGAATGTCGATGTCGCGGAGGATCATCGAGGCGTCGTGTTCACCGAGGAGCTCGAGCACGCGCATGTAGATCCCCATGTCGAGATCGGCGAAGGAACCCGCGAGGTCCGCAAAGATCTCATCGTCGAGCGTGTTCGCCGCGAGACCGATCCGCTTTGCCCACTGGATCGTCTCGGGCATCGTCACGAGGCGCCGCGTGACCGCCTCTGCGATGCGCGGGATCGAGCCGACGCCGCGAATGATGGGCGGCAGCAGGTGGTTCATGGCGCGGAGGTTCATGACGCTCGCCCAGGGGTTCCCGGAGACGCCGTTGATGAGCACTAACGACTTGAGGCGTTCCGGCGCGAGGCGGAACATCTCGAGCGCGACCTGCACGCCCATCGACCATCCGAAAATCGCAACTTGGCCATCGTCGTCGGTCGCGTCCTCCAACACCGCGAGACCATCCCGCGCGTGGTCGTGAACCGTGAGCGCGTCCGGGTGTGCTGGCGCAGACGAACGATAAAGCCCTCGGTAGTCCCACGACACGAAGCGATAACGGTCTCCGAGATACCGGATTTGGTGGGTCCACGCTTTCCAGCTGCCGCCCAACCCGTTGCAGAGGAGGATGGTTCGTTTCCCGGCCGCTTCTGCTGGGGGCTCGGACGTGTGATACGCGAGCCGCGTTCCGTCGAACGACTCCAGCTCGACCTCGGTAACCGTCGGGACCTTCATGCTGGTTCCTTATACGCGACCGATTCCGCCTCTCCCACCGTGTTGTGGAGGTGCCCGAGGACGGATGCACAGAAAGCGTCTCCTGGCTCACGAGCGGCGTTCCGCCCCTTCTGCCTCTTGACTTGGCTCTCCTGCGACCGGTACGGTGGCGCCGCCTCAAGGACCGGGATTTAATGGCCGACGCACCTAAGAAACCGAAGAAGATCAAAGACCTCAAGGCCCGCCTGGGTCGAACGATCCAGCCGAGCACGCAGGGTGGCGCGATTCCGCCTCCTGGGATTGCCCCGCCTCCAGGGTCCGTCGCACCTCCCCCGGGTGGTGTCGTCGCTCCTCCTGGGGGTGTCGTGGCACCTCCCGCGAGCGTCGCGCCTCCGTTCGGAGGGGTCGCGCCGTCGGTCTCCCCGTTTGCGCCGCCTGCTCCCATCTCGCAGCAGCAGCAGCAAGCGCGACCGTCGTCGCCGGCGGATCCGTTTGGCGCCGTGAGTCACGCGCCTGCCGCGCGTGAGGTCCGACTCGTCATCGATGAGTCCCCCGTCGATGACGCCGAGATTGGGCGCAAGTCGCGCGGCAAGACGATCATCTTGGTCGCGGCAGGACTCCTGGTTGGCCTCGTGCTCGGCGCGGGTGTGGGAAGCATGGTCAGCGACCGTCGCCTCTACAACCAGGCCGTCGTGGACGGTAAGGAAATCTTCGGTGAGGTGCAGACCGCGTCGGAGACCATGACCAAAGCGCAGCGCTTCATCGACGCCGCGGCCACCGCCGCACGTGGTGGGCCCGGAAAAGCGCCGGCTGTGGACTACCAGGCGATCGAGGCCCTTCAGGGACTCGAGAAGCCTTTCGCCGCGAACCAGTTCTCGCAACGTCGATACAAGGCGTTCACGCCGGCGGCGGTCGACGGGCTCTTTGAGTACTTCAACCGCACCAACCAGTTGTGGGAGCGTTTCGGCAGTCTCGCAGGCACCACGCTTCCCGAAGCGCGTCGTACGCAGCTGAACGCAGCTGCCGAAGCTGCAGGACAGATGGCGAGTTCACAGACGGGCTGTGTCCCGATGACGGTCGAGAACCGGATGTTTTGTGGCTTGGTCTACGTCGATCCACCCAACATTGTGGAAGGTCAGCCCCCCCCCACCAAGCTCACGGTTCGCACCTCGCGACGTGCTCCGCGTGGATTTGAAAAAGAGATCTACACAGGTCAGCCGCTCGCGGAGAACCCGGACAGCTTCGTCATCTTGACCCACACCCAACGCTCGGTAGGTGTGCTCGGCGAGCCTGCCTCCGCGTTTGCGGAGTACCAGCGCGACATCACCCAGCTCAAGGCGCTGATGGACGGCACAATCGAGGTTCAGGGTCGGCTTGAAACCGAGCTTGGCGCAGTGGCCCGACTTGAAGAGATTTTCACGCTCTAGCGCACAAATGTGATGGCACTCGCCATTCCGAGGAGAGGCGTCCTGAGGGGCGCCTTTTTTCGTTGATGTCGTCAATTGCCGTGCTGGCTCGATTTCGTTCCGCTAAGTTGCGAACCTCTTGCCGAAGTTCCGCCTTCGATACCAATCCAGCGAACTTGAGCTTTCCCCGGGTGATTTCGTCATTGGGAGGAGTTCTGAGTGCCACCTTGTGCTCAACGACGGATTGGTCAGTCGAAAGCACGCGATTCTTCACATCCATGAAGACAAGGTTGTCCTTGAGGACCTCGGGTCCAAAAACGGTGTCGTTCTCGCCGGGCAGAAAATCGGCAAACCCAGTCCCGTGAACCACTTGGACACCTTCGCGGTTGGTGGTCACGAGATGACGATCATCGAGGAAGGGCGTCGGGAGGAGCTACGCGCCACCGCCCGCGAGCTCCCACGAATTCGGATGATCACCGAGCACGACGCAGAAGAAGACGTTGAGGAGGATGACGACACGACAGGGAACGTGTCGGGCTTTCTCTTGGTCTCGAGCATCGCCGACAAGGCGCTCAGCCTGAACCGCATCAACGAGGCTGAGCGGATCCTCGCGAAGCACCTCGATATCATGCTGGCCCGCGCGATGGCTGGAGCGAGCCCGACGCACGTGGAGGAGGCGAGTTTGTTCGCGCTCAGGCTCGCGCGTCATGGTGATGGGGGTCGCTGGGTGGAGTGGGTGTTCCTGATCTTCACCGCGCTCAACAAGGTCATGCCGAGTTCAGTCATCGAGGAGCTTCAAGATGTCGTTCGCATCACGAAGTACCGAGACGTTCGCCCGCCCGAACGTTACGTCGAGCGACTGGAGGAGCGCGCCGCCTCGCTCTCCGCACCAGAACGTTTTCGGTACAAGCGCATGAAGAGCCTCGAGCGCGTGATCCGAAGCCGCGGCTGATCAGCGAAGGGCGTGCACAGCTTGCTGAAGTCGCCGAAACCGCTCCGTGTCGCCGGCGTTATCGCGCTCTTCGGCCCAAGCCAGTAGCTCCGCGACGTGGGGCGCAGAACCGCTCACCATTGTGACCAGGGAGAGAAACTCGTCGCTCGGCAACATGTTGACCGCGCGGTGGACCGAGAGGGACCAACGAACCCATCCCAACGTCCCTTGCGCGACAGCGAGCTTCGCGGCGGCCAGGCAGAGCGGCTGGGCATCGGTCGGCAGCACCTTCCCTTCAACCCGGGTATCCCTCGCGAGTTCCGACGCCGCCCGCTGCATCAGGCGATCGGCCTCCGCGACCTTCGCGCGTGAGAGCGCCCGCTCCACCACCTCACTGATGAGGGAGTACGCGAACGCGGCAGGTTCTTCCGCGACCCCTGTCATCGTCTCCTCTTCCCGGGGAGCGCCGCAGTGACGACAGCTCGGCGCGGCGTCCGGGAATGGCGTGTCGCATCGGACGCACACGGTCATCGCGCCGGTCATCCGAACCGAGCGCTCTTCACCTGAAACGACGTAGAAGACAAGCTCTTGGGAGCCCAGGCGAATCCGCGCGCCCGTCTCAAGAACCGTCGGCCCAGAGATGAGCTCACCGTTCACGCGGACCCCGTTGCGGCTGCCGAGATCCTCAATGGTGGGTCCGCTGACCCGGATCTTGGCGTGTCGCCGCGACATCAGGGGGTCGTCGATGGTGATGTGACAGGCAGGACTCCGACCGAGGACCACGTCGGGCCCGATCAGGTCGAACTCCTGAAGGAGAAATCGGAGACGATATCTGTTCACCATCAGCCCTAAAGACGAACCGCGCTTCCCCCTTTGGGAACACCGGCCCGGTTGAACTTAGCAGGAGGTCAAAACCTCAGCCAGGTGCTAGGTTCCGTCTCCCGTGACGGTCCAAGAGGTGATTGACGATGTCCTGTCTCCGCTCATCGAGACAGATGGTGGCGCGATAGAACTCGTCGACCAGACAGATGAGCGGATCGTGGTGAAGCTCTCCAAGGCGTGCGTCGGCTGCCCTGGCTTCGACCAGACACGAGACCGCGTCGTGATCCCGGCGCTCCGCAAGATCGTCGCGTCTTCCGTCACGATCGTCGTGCTTCGCTAGATCGTTCGCGCTAGCTGTAGATGAGCGGACGAGGCGCGCGTCGACTTGGTCGCGCACGACGCGGCGTGAGGACCAAACGAGGTACGTAGTGACCCGAGCCGCGAAGGTTGGCGTGGGCACGTGTCGCGCTCCCGCCGTTCCCGACGGGCTCATCCGAGGTCGCCGGGGGTGCGTCATCCACCCGGGGAGCGGGAGGCGCGCCGAGCCATTCGCAGAGGTCATCCACGATCGCTGCGGCCGCGTCCGGACGTCCCGCCCGTCTCGCGGCGCTCGCCATTTCGCGCCGTCGCGTCGGAGACGAGAGCAAGGTCGTCAGCTCTTCCGCGAGACGCGACACCGAGAGCGCCTCTTCACGAACCGCGATCGCGGCGCCCTCTTCCGCGAGCGCCTCCGCGTTCTTGGCTTGGTGATCGTCGGCCGCGTAGGGGTACGGAATGAGAACCGAGGGTCGACCGATCGCGCAGAGCTCCGCGAGCGTGGTCGCTCCGGCGCGCGCGACCACCAACGCGGCGCGTGAGTACGCCTGCGCCATGTCGTCGATGAACGATACGACCTCCGCCTCGATGCCGAGCTCTTCGTAGCGCGCGGCCACCTCGTCTCGCATCGCGGAACCCGTCTGGTGAACAACGCGCAAACCGAGCTCGCTCAGCTTGAGCTTCGCCAACGCCTCCGGGACCGTCTGGTTCAACGCCCGCGCCCCTTGCGAGCCGCCCATCACCAAGACCGTGTCTGCGCGAGACTCGAACCCGTCTGGGTCACTCGCGGCCCGTCGAGAGGCATCGACGAACGCACGGCGCACTGGGTTCCCCACGACCCGAGACTTCCGCCCACCGAAGGTCTCCTTCGTCTCTGCGTATGTCAGGTAAGCGCGATCGACCACGGGCGCGAGCACGCGATTCGTCAGCCCCACGTGAGTGTTCTGCTCGAGGATCGCGGTCGGGATCCGGAGCGAGGCGGCCGCCGCGAGGACCGGTCCGGACGCGAACCCGCCGACCCCGATGACCAGGTCGGCCCGCTCGTTGAGAACGAGGCGGCCCGCCTTGAAGAGCGCGCTCGGAAGGATGCTCACGCTCTTGGCCAGCTCGGTTGGGCGACGCCCCTTGAGCGGCGCGACCTTGAGGAAGCGGATCCGCTCCTTCATCTTTGGCAGCACGCGCGCCTCGATACCGCGCTCAGTACCCACGAAGAGCACCGAGAGGTTCGGGATCCGACGCCGGAACTCTTCGACCACCGCGAGACCCGGGAAGAGATGTCCCCCGGTTCCGCCGCCCGCAACAATGATTCTCTCGATCATGTCGTTCCTCCCGCGAGGCTGACCTCGCGTGGGCGCACGCGCCCGTTTCCGCGTGAGGCGTTCGCCCCGCTCTCACGCGTTTCCTCTTTCATGTTGAGCTCGGCGTCCCGTGGTCTCGAGACGTTCAACAAAATCCCAACCGCTGCGCAGTTCACCAACAGTGACGAACCGCCGTAGCTGATGAACGGGAGCACGAGCCCCTTCGTCGGCAACATTCCCATCGCGACCGCCAGGTTCGTGAACGCCTGGAGCCCGATGAACATCGTGATGCCCACCGCCAGGTACGAACCGTAATCATCGGCGGCCCGCCACGCTGCGCGCAGCCCGCGGTAGACGACGAACGTGAACACGAACAAGAGCCCGGCGACGCCCAGGAAGCCCAGCTCCTCGCCGATGATCGCGCTGATGAAGTCGGTGTGCGCTTCCGGCAGGAAGAAGAGCTTCTGTCGACTGTCGCCGATCCCCAGCCCCGTCGCGCCGCCCGAGCCGAAGCTCACGAGCGACTCAAAGATCTGGTAGCCCTCGTTCTGGCGCGTCTCAAACGGCTCCGTGAACGCGCGCCAACGCCGCATTCGATACGGCGAGCTGACGATCAAGGCGTACGCAACCGGTAGCGCGCTCATCGCGGCGGCCATCAAGTACGAGACCTTGGCGCCCGCGGTGAAGAGCATGATGAACGTCAGCGCGCCGATCATGACCGCGCTGCCGAAGTCCGGCTGCTTCAGGCACAGGAGCATCATCAGGCCCGCCATCAAGACGTGCGGCAAGAAGCCGACGCTGAAGCTACGGATCCGCTCGGACTTTTTCGAGAGCGAGTACGCCAGCCACAAGATCACCGCGAGCTTCGCGATCTCGGCCGGCTGGACGTTGAATGGACCGAGCTGAATCCAGCGCGCGGCGCCGCCTGCTCGGTGCCCAAAAAGCGCGACGAAGACCAGCAGACCGAGCGCTCCGAAGAGGATCGGGTAGGTCAGCATCCGGTAGCGGTGGTAGTCGAAGCGCGCGATCGAGATCATCCCGAAGATGCCCGCGACGGCGAACACCGCTTGGCGGATCAAGAAGTACTGACCGTTCTGGTGGAGGCGCCCGGCGTAGACCGCGCTCGCGCTGTAGACCATGACGACGCCGAACGCGATCAGGGTGATGATCCCTGCGGTCAGCAAAGCGTCCGCCGGTCCGACGACGCGCGGGAACCCTCCACGGATCGACTCGACGACCTGCGAGAGGCGCCGCTTCTTCTCGACCGGAGTCGCTGCTTGCTCGCGTCGCGCGTTCTTCGCCTTTACGTCTTTGCGACGCGGCGCTTCGCTCGGGCGCGACTTGTTGGACCGTCGGGTCTTCACCGTAGCTCCTTTACCGCTCGCTGAAACACGTCGCCGCGTTCCGCATAGGACCGAAACATGTCGAAGCTCGAGCAGGCGGGGGCGAGAACGACGAAGTCGCCGGGCTCCGCGAGCTCACGTGCGCGAGAGACGGCCTCGGAGAGGTCGCCGGTTCGCTCGCACGGGACGACGCCCGCGAGGGACGCCTCGATCTGCGCGGATGATTCCCCGACCAACACCGCCGCGCGCCCGAGGTCTTTCATCGCGCGCGCGAGAGGCGCGTAAGAGGATCCCTTGTGACGACCGCCAGCGATCAGCACGGAGCGTCCACCCGCGCCGCGGAGACCTTCAAGGGCGGCGACCGCAGCCCCGACGTTGGTCGCCTTGGAGTCGTCAAAATAGGTCACGCCGTCTAGTTCGCGGACATGCTCCATCCGATGCGGAAGCCCGCCGAACTCCGCGAGCGCGCGCTCCACGTTTGACACCGTCACCCCGGCAGCGAGCGCCGCGCAGGCGGCCGCGCACGCGTTCTCGACGTTGTGCCGTCCCGCGATGCGCAACGAAGCGAGCGGGAAGTGGAGCCCTTCGCGCGACACGATGTGGTCACCCTCCACGTGAACATCATCGGCCGCGCCGAAGCGCCTCGCGGTCGCCGCGCCTCGGCCCGCGAGCGCGGCCCCGAGGTGGTCTCCTGCCGCGATCACCGCGACGTCTTGCGCGCGCTGCCGATTGAAGACGTTGCCCTTCGCGATCGCGTAGTCGGCGTAGTAGTCGTAGCGATCCAGGTGGTCCGGGCTCACGTTCAAGAGCACCGCGATGTCCGCGCGAAAGCGATCGACGCGCTCGAGCTGGAAGCTCGAGAGCTCCGCGACCACGAGCCCCTTCTCTCCCGCCGCGTCCGTGCCGACCACGTCGATGAGCGGCGTCCCGAGGTTTCCGCCGACGAACGTGGGGCGACCGCTCCGCGCGCACATCTCACCGATCAACGTCGTCACCGTGCTCTTGCCGTTGGTCCCGGTGATCGCGATCACGGTCGCGTTCACGAACCAGGACGCCAGCTCGACCTCGCTCGCGATCGGGACCCCCGCTGCCTCTGCCGCGCTAAGCGCGGGCAGCGGAGGGACGCCAGGAGAGACGACGATCTGATCGACGTCGAGGAACCGCTCTTCCGGATGACCGCCGAGGATCAGCTCCGCGCCAAACGCGCGCGCTTCCTCTGCCCGCGCACCGAGCGCCTCCGCCTCCCGTGCGTCGTTCACCAAAACGTTCGCGCCGCGCGCAGCCAGCACGCGAGCAGCCGCCAAGCCGCTCTTACCGAGCCCCACGATCAAGACGCGCTTCCCTTTAAGGTCACGACCGGCTGCTTTGTTTCCCGTGCGCGTCATCGCAGCTTCAGCGTCACGAGGCTCGCGATCGCGAGCATGATGGAGATGATCCAGAAGCGGACGATGACCTTGGGTTCAGGCCACCCCTTCTTCTCGTAGTGATGGTGAATCGGCGCCATCCGGAAGACGCGCTTACCGGTCAGCTTGAACGACGTGACCTGCACGATGACGCTCACCGCCTCGAGCACGAAGATGCCGCCGAGGATCACGCTGAGGAGCTCGTTTTTGGTCGTCACCGCCAGCGCTCCGAGCGCGCCGCCGAGCGCGAGCGATCCGACGTCCCCCATGAAGACCTGCGCGGGGTAGGTGTTGTACCAAAGGAACCCAAACCCAACGCCGATGATCGAACCGCAGAAAATCGCGAGCTCACCTGCGCTCTCGATTGACGGGATGTCGAGGTAGCTCGCGACGCTCTCGCCAAAGAGCGTGAGACCCGCGAGGTAGGCGAGGACCGCGTAGGTGCCGGCGTTGATCATAACGGGACCAATCGCGAGCCCGTCGAGACCATCGGTCAGGTTGACGGCGTTCGACGTTCCTACGATCACGAAGGCCGCGAAGCCGACGTAGAGCCAAGGAGGAAGCGTGATCGGGTAACGCGAGAACGCGACGAAGGGCACCGAGAGGCGCGTGCGGGTCTCGATCCAGTCCGACGGGAGACCGGACGTCCCGTAAAAGAGGAAGCCGCAGATACCGAGCGCGATCGCGAACTGCAAGAGCAGCTTGTAGCGGCCCGCGAGGCCACCGGTGTCTTTGCGCCGGATCTTCGCGGCGTCGTCGATATAGCCGATCACGCCGAAGAGGGAGGTCACCGCGGTGACGACCCAGACCATCGCGTTTCGCGGGTCCGCCCAGAGCACCGTCGACGTGATCAGCGCCATGAGCATCAGCGCGCCACCCATCGTGGGCGTGCCCGCTTTGCTGAGGTGGCTCTCCGGTCCCTCCTTCCGCACGACCTGACCGATTTGCTTGCTCTGGAGACGGCGGATGAACCACGGGTACAACCCGAAGCTCAAAAAGAGCGCCGTCATCGTGGCGCAGAGCACGCGAAACGGGACGTAGCGGAGCACGTTGAAGATGCCCCACTGGTCAGCGAGCGGAAAGAGGAAGTGGTAGATCAACGGAAGAGTTCCCCGGAGACCAATGCGTTCGAGACGCGCTCCAAGCGCATCGAACGAGAGCCCTTCACCAGCACGACGTCGCTCGCCTTGAGCACCCGCGCGATGAGCGCGTTGACCGCTTGCGCGTCCGCGACCCACCGACCGATTCCGGTCGACTTGGCGGCGCGCTTCATCTCACCACCAACAGAGATCACGACGCTGGCGCGACCTCGCGCGCGCCGGAGCACGTCGGCGTGCGCGCGTCGGCTGAGCGAGCCGAGCTCCAACATGTCCCCAAGGATCGCCACCAGGCGCCCGCCTCGGACCGCGGCCAGCTGCGCGCCGACATCGAGCGCCGCGGCAACCGAGCGTGGGTTCGCGTTGTAGGTGTCGTCGAGCACGAGCACGTGACCCGGCGCCTCACGCGGAACCAAGCGCCCTTCACTCGGGGTGACCTGCGTCAACGCGTGCGCCGCCGGAGCGATGGGCGCCTGGAGCGCGTCGACGATCGAGAGCGCCGCGAGGGCGTTCACCACGGCCGGCTCACCGAGCAACGAGAGCTTCAAGGTGTTCCGGTCACCGAGCGCGTCCACCACGGCCTCGGTTCCGTCCACCGCGACCTCGACAGAGTGGAGGCGGTAGTCGCAGCCGGTGGAGCGACCGAATCGGATCGTCCGCCCACCCCACTCTCCGCGCAGGCGACCATCATCCCCGTTCACGATCGCGATGCCGGTCTTCGGGAGCGCGCGCAGGAGCGAGGTCTTCTCTTCGGCGACCTTCTCGATCGAGCCCAAGCCCGCGGTGTGCGCCGCGCCGACCAGCGTCACCACGCCAACCGTAGGCGCCGCGATCTCGGCGAGCCGCGCGATCTCGCCGCGACGGTTGGTGCCCATCTCGATCACCGCCACGTCGTGCTCCACGTCGAGGGTGAAGAGCGTCATGGGAACACCGATCAGGTTGTTCAGGTTGCCGGGCGTCGCGCAGACGGACAAACCGGCGCCCTCAAGCGCGGCCGCGGCGAGCGCTTTCGTCGTGGTCTTTCCGGCGGAACCGGTGATGCCCACGAGCGGCCCACCCCAACGCGCGCGATAGGCGCGGGCGAGCTCGCCAAGCGCGTGGATGGTGTCGTCGACCTCAACGGTCGCGATGTCGTCCGGGACGCGCGCGCCCCGGTTCACGAGCAGCGCGGTGGCGCCCGCGTCGACCGCAGCGTCGATGTAGTCGTGTCCGTCGAGCCGCTCGCCCTTGATCGCGACGAAGAGCGACCCCTCGCGGACGCGCCTGGAGTCGATCACGATGCCGCGCGGCGAGAGGCCGGGCGTGAGGACGTCGCCTCCGGTGAGCTCCGCGATTTGGTCGAGCGAAAAGAGCACGCGGTTACTGGGAATCGGGGTCGCCATCAACTCATCTCCAGCCGAGCGATCGCGCTGGCCGCGACCTCGCGATCATCAAAGTGGTGCTTCTCGCCATTCACGATTTGGTAGTCCTCGTGTCCTTTGCCGGCGATGAGCAGAACGTCGCCATCACGCGCGACCGCGATCGCTTCCTGAATGGCGCGTCGTCGATCTTCGATGACCTGGTAGCCCGTCTCGACGCCGCTCAGCGCGGCCCGAAGCGGGAGACCGGCCGCGCGAACCCCCGGCTCGATCGCCGCGATGATCGCTGACGGTCGCTCGCCTCGCGGGTTGTCGGTCGTGACGACGCAGAGGTCCGCGCCTCGCGCTGCCGCCTCTCCCATCATTGGTCGCTTGTGCGGATCACGGTCACCGCCGCACCCAAAGACCACGATGACGCGGCCTCGCGCGATGGGTCGCACCGCCGCCAATGCGTTCTTCAGCGCGTCAGGCGTGTGCGCGTAGTCGACGAACACCGAGACGCCGCCAGGATGCGGGACGCGCTCAAGCCGACCCGGCGCGCCGATCGAGCGCGAGAGCCCGCGCGCGAAATCAGTCAGCGGCAGTTCCAGCGCGACCGCGCAACCCATCGCGAGCGAGAGGTTCTCGATGTTGTGCTGACCGACCAGCGCGCTTCGAATCGCGACCATCCCGTCGGGCGTGTCGAACTCGACGACGGTTCCGGTTTCGTCCATGTGTACTCGGAACGGCTGAACGTCAGCGCCGCTTCCAGCGCGCGCGCTGCACGTGATGACCCGTCCGCCCCGCGCACGGATCCGCTGAGTCAGAGTCGCTCCGAAGGTGTCATCGACGTTCACGACGCTGACCTTCGGAGACAGCTCAAGAAAGAGCCGCGCCTTCGCTTCGCCATATGCCTCCAGGTCACCGTGAAAGTCGAGGTGATCCTGGGTCAGGTTGGTGAACGCGGCGACCGCGTACTTCACACCGTCCGCGCGGTGCAGCGTGAGCGCGTGGCTCGACACCTCCATCACGAGGTGCGTCGCCCCAGCGTCGCGAACCTCCGCCGCGAAGCGCGCGATCTCGTCGCCTTCGGGCGTCGTGTACGCCGGGACCCGATTGATCCCAGGGCCGCGTAGCGCGACGGTTCCCATCACGCTCGTGACCGCGCCCGTTGCGCGGAGACCGTCGTCGATCAACCAAGCGGTGGTCGTCTTTCCGTTGGTCCCCGTCAGGCCGATCACCGAGAGCGAGTGGGTCGGTTCGCCGTAGACCAGGGACGACGCGAGCGCCAAGTCTCGACGCGCGTGGTCAGTGACGAGCACCGGGACGTCCAGCTCAGGAACCGGCTGCTCACACATCACGGCGGTCGCGCCTCGCTCGATCGCGCTCGGGATGAACCGCGCGCCGTCGCTCTCGGCTCCGCGAATCGCGACGAAGAGCTCGCCGGGAAGGACACCCCGAGAGTCATGCCGGACACCGCCGACACACACGCTCGGGTCTCCAGAGATCGCGCGACCGACGCCCCGCTCGTGAAGCTCTTGGAGGGTCATCATGTCGCGCCTCCGGTCACGTCGAGGGAAGCGACAGGTCGGGCCTCCACATCGGCGCTCGCCTCGGCGGCGAGCGGCGCGGCGACGGGCGCGGCGGGAGCCGGCGCATCATCGATCGGCCGACGCTCTTGAATGACCGGCGGCGCGAGCGAGACATGGACGAGCTGTCCACGCGCGATAATCTCGCCCGGCTCCGGCTCTTGTCCGACCACCAGGCCAGAGCCCTCCACCTCCGGGAGCAACGAGGCGCGCAAGAGCGCCACGACCGCGCCCCGTGCGGTCGACCCGGTGAGGTCCGGGACGGTCGTCTCGCCCTCGCCCGCGGGGCGGAAGGTCACGATCGGTGCAGGCCCCGCCTCGGCCGCGGTCGCGACCCGTTCGGTCTGCTCTTGGGCGTCCGCGGCGCGCTGCTCACGTCGCGCGACGTGATGGATGAGCGCGCGACCGCCGCCTTGCGCGGGCACGCCGAGGTGCCGAAGCGATGCCTCTCCGACGCGACGAAACACGGGGCCCGCGACGGTGCCTCCGTAGTGCGCGATCACGGGCTCATCGATCACGACGGAGATGACGAGTCGTGGCGCTTCCGCCGGGACGAAGCCAGCGAACGAAGCGACCCATGAGTCCTCCGCGTAGCCCCCCGAGACGTAGTCCGCTTTCTGCGCCGTGCCGGTCTTTCCGGCGACCAGGTAGCCATCAATCGCCGCCTCGAGACCGGTACCGCCAGGGCCCGTGACCGCGGTCATCATGTCGCCGACCAGCCGCGCGGTGCGGCGCGGGATGACCTGGCGCATCAAGGTCGGGACGAAGTCATCCACGTCGCCGCTCGCGCGATCGATCCGCGTGATCAGGGTCGGCTTCATCAAGCGACCGCCGTTCGCGAGCACGCTCATCGCGGTCGCCATCTGCACCGCGTTGACGCTCATGCCCTGACCGAACGGAATCGTCGCCGCGTCCATGTCGTACCACCGCCGGTAGTGCCGGAGGATGCCGCTCGTCTCTCCGGGGAGCGGGAGGTCGGTGGTCTCCCCAAATCCGAAACGACGCAGCGCGCGGTAGAGCCCGCGACGGCCCATCGCGGCGCCGATCTTCGCGGTGCCGATGTTGCTGGAGAACTGGAGGATCTGCGCGGGCGTGAGGAGGCCGTGCGGGTGGCTGTCGTGGATCGTGTACTCGGCGACCTCCATCGCGCCGTTCTCACAATCGATCAGCTCCTCGGAGCGGACGCGACCTGCCGCGAGCGCTGCCGCGATGGTGAACGGCTTGACGGTCGAGCCGGGCTCGAAGCGGTCCGTCACGGCGCGGTTACGTCGATCGGCGGCGTCGGCCTGACCCGGCAGGTTCGGGTTGTACGTCGGGAAGTTCGCGACCGCGAGGAGCTCGCCCGTGCGCGGGTCCATCACGACCACGCTTCCCGCGCGTGCCTCAAAAGTATTCACGGCGAGCCGAAGCTCTCGCTCCGCGAAGTGCTGAATCGTCTTGTCGATCGAGAGGGTGATGTCGTCGCCGCGCGCCGCGCGATCATCGAGCAGCTGCTCACTGAACACGACGCGACCGCGTCGATCGCGAATCGCTGGAACGCGCCGCTGCGACCCGTGAAGGACGTCATCCATCGAGAGCTCGATCCCCTCGATGCCATCGCCGTCCACGTTCGAGAACCCGAGCAGATGCGCGGCCAGCTCTCGGTTCGGGTAGAAGCGACGCGCCTCTTGCTCCATGTGAACGCCCGCGATGTCGAGCGAGCGGACGCGCGCGGCGAGCTGGGGCGTGATGCGTCGCTTAATCCAAACGAAGTAGCGATCGCTCTTCAGCCGAAACTCGATCCGCTCACGGTCCACGCCGAGCAGCTCGCTCAGGCGCGCCGCTTCGACGATCGGATCGTGACCGCCTGCGCGTAGCTCGCGAGGGTTCGCCCAGACGCTGTCGACCTCCACGCTGACCGCGAGCTCCGCACCGTGTCGGTCGTAGATGGTCCCGCGCTTCGGGGTGAGCCGAATGTCTCGGAGGTACTGGTCCTCTGCCATTTCGCGGAGCTCATCGCCCTGCACGATTTGGAGCATCACCGCGCGTCGCCCGACCAGGAGCGCGAAGATGAACAACGAGAGACCGAGCATCGCGACGCGGAACCGCGTAAAGCGCCGACGAGTGGGTGCGAGGTTCCTCATCGGACCCGTCCTGACACCCGGCGCGCCCGCTGGTTCTTATGCATCGGGACGATCCGATCGGGATCAGGGACCTCCATCTCGAGGGTCCCGCGCGCCACCGTCTCGACCCGCGCGGCCTGGCGCAACGTCGCCGCCTCGATCGCGAGCAAGCGGCGGGTCTCGATCAGCCGTCGCTGCTCCGTTCGCGCCTCGCCGACCTCGTACCCCAGCTTCACGGTCTCGAAGCGCATCGCGAGGTGCGCGACGAACGCAAAGGCCGCCGCCACGACCGCGGTCGACCAGAGCAAGAGGAAGCGCGCGCGGTTTCGCCGACCGCCGTCGTTTTCGTTTTCGTGTTCGCTCATGACGCCACCTCGGCGCGAGGGACACGGCGCGCCGCGCGGAGCTTGGCGGGACGGGAACGTGGGTTTCGATCGCGCTCGTCATCGCTCGCCACGAGCGGCCGCTTGGTGAGCGGCGCGAGCGTCGGCATATCGCGGGTCGCGCGCTTGACGATTCGGTCTTCCAGCGAGTGGAAGGAGATGATGACCGCGACGCCACCATCGACGAGGAGCGAGGGGAGCGCGGCCATCAAAGCGCGCAGCTCATCGAGCTCACGGTTGACCGCGATCCGGAGCGCCTGGAACGTTCGCGTCGCGGGATCAATCCGTCCGCGCTTGGGTCCCACTGCGCGCACCACGGCCCGCCGGAGGTCCGCGGTCGTCTCGAGCTCTCCCTCGCCGTGCATACGCTTGATCGATCGCGCGATGCGGCGCGACTTTCGATCCTCGCCCAGTTCGTAGATCACGTTCGCGAGCTCGTCGTCAGACAAGCGCGCGATCAGCTCCAGCGCGGTCTCTCCGCGAGAGCGGTCCATTCGCATGTCGATGGGGCCGGAGCGCGCGAACGAGAAACCACGGTCGGCGTCGTCGAGCTGCGGCGAGCTCACGCCTACGTCCGCGATTAACCCATCGACGCCAGCCAGGTTGTGTTGATCGAGGACATCGCGGAGCTGAGAGAAGCGCGCGTGGACCGTGGTCACGCGGTCGCCGTAAGGAGCCAAGCGCGCGCCCGTTTCCGCGAGCGCGGCTTCGTCTTGGTCCACCGCGATGACCCGCCCGCTCGGCGCGGAACGGTCCAGGATCGCGGCCGTGTGCCCACCTCGACCCAGGGTCGCGTCGGCGTACACCCCACCGTCACGTGGGGCGAGCGCGGACAGCGTCTCTTCCAGCATCACGGAGACGTGGCGCATCGAGTCTATCTGCGCGCCGGTCACAACCCGAGCTCCGACAGGCGCGCGGCCATGAGCGCGCGCTTGTCCTCGTCACCCAAGACCGACTCGCGGAGCGCATCGAAGCGATCGGTGGACCAAAGCTCCGCGTGGGTCCCCATCCCGGCCCAGAGCGCCTCGCGCCCGAGCCCAGCGTGCTTTCGCAGAGTGGAGGGAACGAGCACGCGCCCGTTTTTGTCGGGCTCGCACTCGACGGCGCCGGATACGTAGATGCGGCGCAGCATCGCGACGCTCTGATCGAACTTCGGAAGCGACGCGAGCCGCTCCTCGAACTTGAGCCACTCGCTCATCGGGTACGCGACCACGCAGGGATCGAGGCTGGTCGTGATCACAAGACGGGCGTCACCGGTCGCGCTCAGGACTTCCCGAAAGCGCGCGGGGAGCGATGTGCGCCCCTTCGAATCGACCGTGTGTTCATACCGTCCGCGAAACATGGCTCAAACGACGTGGCCAGGCGTTTTGGCACCAAACGCGGTGCTTCGGACCCGGCATGGGACGAAGCGTTATGGCACTTCTTCCCACCTTTTACCACTACGGCGACCGTAACCCCTCTGAGCGACGTGTCAACTTTCTTTAGCCATTGAAATCATTCAGTTTTCACGACTTCAAAAGACGCACCGGATGTTCAGTGTAGTCGGGATTTTCTTCTCATCACCACTCTGGGAGCTCGATCTCAGAAAGAGAACGCCAGTCACAACTGTCCGTTTCACGGATGATTCAATGACGCTTGTGTCCACATTCGAGCGCGCTTTTCAATGAACGACTTCGTGCGGAATTTACGCATGGTCGATGCTCTTCGGCTAGTTTTTGGGGTGTGACTGACCCCCTCCCCGAAGCCATTGAGAGCAGCGCCCACGACGACCCGATCGAGGCCGCCTGGGCGCAGGTGGAAGCCAAGTGGGATGACGATGCCGCGCACAAGAAATTCATCGCGCTCTGCGCCACGCTTGGCTCGCTCGATGCTGCAGGTCGCCGCTACCGCGCCATTCGAGAGGCGAAGGGACCCCGGGCGGACTCCGCGGAGCGTCGAATCGGTCAAGTGCTGGGGATGGCGATGCAAAACATGGAGCTCCATCGAGAACCGCCGTCCGAAGCACCACGCCGCTGGATCCTCTTCCTCGGGTTGTTCCTAGCTACCCTGATGGTGGGAACCGTCGCCTTCCTCTGGTCGCGCTGACACACGCGCACCCTCCACGGTGGTTCGACATGATGATCCACAGTGCGATCGTCCCCGTTTCGCCTTGGCGTACTGCTAAGCTTCGAGCGACCGGATGCAGCTGGACTTCAAGGCGCGCGAGCTCACCATCAAGCTCGTCTATTACGGACCAGCGCTGAGCGGGAAGACGACGAACCTTCACGCGGTTCATCGCTTGGTCAACAGCGACGCGGCCGGACGTCTGATGACGCTCGAGACGCGCGATGACCGAACGCTCTTTTTCGATCTCCTCCCCCTCTCGATCGGCGCGACCAAAGGCATCAACGTTCGGTTGAAGTTGTTCACCGTCCCGGGCCAGGTCATCCACGCGAGCACGCGTCGCTTGGTGCTCCAAGGATGCGACGGGATCGCGTTCATCGCGGACTCGCGACGTTCGGAGACAAAGGCGAACCAGCTCGCGTTTCTGGATATGCAGGACAACCTCACCGAGAACGGCTTCGAAGCGGACACCCACCCGTTGGTGATCCAGTTCAACAAGCGCGACCTTCCGGCCATCCGGACCGACGAAGAGATCGACCGCCTCGCGGCCCACGGCAAAGAACCCGTGTTCAAAGCAGTCGCCATTCGCGGCGTCGGCGTAAAAGAAACCCTCCTCGGCTTGATCGACCTCACGGTTCAACATCTGGAGGAACGACACGGGCTCAAAGAGAAGGTCGGCGTCACGTCGGCCGACTTCATCACCGCGGTTAACAACCGACTTTTTCGAGAGGCGCCATGAGCGATCTAGAAGCGGCCCTGGACATCGCGTTTGGCGACATTCGTCGACTCGACGACGTCGTCGATCGAGAGGCGCTGAAAGAGATCTGTCGCTCGTTCTACGACCTCTTCGGTTTGTCGATCCGCGTGCTCCAGGAAGACGGCGCCCTCCTCGCCGATGTTCATGAGGAGCGCGACATCTGCTCCTACGTCAACACGCTGACCGCGGGTCGCAAGGCGTGCGGAGCGACGGTCACGGCGGTCAAAGATGATGTTCCCGATGAGGGTACGGTGCTCTCGCACCCCTGCTTCACGGGCGCGCGCTACATGATCGTTCCGATTGAGTACCAGGGGCACCGCATCGGTCGCTTCGTGCTCGGTCCGTACCTCCCCGAAGAGCTCACGCGCGTCCCGAAGACGCTGCTGAAGCTCGCCGACGTCGATCGTCAAGAAGCGCAGCGGCACCTCGCCGAGATGCCGCGCGTGCGACCCGAGACCGCGGAGCGCGTCGTGGCGCATCTCCGGAGCATCTTGGACGTCCTCCTTCACTCCAGTCATCGCGCGCACCTGACGAGCGAGATGCACGTACGTAGCGTTCGCGCGGGTTACCGAGAGCTCGCCGAGAAGACGTCCAAGCTCCAGGTCGCATACGACCGGCTTCGCGAACTGGACCGGCTGAAGTCGAACTTCCTCGCGACGGTCAGCCACGAGCTACGGACCCCGCTCACCTCGATCATCGGCTACTCGGAGATGCTCTCGCAGAACATGGCGGGCGCGCTCAACGACGACCAGCGCGAGTTCGTCGAGACGATCCATCAGAAGGGCGAACAGCTCCTCACGCTCATCACGAACCTCCTCGACCTGAACAAGCTCGAGCTCGGGTCAGCGACCGTGAAGACCCAAGCGGTCCCGCCGCGCGCGCTCCTCGAAGACATCCTCTCGACCATGCGTCCGATCGCGGCCGCGAAGAATGTCGAGCTCGCGCTCACGCTCGCGCCTAACCTCCCGCCGATCGCAGGGGACCCTGTGCGGCTTCAGCAGATCTTCTTCAACCTGATGGAGAACGCGATCAAGTTCGTCGACGAAGGCGGCCTCGTTCAGCTCAGCGCGACCCCCGACGAACTGGGCCCCGAACCTGGCGCGTCCGGCCGCGGGTTGGTGCTGATGGCGCCGGTTCGGCGCGCGATCGCGATTCGGGTGATCGACAACGGCATCGGGATCCCGCGCGGCGCTCGGGAGCGGATCTTCGAGGCCTTCTACCAAGTCGACGGAAGCAGCACGCGCGTACACGGCGGCGCGGGTCTCGGGCTCTCGATCGTCAAGCGACTGGTCGACGCCCACGAGGGCACGATCGATGTTGAGGGCGCGCTCGGCGAAGGCACCGAGTTCTGCGTCACGCTCCCCGCCTCCGAGTAGCGATGACCTCGCGTGACGACGCGCCCGGATCCGAGTTCGCGCGCATCGCTCGGCTCAGCGCCCGCTTCACGAAGCGAGACGCGAGCACAGACTCGCGCGATGGCCTCGGCATTGGCGACGACGCGGCGGTGCTCGCGCCCACTTCGCTGAGGCAGGTCATCAGCGTCGACGCCGCGATCGAAGAGGTCCACTTTCGGCGCGCGTGGATGTCCCTGGAGACGCTCGGGAGACGCGCCACGATCGCGGCGCTCAGCGACGTCATCGCGATGGGCGCGCGTCCGCGCCACGTCCTCTCTTCCCTTGCGCTCCCGGTGCTCACGGAGGACTCCTTCGACGAACTGATCGAGGGCATCGCGAGCGCCGCCGAAGAGGCCGGCGCCACCGTCATCGGGGGCAACCTCGCGAGCGCGGAGGTCCTCTCGATCCACACCACCGTGATCGGAGAGTGCCCGCGACCGGTCCAACGAAACGGCGCGCGCCCCGGTGACGGGATCTTCGTTGTCGGACGCCCAGGCAGCGCGGGGCTCGGTCTCGCGGCGATCACCCACCAATCACCCGTGCCGCTGCTCGCCCCCTTCGTGGACGCGTTTCAGCGCCCCTTGATCCCGTTCGCGATGAGCTCCACCGTTCACGAACTCGCGAGCGCCGCGATCGATCTCTCCGACGGGCTCGTCGCCGACCTCGCACATCTGACCCGCGCGTCGTCCTGCGGCGCGTCTCTCGACTTCGATAAGATCCCAGCGCTCTCCGGTCGCGAGCGAGCCGCATCGTTGTTGAAGCTCGACGAGCGACACGCGGTCCTCTTCGGCGGAGAGGACTACGCCCTCCTCTTCACATCAGACCGAGACCGGGTCGACGGCGCGACCCGAATCGGGACCATCACAGAGGGCGACGTGATCCGCGTCGACGGTGACGTGATTGACCCACGCGGTTTCGATCACTTCGCGACGAGCTCCTAGAGCGGGTCGCGCGCTGAGCGAGGATCGAGTCGACCCGCGCGTCGATCGACAGATCCGCGCGCGGCAGGCTCATCATCGTATCGTCGTCATGGCAGCTCGCGCAGGGGAGCGCGGAGAGCGCGACCGGTGGGTCGAAGAGCGCGACGTGGTGATCCGCGCCGATGCCCGGGACTCCCGCCGCGTGGGTCAACTCTCGCAGCGTTGACGTCTCGCGCTCGAGATCGAACACGCGCGCTTCGATGAGCGCGCCATCTTCGAAGCGCAGGATCTCGAGATCGCCGACCACGTTCGTGAGCCACGGGTCGCCTCCCGGAGCCCACGCGATGAGTCGCGAGTAAAGCGCTCGCGTCGCTCCATCTTCCGAGAGCGCGACGAAGAACACGCGGCGCAGTCCGAAGGCGCGCTCATGCATCAGCGAAGGAAGCTCAGACGTTTGAACGGAAAACCCGGGGAGGTGCGACACGATGGAAGGCGGGAGCGCTCCTGGCGGCGAGATGAGCGCTGGACGCGGTGCGAGCGACAGTTTCGAGACGAGTCGGTCCGCCCGCTGCACGATCGCCGCGCGCGCTTCGCTCGACTCGTTCAGCGAACCTGCGCGGTCACGCAGCCCGAGAACGTCTCCTTGCCAGATCACTTGGGCGTCGGGTTCGAGCCGGAACGGAGCATCGAGCGCTGAGGCGAGCGCGGTCGCCAGCGCATCACCGGTCATCGTGTCGATCCAACTCGCGGTCTCGTGGTCGGTCAGCGCGAACGCGTGACCGACACGCACTGCGCGCAGCGACTGGAGCCCTCCCGCGGGCGGCAGCAGATCCGGGACGCGTTCTTCACACGTGCAGCCGACAAGAAACAGAGCGAGCGCCCAGGCGCTACTCCTCTTCTTCATGGTCCGCGCCGCCCATCAGCAAGGCGAGCGCTTCGGTCGCGAGCACACCGAGGGTCGCGCGCGTGTTGTCGAAACCTTCGAGTATGACTTCTGTGCGATCGCTCCTCTGCTCCTCGAGCCACGGGAGACACTCGGGATCGCGCAGCTCGACGAACGCTTCGATCACCGACGCGACGATCTCCGGTCGACCCGCGCTCTTCGCGGCGGCCGCCATCTCTTGCATGAGCGGGACCGCGCTCGGCTCCCCGATCTCCGCTAGGACGAACGGCAGCTCCGACAACGCGGTGAACTGTTCCGCGCGCTCGATGGCGCGTTCGATCGCGTAGGCGATCTCGGCGTAGCGCTCAAAGCCGACGTCGCGGATCGCTTCGCCTGCACACACCCGCACCCGGTCGTCGTCGACGTCGAGGATCGCGACGAGCGTGTCCGCCATCAGAGGTCCTGGCACCTGAGCGCAGAGGTCCGCCAAGCGCTCCAACCGAAGCGAAGCCTCAGCGGGATCCTGGAGGGCCTTCGCCTCAGTGACCGCGTCGGCGAGCAAACGCGCGAGCGGCTTCTTTCCGGTTTTCAGAAGCGCGCGCTCCGCACGGCGAAGAGCACGGTCGGCGTCGAAGATAGCGTCGAGATCACGCGAGGCGGTCATGTGCGGGAGCGTGGACGGCGCGGGCACGGTTTTCAAGCGACGTTCTGACGCGAGTGAACTCGAGTCGGCCGGTACGAAACACCATTCGTTTCACGGCCTTAGGGTCGCAAAAGTCGCGAGTTTCCGCACCGCGTGCCGCGCACCACCTTAGAGGCATGAACACACTCTTCCGAAACCGTCCCATCGCGTCCGCGCTGCTGACTCTCCTCGCCGCCGGCTGTGTTGACGCGTCCGTCGGAACCTCTTCCCAACCTCTCGCGGCGGGTCCGGAACTCGCGGATCGGGTCCTCGCAGGAACACCGCTCTTCGACGGGATGGCGATCGACGCGACGCTGGCGGAGGCGTTCGCGGGCGAGAGCGTTGATGACTTTGGGGAGTGCGAGACCGAAGAAGGTCGAGAATGTATGTGGTGGGAGATCGGCAACGTGGTGACCGTCATTCGCGATACGACGTGCACGAGCGGAGCGCTCTGCGTGGATGGATATGAGCTTCACGCGGTCGTGACGCAGACCAGCTGGCGCACGCGCTCGTGGCACTACGCGAACGACGTCGTGGAGGTGAACGAGGAAGGCTCGCTGGAGCCCCGCGGCGAGATCAGGTTGCGGTTCAACCGAAGCGCGGGTCTCACGGTTCAACACTTTGATCCGGATGGCGCGCCGCTCGGACCGCCGGTCAGCGGTCCGATGCCGCTCTCGTCGCAAGACTGCGAGAAGCGGTACTGCTCACGTGACCACAGGGAAGAAGCACCCGCGAACGTCATGTGCGTCACGCTCGAAGCCCTCGACCACATCGAGCGAGAGGTCCGCTCATTTGTGCGCGGGCGGCGTGTCGAGATCGATCACCCCACCCCCAGCGGCGCGTGCCGTGAGCTCGACGACACCGTCCGCGAATATCTCGAGGTGGTCGGCGGAGGCGTGCGCGCCGGATGCGCCGCGCTCTGCGACGAGATGTTCACGCCGCTCGCTCCCGGTGAGTACGTCTGGGACTCGAACACCGGGACGTACGTGCCGCGGACCGCGGCGCACGGTGACCGGGACGGAATCATCGTCTTCGGCGGAGGCGGTGGCAACGGCGGAGCGGGCAACATCCACAACCCCCACGGCGACCTTGAGATCGGTCCGTCCAAGGGCCCCGGCACGCACGGAGACGGTGACCGCGATCGGGACAGCGGAACTCCTGGAGGCACCAACGGTGACGGCGACGACGGCGGCGATGGCGATGGCGACGATGACGATGATGGCGACGACGGCGACAAGGACCCCGAAGACGAAGGTCCGCCCATCCTCAGCTTCTTCTAGCTCAAGTGCTCATCGCGAACGCATCAGCAAAGGGAACCAACGGTGACCGAACGCGGCGTTCGCGAGTGAGCGCGCTCCGTGAGCGAAGCGAACGTTTCGGGTGAATTGGCCGCGAGGGTCTAAAAAAACAAAGCCCCTGATCAAAAAGGAAAGACCCCTTGTCTAGCAAAGCGGCCGGAGCGTGCGCATCACGCTCTCGACACGCTCGACCGGATCGCCCTCTTCTCCGAAGCGGCAGGTGAGCTTCATGTCCGGGCTCAACTGGTAGCGCTTGTCGCGAGTCACGAGCCCCATCACCTTTTGCGGATCGAGCGGCGTATCGTCTTTCAGGTGAAGGGTCACCCGCTTCTTGAGCGCTTCGCACCCGAGCACACGGAACTCACGAAGCAACGGGCGCAGGCGCATGACGCGGACGAGCGCGAGAGCTTCCTCGGGCGGCGGACCAAAGCGGTCCTCCATCTCCCCGGCCAGCTCCGCGATCGCGTCGACGTCGAGGGCGGCCGCGAAGCGCTTGTAAAACGAGAGCCGCAGGCCGACATCCGCGATGTAGTCCTCTGGAATCGTGTGCTCGAGATCCACCGTCATCTCGGTGTCGACCTCTTGCGTGATCTCTTCGCCGCGGAGCTGCGCGACCGCTTCCTCGAGCATGTGGACGAACATATCGAAACCTACCAGCGCGACGCTGCCGCTCTGCTCCGCGCCGAGAAGATCACCCACGCCGCGCAGCTCCATATCGAGCGACGCGACCTGAAAGCCGGAGCCGAGCTCGGTGAACCGCTCCAGCGCCGCGATGCGTTCCCGCGCGTCGTCGGTCATGGTGCGCGGCGGCGGCGTCACCAAGTAGCAGTAGGCGCGCTCGCGTGAACGACCGACGCGACCGCGGAGCTGATACAGCTGCGCCAAGCCGAACATGTCCGCGCGATCCACGATCATCGTGTTGGCTCGGGGGATGTCCAAGCCCGACTCGATGATCGCGGTGGAGCAGAGCACGTCGTAGTCACCGTCGACGAAGCCGTTCATCACGCGCTCGAGCTCGCCCTCTTTCATCTGGCCGTGCGCGACCGCGAAGCGCACATCGGGGAGCAACTCGCTCAAGCGCTGCGCGCGCTCATAAAGCCCGTCGATGCGGTTGTAGACGAAGAAGACCTGTCCACCGCGGTTCACCTCGCGCCGGATCGACTCTCCCAACGTGTGGTCGTCCCAACGAAGCGCGAACGTGCGGACCGCGCGGCGATCCACCGGCGCCGTTGTGATGAGCGAGAGATCGCGCATCCCGCCGATCGCCAGCTGCAGGGTCCGCGGGATCGGGGTCGCGCTCAGCGTGAGCACGTCGACGCGAGAACGGAGGGTCTTGATCCGCTCCTTGTGCGTCACGCCGAAGCGCTGCTCTTCATCGATCACGAGGAGCCCGAGCTCCTTGAAGTGCACATCTTTGCTCAAGAGCCGATGCGTACCGATCACGACATCGACCTTGCCGCTCTTCAGTCCGGCGAGGGTCTCGGTAGAGGTCGCCTTGTCGACGAAACGAGAGAGCGTTCGGACCTCGAGCGGGTAGCCCTCGAAGCGGCGCGACACGTTCAAGTAGTGCTGCTGCGCGAGGACCGTGGTCGGGCAGAGTATCGCGACCTGTCGCCCCGCCATCGCCATTCGAAACGCCGCCCGGATCGCGACCTCGGTCTTGCCGAAGCCCACGTCTCCGCAGACCAGGCGGTCCATCGGGCGCGGCCCCTCCAGGTCGCCAAGCACATCGTCGATCGCCTGCGCTTGATCGCGCGTCTCGTCGAAGGGAAACGTCGCCTCAAACTCGGAGAAGAGACGGTCTGCCGCTGGCAACCCCGGGCGCGTGATCGCGGCGCGCTTCGCGTAGAGCTTGAGCAGGTCGTCCGCGATGCGCCGAACCGCCTTCTTCGCCTTGCCCTTCTTCTTCGCGAACGACTGGCCGCCGAGCTTGTCGAGCTTCGGCTTGTGTCCTTCGCTCGCGAACTTCTGAATTTGGTTGAGACGGGTGACCGGCAGGAAGAGCTTGTCTCCCTTTTGGTACTCGATGATGAGCACCTCAAGGTGACGCTGCGGTACGCCTTTGAGTCGCTCGTAGCCGCTCTGCATGATCGGCTTCTTCTGGAGCCCCAGGTACTTGCCGACGCCGTGGTCGACATGGACGACAAAGTCGCCAACCGCGAGCTCGCGGAGGTCCTGCAAGAACGCCTGCGCGTTGCCGGAGCGACGCTTGCGCTTCTTCTTTCCGCCGCGCCGCCCGCGCGTTCCAAAGATCTCTTCTTCGGTCAGGAAGACCAGTCCCGCGGCGCCGTAGACGAAGCCGCTCCCCAGGCCACCGATGAGCACCCGCGCCTGACCAGCCGGTGGGAGCTCCGGTTCTTGGAACGGCTCGGGCTTACCGCTGACCTCGAGCCCGTCCGCTTTGAGCAACGAGACCAGGCGCTCCGCTTGTGAGGTGGTCCGCGCGGTCAAGACGACGCGCAGCCCCGCCTCCATCCACTCGCTGACCTTCATCGTCGCGGGCAACATCGCGGCGTGAGGGTCCGTCGCGCGTTGCGCCCGCATCATCGCGACGAGCGGCGCTTGGTCCTCGGCGCCAACGGATTTTACGTCGCCCCGCTCCAGCATCGCGGTGGTCGGCTCCAGCGCGGCGAACGCTTCGTCCTCGTCGCCACCTCCCATCGCGGCGCGGTGGATCACGGTCAGGGGACGCGCGGTGAGGGTCGCGACCGCCTCCTCGGCGGTGAGGTAGTGCGACTCGAGCGGATATGTCGGCGCGAGGTCGGCGACCTTGGCCTGACGATCAAACTCCGCGCGCTCGAGCTCCTCGTCGAAGGCGCGCGCGACCGCCGTGGGGTCGAGCACCACCGCGCCCGTCCCGGTGGGGAGGTAGTCGACGAGCGTCTCCAGCGACTCGTAGAACGCGGGCGTAAACCCATCAATCCCGTAGAACGCCCGCCCGCTCTTGAGCTCGTCGATCAGCTGGCGCGACTTCTCGGTCGGGACGTTCATGTCGTCGCAGAGATCCCGCACCCCGGTCACCGCGCGCGCGAGCTCCTCTTTGCCAAGGAGCGTGTCGCGAACGGGGTGCACAAAGACGCGCGAGACCTCGCGAATGGTCCGCTGATCGTCTGGATCGAATAGCTTGATGGAGGTCACCAGCCAGTCGTCGAGATCGATCCGCGCCGGGTACGGCGCGTGTGGCGGGAAGACGTCCAAGATGCCGCCGCGAACCGCGAAGGTACCTGGGTCTTCCGCGACCGGAACGCGCAGGTACCCGGCTTCGCTCAGCAGGCGGATGAACTCTTCACGGTCGAGCTCCTCCTCGACCTGTACCATCGCGGAGCGCTTCTTCACCGCGTCGCGCGGCGGCACTCGGCGCGCGAGAGTGGGCGCGGGGACCACGACGAACCGAGTCGGGAGCTCACTGGCGAGATGAAAGAGCGCGGCCAAGCGGTCCATCGCCGCGCGTCGGTCTGGCGCGACGTCGAGGTACGGTGTGCTGTCGGTGTGCGGAAGCGAGAGCACGGTATCCGGCGCGTCTTCGTCACGCGGACCCGCGAAGAACCGAAGCGAGCTCGCGACCTGCTCGGCGCTCTTCAGATCAGGCGCGACGACCAACACCGGAGGACGGGAGGCGTCGAGCGGTTGGGCGCGGTGCAATAAGTAGCTCGCGGCGCCGAGCGAGCATCCGCGCAGATCGAGCCGCCCCGCCGCCATGGCGCTTACAATTTCTGCGGGCCGGATCTCGGCCGCGGCGAGACCCTCACTAAGCGCGTCGGACATGAGCCGGGGAGCTATATCAAAGCGATGCGCGCGTATCGACTCTGGCTCGCAACATCATCGCCACATTCATCCACAACCCTTGCTGGATGAGCCAACCTGCCAAGGGCGACCGGACACGGCTCGCGCTCCTGCTGCTGATCATTGTGGAGATCACGCTCCGCCTCTCTCCGTGGGCGGTCGCCTTTTCTCTGGCGCTGGGCGGACTGGTGGTCCTCGACAAGCGTCGCCGTCTCTACGCGCTCGCGGCGCTCATGACGCTCATGCTCGCCCGGCTAGGCGGGATCGGGTCGGGAGAGCTGCGCTTCTCACTCGGCTCTGTACACGAAGGACGCGTCTCGACGGCGCGGCTCCTCAACCGGATCGTCCCCGAGCGCGACATCGTGATCCCCGCGACCGCGGCCATCGCGATCACCGGCGCGGTTCCGGAGGGAGGGCTCGAGCTGCTCGGCGCGACCATCGATGGATACGAGAGGATGCAGGCCGATGTCGGGGACGCCGCGTCGCCCATCGCGTCGACCTTCCGAAACGGGCAGGGAGAGACGCGCGACTTGCTCAGCTACCGCGTCGCCGCGCCGCGCTTCGTCGCGGTGTTCCTCCACGGCTACGCCGGCAACTTCGCGCTCCCGTGTTGGCAGGTCGCGGTCGCGGTGCGTGACGCAGGCGGATCGACGTACTGCCCGTCCACCTCGTTCGAAGGCGCTTGGTGGCGCGACCGCGCGACGGTGGCGGAGACCATCACGCTCGCGCGGGAACAAGAGCACGTGGACCACGTGGTCTTGATCGGTTTGAGCAACGGCGCGATCGGAGCGAGTCGACTGGCGCCTCGACTCCGTCGGCGCCTCGACGCGCTGGTCTTGATCTCCGGCTCGTCAGGCGCGCGCCCGCCTCGCGGCCTGCCGATCTACGGGGTGTATGGACGCGCCGATCCGATGTCCCGTCCGCTGCGCCGTTACCTGCGCGCGGCGAGAGCGCGAGGCCACGCCGTCGACGGTGGTCACTTCGCGCTCCTGACGCGTCACCGCGAAGTACGCGATGCGCTCGTCGCGTATCTCAAGCGACGCGCGCGCGGCTGGCACGCGTCGCGGGGTCCGTTAGAGGTCCTCGCAGCCGTCGCCCCGAACGCTGGGGATGACGACCTGAACCGTCCGCTCGCGGAGCGGCGTGACTCCATCTCCGCGCAAGACGATCGTGAGGTAGTAGATGATCGGCTCCGGTCCGGCTTCGATCAGTTCGTTCTGTAGCTGCACGCGGAAGAACACCTCGGTGCCCGGCGTCACGTTGTCGAACCGGTCACCACGGTTGATCGCGCCATCGGCCGGTCGCGCGCGTCGCGCTTCAATCGCGGTGACGAACTCGCGGGCGTCGAGATCATCACCCGGCCAGTCTTCCACGATCGCGTCAATGTCGATCGGGACCTCGTCGACCAATCGCGACACAACGTCGATGACGCCGGTGTCGAGCCGCTCCCCACGTGTCCCGATGTCGACGACGATCGGCTCCCCGTCAGGCGTCACGGCGCCGGTGTCACGCGCGATCGACTGCAAGTGGTTCAACGCATCACCGCCATCACCGAACCCACTGAAGAGACCCAACACCTTCGCGCCGATCGACTGCAAAGCGTCCACGGTCTGCTCGTAATCGGCGGGCTCCGGCCGGATCGGCGGCTCGCCGTACGGGAACGCTCCCATCGGGCCGTTGTGGAACTCCGCATCCGTGAAGAGCAAGATGATCGGCGAACCGCCGGCGCGGAAACACGGGTATCCAATCGTGCCGGCGGGGCAACGCGCAGGTGTCACGTGAACGCCGCGCCCTTCACCCGTCGCGCTTTGGTAGAGCGCCTCGATCTGGCTCTCCGGCCCATCGCCTCCGTTGGTCGCCTCGAGTCGATCGATCGCGAGCTGAACGTCGTCGATGTTCGAAGTGGAGCGCTGAAAGAGAACGAAGGGGTCGTCGGTCATCCCACCGTAGGGCGAGACCTTGAAATCTGCGAGCGACGCGACGCTGATGTTGACGTCCGGGATCGTTCGGACCATCTCCGGGACGATCACGCTGCGAAGGGACTCGCGGATTTGCTCGATCTCGTCGGACATGCTGCCCGTCACGTCGACCAAGAAGAGGACATCGGCGCGGGAGATACGCGCGAGGAACGAGACGTCGACGAACTCGGGCGGCTCATCGATCGGGAGCTCGATGCACTCATCGGGCGGCGGCTCGGTATCGGGGACATCGGTGTCGGGCGGAACAAACGTGTCGGGCGGCACGAACGTGTCGATGACCGTGTCCACCCCAGCGTCACTCGGAGGCGGGACCTTGAGCCCGGACTTCGAGCCACAGCCGACCATCGCCAGCAAGGTGAGCATCACCGCCGCGCGCCCGAAAAACAGCTTCATCTGACTTTGCATCATGTGATCCCTGACACGCGCCCTGGGTCGCGCAAGATGTTCTGTGTACTGCACCGCGACCTACTGCGAAAGCAACTCCAATGCCAGGTCGTCCCCGGCGCTTTGTGGGTGAGATTCGGGCCGACCTGTGCCGTCTCCGCAACACCCGTGCGCGAACGAACGGTGACGGCCTACGGATCAGCGCAGCGCGCACCCAAGACGAGCTCCACGTCCACCCGCTCGATCACGCTCCGGGAGAACGCGCGGAACACCACCCGTGCGGGGACGCGAACTCCCGGCGGGATCGGCAGGCCCGCAGCGCTCACGGTCAGCGAAGCCTGAAGCTGCGTTCCCGGGGTAACTCCGAAAAACTCGTTTCCCGCCAAGCGCGCGACTCCGCTCATCGGGAACGCCCCGCTGGCCGCGATCGCGGTCACCAGTTCACGCGCGTCGTAAGCGTCTCCTGCCACGTCCTCGACCACAACGTCCACGTCGAGCGGGGTGGAGCCCGCGAGCCGCTGAACGGCATCGACCACGCGTTCATCCACGCGCCCCCGATCACCAATGTCGAAAGCGAGCGGCTCTCCGGAACCGTCCAGCGCATCGGTGTCACGCGCGATCGCGCGGAGGTGTGCGGTGGGAGGAGAACCGCGTGCGTCTCTCGCGCCGAGTCCGATCACGAACACGCCGAGTTCACGGAGCGCCGCGATGGCGTCCTCGTATGAATGTGGACGTGCCCCGCCCAGTACGGGCGCGTAGGGGGAGACGGGCTCGACGCCAGGCGGACCATTGTGCGACGGCGCGTCGGTGATCAAGACAACCACGGGGAGCGCCTCCGGACGAAAACACGCGCCCCCGCTCCCGCCGCGCGGGCAACCGACAGACGGCGCGATGAAGGGCTCAAGCCCGTCACCGGTCGCCACTTGATAGAGCCCCTCAATGTGCGCTTCAGGGTCGTCGAAGTTGCCCCAGGACGGGAGACGAAGAAGCGCCGCGGCGACGACCCCTGCGTCCACGGTCACCGGGACCCGCAGCTCGTACGGAGAGATCCCGTCTGGACCATGTGGCGAGACCGGAAACTCGCCCACCAGCGCGAGCCCGAACGCCGCGTCTGGGATGAGCTCGCGAACGGCCGGGACGACGGTGCGGGTGAGCCCGTTCCGCACGTTCTCGATCTCGTCGAACATGCTCGCGGTCGCGTCCACGAGAAAGAAGAGATCCACCACGGCGAGGGTCGCGGACACCTCTACTTCGGCAACCGCGCGACCGTCTTCGGGGACCTCGATACAGCGCGGGGGCGCGACGTCGACGGGGACGTCTTCGGCCGCGTCGACCATCGTGTCCAGAGGCGGTTCGGCGTCGTCCCCGAGGAGCCCCGTCTTCGCTCCGCAGCCCGCCGCGATCGAGAGCGCCGCGATGGCGATCCATACCGCGAGTCGTCGCGACGCGCACCGATCGGTCATGACGCGGGCTTCACTCGCCGAGATCGTCGCAGCCAGACCCGTCCTCGCCGGGGATCAGCAGCTCGACAAACTCGCGACCCAAGCGGGTGCGTCCGTCTCCGCGGAAGACGATCTCGAGCACGAAGCTGCGCGAGGTCGGCCCAGGGACAACCGCGTCGTTGCGCACGACGATTTGGAACGTCACCCGCGTGCCAGCCACGACGCCCCGGAACGCACCTGCCGCTGTGTCAATGGACTCGATGCCGCTCATCGGTTCCGCGCCGAGCGGCCTGATCGCGTCGATGAACGCGAGCACGTCCACACCGTCGCCCGGATCGGGGTCGTTGGCGACGGCGTCGATATCAAAGCGCGCGTTGCTGGCAAACGTTCGGATGGCCTCGACGACCTGACTGCCCAAGCGTTCGCCTCGGACGCCGATGTCAAAGACGAGAGGATCTCCGCCCGCGACCGCGCCCGTGTCGCGCGCCAAGCGTCGCAGGATCGTTCGCGGCGTACCGTCCCCGGAGTCGAACCCGATGACCCGCATACCCGTTCGGTTCAGCGCGTCGACCGCTTGGCCGTACGAGTGGGGAGGTGGAACGATCGAGGTGTAGGGATCCGCGCCGCCCGGTCCGTTGTGGAAGAGCGCGTCGGTGAACAGCAGCACCACCGGGAGCGCGTCGTTCCGCAAACAGGCGTACCCCACGCCGCCCATGGGACAGCCCGCGGAGGGAGGAACGAACGAACCGATGCCTTCGCCAGTCGCGAGTTGGTAGAGCGCTTCGACTTGGCTCTCGGGACCATCGACACCGTTGCCCAGCTCGATGCCGTTCACCGCGGCTTGGACGCTTGGGATGTCGTTGGTCGCCGGGAGGCGTAGATTGAACGGCGTGTCGTCGCGTCCGCCGAACGGTTCCACCGGGAAGTCGGCGAAGGTCGCGACGGCCAGCTGAGAGTCGGGAATGGCGGACTGAATCTCGGGGGCCAAGGTGTCACGAAGCCGGTTTCGAATTTGCGAAATCTCTTCGGTCATCGACGCGGTGACGTCGATCAGGAAGACCACGTCCGCGCGCCCCACCTCGGCCTCGAGCGTGAGGTCGACATCGATCGGGCCGCCGTCCTCCGGGATCTCAATGCATGGGATGTCGCTGTCGACTCCCGCGTCGATCCCGGTGTCCACTCCGGTGTCCGCGTCCGGAAGGTAGAGGCCGGTTTTCGCGCCGCACCCCATCGCGAAGAGACCGCAGAGCGCGAAGAGGAAGGCGCTTCGCGACCAGGAGCCGAGACCGCTTCGGTCGTGGGCGCTTTGGCCTGCTCGTCGAGTCCGCGGCGTCATCTTAGAGAACGTAATGCCAGCCAGGGGAAACGTCGACTCAAAGCCCCATCACCCGGGGCGCCACTTTGCACGTCGCTTCGCGGCATGCGCGCGAGCGCGATCTCGTGCGAAGAGCGCGACGTAGTCCAGCGAAACCGGCTCCACTGGGAGCTTCGGGCCCAGCTCGCTTCTACGGCGGCCCAGTGAGCTGCCGAACGCGCGCAAGGCCCCGGCCGCGTTCGCGAAGGTCGCCCGCTCTACGTTCTCCATTTGCTCGAGCAAGAGGTCGGCCGCCCGAGGACCGACGTACCCGCGCTTGTTGAGCTCAAGAAAACTCGCCATGAGCGCGTCGGGAGAGAAGGCGTGGTCGATCACGATCTCGGCGCCCACCCGCAAGACCTGAGACGCATCGAGCGCGTCGTCCTCGAGCAAGACCAGCGCCGGTTGGAAGTAGTTGTAGAACGGACACACCCGACGACCGAAGTCTTGAAAGCCCGAGGGTGGCGACATGCGGTCGAGGTGGATGAAGATGCGCTCGACGGCGTCCCTGCGCGGCACTCGTTCTGCCATCCGAACGAGCGGCGGGATGTCCTCTTCGTACACCCGTGCCTGCGTGAGCACCTCCATCAGCGTCTCCGTGTCCACGCGGCCCGCGCCGATGTCCGCGTAGAGCGAGTAGATGAAGGCGTCGGCCTCCGCATCGTCGCCAAAGAGGATCTCGTGGGTGTCGGGATCGACCTGAGTCCGCGCTTCCATCAACGCGGCGAGCTTGTAGCTGACCTGGTCGCGCAAGAACCGAAACTTGCCTTTGAGGAGGTTCCGGAGGCTGGGCTTGAGCGTGAAGGCGTCCCACTGGACTCCGTCGAGGCGGAGCTTCGCTTCGAGCGCGCGACGCATCTGCTCGGGGCTCCCGGAGAGGATGTAGATACCCGCCGGATTTTGTGCGCGGACCTCTCTCAACAACATACCCGCGCCGGGAACCGTACGTTTCCGCGAGGGAGGCTCGAAGGCCGTGCGAAGCAGGTCCTTGATCGTGTCGAACTCCGTGCGGAGATACGTCTTGTCGAGATCCCATCGATAGACGAGGCGACCGCGGTCACGCTGCTCATCGGGTGTTGCGGGATCGGTCATGCGCGCGGCGACTATACGCGCAAACCGCGGTCCACGGGGACGGGTTCAGTCGAAGCGGGAGGAGAGCTCGATCGACCAGCCGTCGAGACGTCCGAAGCCCTCGTCGGCTTGAACGTAAAGCGTCCAGACACCGTTCACGTTGTCGTCACCGGAGTTGGGGACAGAGCGGAAGGTCGAGGGGATCGGGCCGTCCTCGTGATCCCAGAGCGTGACCTCGACGCCGTTCGGATCTTCAAGCGTCACGACGACGCTCTGCGGCTCCTCGTGGGAGAGGTTCAAGTGCACGATGATGTCTTCCGGGACCGAGGCGAGGCCGGCGACGAAGATCGGGAAGCCCGTGTCCCAGGGCGCCGGAGAGAGGTCCGCGCTGCTGTCGTTGCGGAACGTGCCGCGCATCCACGCCGGACGGCACCAGCCGGAGCCGTCGTAGACCACGGTCCCGCTGCAGATCAGGTCGGCGCCGCACTCCGAATCCGCGGTGCACTCTTCGCCTTGTCCCGGGAGCGGCGTCACGTCGCGACACCGACCGTGGTGAACCAAAGGCGAGCGCGGGTTCCCGACACAGTAGGTGTCGGAGGGGCAGTCACTGCGCTCTTGGCAAATCTCCCCGCCCGCGTCCGCCGTGTGCTCCTTGAGCCGAGTGAGGGTCGCGCGTCCGACCCAGTACACCGCGGCGAGGTCGTCGAGGGTCGCGAAGGGTCGCTCGCTAACGAGCGGATCCAAGCTCCGACGGGCGAACACGCTCAACAGACCGTCCACGGTCTCGGCGTTCGCGAAGGCGAGCGCGCGCGCTCCTTCGTCCACCGTGAACGCGACGCCATCGAAGGTGCCAAGAGGCGCGTCACCGGTGGGCGTCAGGTCGAGCGACGCGGCGTAGTCGATCAGCTTTCCAATCGCGGACGGGCCGACGTAGGCGATGGAGTCCACCTCGCGCAGGTCATCGTAGAGGTCATCATCGCCCGCGCCGTTCCGAAAGACACCGTCGAGCCCCGCGCGATGCTTGATCAATCCAGCCGCGGCGCGGCGATCGAGACCCGCGTCGATGTCGAGCATCTCCTTGGTGGTCTCATCGCTATTGAGCAACGCGAGCACCGCGAGCGCCTCTGGGCTTCCTTCCGCGGCTCTCGTGAGCGCGCCGTTGTCGACGCCCAACGGCGCCTCGGCAACGCAGCCGGTCAGGCCGATCAACAGAGCGGCGAAGGTGGAGAGGGAGCGCGTGAGGTGGAGTCGGTTCTTCAATGTTCTGTCCTGAGCGAGCGGCGGACAGTGATTCAAGAATGGTCATCGCGCCAGTTCCGGCGGCGATTTTCGTTGCGGTTCTTGGCGACGCAAATGAACGAGGGCTCAGTCAGTCCGCGCGAGGAATCGAACTCATCCGTAACTCTTAGAGAAAACGTCGGTGACCATGCACGCCCGTGAGGCGCGTGGTGTCGATCCGGAGACACAGCAGAAGCGTAAAGAAGCGCCGCGCGGTCGGGTGGTCGATCTGAAAGGGCCGGAGCAGTTGCTTCAAACGGCGCCCGGCTTTGTCGTGAACCACCTTCTTCGCCATATCGAGGGCCTCAAGCCGCGCCAATCCCGCGCTGTCGCCGCGCGCCATCTGACGAACGGTATCGACGTACTCCGCGATGAAATCGTTGAGCGCATCATGCGGCACGGTCACCGTCTCAAGCGTCTCTCCGTCGGCCCCGCGCAGCTCAAGGACCGTGTCCTGTTGCGAAAGGGAGATGGAGAGGGAGTCGGCGTCTGACCGCATAACCAGCTCCAACGGGTCCACGAGCTCGTGGATCGCGACGTCCCACTCCATTTGGCGTGGCGCGCTCGCTCCGCTTCGGGTCGCTTCGTCGATCAGAATCTCGCGCAGAGGCACCCGCACATCTTGCCGACGATCGGGCTGCTTGGCCATCGAGGCGCATCGGCCGGCCGCTTGGGGTTGATTGACGGCTCCGGGCGCGGCATAGAACGACCTATGTCTCTCGCCGCCCTTCTCTCCTACGCCTCGCCGGACCTCGACGCGATCGGCACCTTCCTCGATGAGCTCGATCATCGGCAACGCCTGACCGAAACGCGGGCGCTTGGGATGAAGCAGCAGCGCCGACTCTTTGATGCGGCGGATCAGAAGCGCGAGATCGGGCTCGAGTACATGGTGCCGGAGAGCTTGGGCCCGATGAACGAAGTGGTTCACCACGGGACGAACACGCTCCCCGCCTTCCGCGAGTTCGCCAAGGTGTTCGTGCGACCCGACGCTGGTCCCGAAGGCGAGCTCTGGGGCTACAACCGCAACTCCGCGTTGCTCGAGACCGCGGTCGGACCAGGCTACTTCGTCGCCTATCCGCACAGCGCCGATGGCGAGCTTCTGATCGACTACTGCCGCATCCCGCCGCGGCACCCAGCGGGCTGGCCGCCGATCCTGCGCAACGACCAGCGCCTCTCCCGCTTCGTCTACAACCAAACGCAAGACGTCTTGCGCGGTGTCTCGAAGCACGTGTCGATCGGACGCGCGACAAAGAACGGCAAGGGGATGCCCGCGTACTTCGTGCTCTGCCGCCAAGATCGCTGAGCCCAGCAGGGCCGCCCCCATCTGCTTCGTCCAATTCTAAGGGTAAAAACGGCTCCGGATCACACCCTTGGGCAGCGCAATGACCGCGCTTCTCGACCTTCGACGGCATTTTGTGGATCATGCAGCCGATGAACTCGGTGACCGACCCCGACTCCCTCCCCCCGGAGATGCTGGCGGAGATGGAGTCCGCTCTGGTCGATGAATCCGCAGGGCCCTCCGCCGTCCTCCTCGATATTCCGGACGCTCTCGGCATCCCCATGGCCGGCGAACCCAGCGTTCCGCCGCCGACTCCGGAAGAAAACGACCGCGCCTTCGTGCAGTCGCTTCGCGACTCGGGGCTCCTCGTCGATCTCTCCGAGTCGCTCCTCGACGTCTACTTTGCGTCGCTCGACCCACAAGAGGATTCGGACGCGCGTCAGATCGACCTGCTCGAGCTCTACTACGCGGGAACCGACGAGGTCGCGTCAGCGCGTCGCGTGACCGGCGACCACGTGCTCTTCTACCGTGAGTCGGATGAAGCCAGCGCGAGAACGATCATCGACTCCCTCTGCCTCCTTCTCCCAGACGTTGGCGAGGTGAAGCTCGAGAAGCTCGGTGGAGACGAAGGCGCCCTCATCCTGAGGCGCGGCGACATCATCAGCGCGGTCGATTCGGAGGACGAAGAAGGCGCCAACCTCGACGCCCCCGCCAGCGTGTCGGTCCGCGAGCTGGTCCGCAGTTTCAACGTGGTCCTAGGTCGCCAAGGCGTACGCGAGCGCTTCGTCGAGCTCGCCGCAGACGGAACCCGCGAGCTCTACGTGGCCATTCGCGTCGCCGAAGCGCTCATGCTCTGCAACGCCGATTGTCTCGGAGACGAAGACGTCGACGAGGTCATGGAGTACGCCGCGTGGTGATCCGCGCGGTGATCGACGCGCCGTAATCGGTGCGCGCGACCCTCGACCGTTTCGTTGCGCCGCTCGATTGGATCCGGTGGCGTCTCCTGAAGGCGCTCGGCCCGGTCGCCTCTCGACTCGTCATCGACCAAGAGCTGCGGGTCGCGCTGACCTTGGTGTTTGCGTGCATCGCGGCCGCGACCCTCGCGACCACGGTACCGATCGCGCTCCTCGCGCTCGGCCCGCTCGTGCTCGGTGTTCCTCACGTCCTTGGCGACATCCGTTACTTGGTCGCGCGACGTCGCTATCACACGCGCCGTCCGCTCTTCCTCGTCGCGGGGCTCTCGCTGCTCGCCTCGGGGCTCACCGGTTCCGTTACGGTCCTCTTCGTCGGCGCGGCGGTGACCGCCCTCTTCGCGGCAGGCCCGGTCGCGCTCCGCGCAGGGGTCGCCCTCGCGTGTGCGTCCATCGCCGCAGCGGCCTGGACCAGCGGGCTCATCGGTCAGCTCGTGTTTGCGCACGCCCACAACCTGATCGGCCTCGCGCTCTTCTGGCTCTGGCGCCCGCGCCGGCACCCGCTTCAGTTCGCCGCGCTCGGCGTCTTCTTCCTCGTGATCGCGTTCTTCCTGAGCGGGCGAGCGGATTCCATCGCGCGCGCCTACGGGCTCTCGATGACCTTCACGGGGATCAGCGCGCCGCTTCTCGAGCGCCAGCTCACCTTCGGGGTGCCCAGTGACTTCACGCTGCGCTTGATGCTCCTCTTCGCCTTCCTCCAGTCGATGCACTACTGGGTGTGGCTTCGGCTCCTCCCGGAAGAAGACCGCGGTCGGCGAACCGTCCGCACGTTCCGCGCGAGCCTGCACGCGCTGATTCGTGACCTGGGGGTCCCGCTGCTCGTGATCGCGACCATGACGGCGGTCGCGGTCGCCCTCTGGGCGTTGGTCAACGTCGGTGACGCGCGAACGGGCTACTTGCGGATGGCGATCTTCCACGGACACATCGAAGTCCTCGCCCTCGCGCTCTTCGTGGTCGAAGGGTTCCCCGGCAAGCCGCGAGCGAAAGCCCCGAACGAGATGGCTAGCAGAGCCGTTCGTACGCGCTGAGCAGCGCCGCTTTTCCGCCGCTCTCGATCACCTCCCCGTGCGCGAGGATGACCCGATCAAAGTCGAGCGTCGCGACGTGATCGATCGAGCGCCGAATCGCCGGCTTGTCCTTCATGTGCGCGCGGAGCAAGCGCGTCGTCCCGCGGCCGCGGGTGTCCATGAGCCAGCCCATGAAGCCCATCTTCTCGGGCAGGTTGAAGATCAGGTCGCTCACGATCAGCGTTCGGCTCGGCGCGTGATGAAAAACCATCTCGTCGAAGCGCCCGGCGAACCCGTAGAACCCCTCCATGGAGTGCCCCGTGAGCGCGTCCCCGACCACGTCCGGCGCGTGGGTCCCGAGCACGCCGGTCACCGAGAGGCTCTTTTGCTTGTTGGGAATACCGGCAGAGACATGGAGCTCCGCTTCCGGAAACGCTGCGCGCCACTTCTTCAAGAAGAGGTGGTGAAAGTTGTTCGGGGCGATCAACGCGCGGACCGTCCCGAGCTGCTCGAGCTCGCCGCGAAAGGCGTCATCCAGCGGTCCCGGCTGGTGAACGATGAGCCCACCGTCGCCTCGCCGCACCACTGACGTGCGCGTCCGGATGTCCATCGACGCGACCTTCATGGGCAGGGACGAGGTGAAGAGCGTGTCGCTGATCTGTTGCATCGCTCTCAGGAGTAGAGGCAGCGCGCTTTGTGATCAAGCTCCCGGCTCTTCGTGACGGCCGTCGGAGTGAACCGCGAAACGACCGAGCCCGCGCGCGTGAACCGGCGCGTCGCTCCCGTGCGGCCACGTCCCGAACCGCGTGCGCTGGTAATCACGAATCGCCTGGCGCAGCTCGTCGCGCGTGTTCATCACGAAGGGCCCCTGATGCGCAACCGGCTCGCGAATCGCCCTCCCCTGCAACATCAAAAGCTCACAGTCGCTCTTGGCCGCGACCCAGGTCGCGAGGGACGAACGGAGCTTGATGCCCGCGTGGCGATCAAAGCGGACGCCGCCTACCTCTATCTCGTCACCCTCAAAGAAGTAGAGCGTGCGACCGAGGCCCGGGCTCGCCGCGGGCAACGTGAGCGTCGCGCCGGCTTCCATTCGGATCGTGTAGATCGCGACCTCGGCTTCTTCACGCGAAGCCCACGAGCGGGGCGGAGGAGCGGGAGCGGGAGCGTCCTGAAACACCCCGGCCATCACGTCGACCTCGCTCTTCTTTCCGTCCGCGTTGATCACGGGCACGCGGGGAATGGTCTCTGACCAGAGCATCGCGAACACCGGCGGCGTCATCTTGTCTTCTGCCGGGAGATTGATCCAAATCTGAAAGAGCTCGGCGAGGTTCCGCTGGTCGTCCCGGACGAGCGGGAACATCTCGGAGTGACTGATGCCCGCTCCCGCGGTCATCCACTGGACGTCTCCGCGTCCAAAGCGCGCCTTCGCGCCGAGCGAGTCACTGTGATCGAGCAAGCCGTGACGCGCGAGCGTGATCGTCTCGAAGCCGCGATGTGGATGACGCGGAAACCCGGGTACGGAATCGCCGTGGTACATCCGAAACCCATCGCGGAGCTGGAAGTCCATTCCGATCCGGCGACCGCGAAGCAGCTCTTCGTCCACGCCCATCTTGAGGTTCCCGGGCGGGTAGTCATCTTTGTGGTGGACGCAGAAGAGGAAGGGATCGTCGGTCGGCCAGGGAGGCGCGCCGAGCGCGAACGCCTCGATCACCGCGCCCGCGCTCACTCCGCCGCCACTTCGTCGTCCGGCTCGGGCGCGCTCGACTTGCGCATTACCCCAGACGCCTTCGTACCGCGGGCGTTCGCGTCCTCGGGCTCTTCGGCGCTCGCCTCATCGCGCGGTTCTTCGATGCCACCGGCGACCGCGCGCTTCTGAAACAGACGCGCCCGCAGCCGACTGAAGTCATCGAAGATGGAGTAGAGGGTCGGCACCATGACGAGCGTCAGGACCGTGGCGACCGCGAGGCCCGCGATGATCGCGACCGCCATGGGTCCCCACCAGGTCGCGCTCTGCGAACCGATAATCAAGGCGCGATCGAGGTCCCCAGCGAAGAGCTTTCGGAAGTCCACCGACACCCCGACGGCCATGGGGATAAGACCGAGGACGGTCGTGATCGCGGTGAGCACGACCGGTCGGAAGCGCGTCATGCCCGCTTGCACGAGCGCGTCGAACACCTCGTTCCCGCGCGCGCGCAGCTGCTCCACATAGTCGAGCAACACGATCGCGTTGTTCACGACGATGCCGGCCAGCGATATCACACCTAGCCCTGTCATCATGATGCCGAAGGGCATCCCCATGATCACCAGGCCCCAGAGCACTCCGACGAGCGAGAGGACGACTGAGGCCAAGATGATGAGCGGGATGTCGAAGCGGTTGAACTGACCCACGAGCACGCCCAAGATCAAAAAGATCGCGATCAAGAACGCGCGCCCAAGGAACGCCTCGGTCTCTTTCTGCTCGTCATTGCTCCCGCCGAGGCTGAGCGTGAAGCCAGTCGGCAGCTCCGCCTTCTCGATGTACTCGAGCACCGCTTGCTGCACCTCGTTGGCGTTTGTGCCTTCTGTGACCTCGCCCGTGATGCTCACGACCAGGTCGCGATCGAGGTGCCGGATCGCGCCCGTTCCGCCCGCCAGCTCGTAAGTCGCGACCGTGGAAATCGGAACCGGAAAGGTGCTCGGGCTGGTGTCTTCTCGCCCCGGGATGCGCAAGCTCAGCACCGACTGGAGGTCTGTCCGGAACTCTGGCGCGAGCTCGACCATGATGTCGTACTCATCTTCTCCATCACGGAACGTGCTCGCCTTCTGACCCGCGATGGCGGTTCGGATGGTGCTCGCGACCGCCTGCGTGCTCGCGCCCACCCGCGTCGCCGCGCCGCGGTCAATCTGCAGCCGCATCTCGGGTCGCCCGACGCGATAGTCGTCCGTGAGGTCCGTCGTGCCCTCAATCTCGGCGAGGTCACGGCGGACCCGAGCGGCGAGCGCACCGACCTCGTGAACGTCCTCGCCGGAGACGCGCACATCGATCGGCTTCCCGACTGGCGGCCCCATGTTCTCTTTGTCGACGCGGATGACCGCGCCGGCGATCTCGGCGACACGCGCGCGTATGAAGTCGATGGTGTCGGGGGTCGGCTCGACCCGCACGCGCTGACCATCTTGAACCGTGTTCCGGTCCGGCAAAAAGTCGACCGTGATGCGCGCCATGTTCGTCGCGGACTGTGTGCCCGCCATTGGATCTCCGCCGCCCGCGATCCCCGTCTCCGCGACGAAGACGTCGATGTTCTCGCACTCCGCCAAGATGGCCTCGACCTGGCGAACGATTCGGTCGGTCGTCTCGAGATCGGTTCCGTCAGGCGCGCGGACCGCAACGAATGCACGGTTCGGATCCGTGTCTGGGAAGAACTCGACACCATGGTTGAGCGCGCCGAACGCGACGAAGGTCCCAATGAGCGACGCGAGGCCGATGAAGGCGGCGATGTAGCGATGCCGAATCGACAGCTCGAGGAGCGATTGGTACGCGCCCATGATCGGGTTCCGCGTCTTGTCCTCGACCTCGACCTCGGACTCGCCCTCTCGGTAGGGCCCGTCCACTCCATCCGTTTTCCGTACGCGCGTGACCTTCTTGGTCTTCTTCTTCATGAAGCGGCTCGTGAAGATCGGGAGCATCCCGACCGCGACCACGAGCGAACAGATGAGGACGATGACGATGGTCTTCGGCATGAAGCCCATGAACTGACCCATCATGCCGGTCCAGAACAACAGCGGCGCAAAGGCCGCCACCGTCGTCGCGGTGGACGCGGCGACCGCCATGGCGACCTCTTCGGTCCCGACGATGGAAGCGGTGACGGGGTCTTTGCCCTCCTCGACATGCCGGTAGATGTTCTCCACCAGCACGATCGCGTTATCGACCAGCATCCCGAGCGCCATGATCAGCGCGAAGAGCACGATCATGTTGAGCGTCATCCCGAGCGCGTCGATGACGATGAACGCGAGCAACATGGACAGCGGGATCGCGACCGCGACAAAGAAGCTGTTGCGGATGCCCATGAAGAAGACGAGCACCGCGACCACCAAGAGGAGCCCGGTGATGATGCCGTTCTCCAGCTCGCCGATCATGTCGTAAACGATCTTCGACTGGTCGCCGAGCGTGCGGTAGGTGACGCCCTCCGGCCAGGTCTGTGCGTGCTCCGCGATGAGCGCCTTCACGCCCTCCGCGACGTCAACGATGTTCGCTCCGTTGCGCTTGCTCACCGCGATCGAGAGCGCGGTCTGACCGTTCATGCGCGCGTAAGTGTTCCGGCTCGCGTAGCCGTCCACGACGCGCGCGACATCTCGGATGAAGACGGGTCGATCGCCGACGCGCTTGATCGCGACGTCACCGAGCTCGCTCGGGTCAGAGAACTCACCTGGAACGCGAAGCAAGAAGCTCGCGTCGCCGGTACGGATCTCGCCGCCCGGGATGTTGACGTTCTCTTTGCCGATCGCGCCGACCACGTCGTTGAGCGAGAGCCCGTAGTGTCCAAGTCGCACCGGATCGATCTGAACCTTGATCTCGCGAGTTCGATCTCCGGAGAGCGTCGCGTCCAACACGCCTGGCATCCGCCGGACATCTTCTTCGAAACGCTCCGCGAGGCTGACGAGGAGCTGCTCGTCGACGTCGCCGCCAATGGTCACGATCAAAATCGGAAAATCACTAAAGCTGATCTCGGCGACCTCGGTCTCCTCGACATCTTGCGGCAGTCGAGTCCGCGCGCGGCTCACCCGGTCGCGCACTTGCTGCAGCGCTTCGTCAATCTTCGCCTCGGGCTCCAGCTCCAGCACGACGACGCTGACGCCCTCGTACGACGTGCTGGTCATTCGCTTCAGGTCTTTCAGGCCTGAGAGCTCCGTCTCCATGGGGATCGTGACGAGCGACTCCACATCACTCGGAGAGACGCCGATGTACGGGGTGCTCACGGTGACGACAGGGATCTCGATGTCCGGGTTCGCCTCGCGCGGCAGCCCGATGTACGTCATCAACCCGAAGAGGACCGTGCACGCGACCGCGAGGTAGACGACCGCGCGTCGACCGACCAGTCCGCGAATCATGGAGACCCCTCTGGCGCAGACGGCGCGGGCGCGACGGGTTGCCCGGCTTGTCCCGCGCTCGCGGTCACGTCGCTAAAGATGACGCGTCCTTCTTCGCAGCAGCGCCCGCTTCGATTGACGATCACGGCGTCACCGTCGGCGAGCTCACGATGGCCGGTCACGATGACCTGCTCCGCTGTGGTCACGCCAGACTCGACGATCACTTGGTCGCGAATCACGGGTCCAAGCACCAGCGGCCGCCAGCGCGCGACCCCACCATCGTTGACGAAGACGCCGTTGCCTTCGAGCCGCGTCACCAGGACGTACTGGGGCAACATGACGCGCCCGGCTTCGACTTCCTCCGCCAGGGAGACGTACGCGATCATTCCGGGCAGCAAGGTTCGCTCGGGGTTTGGGACCTCGACCACGACGCGGAACGCGCGGGTCTGAAGATCGGCAGCGGGGCTCACGTGTTTCACCGTTCCGACGTGGGCCTCCCCGCGCGCCCCCGTCAGGACGCGGACCGGCATGCCCTCGCGAAGCGCGACGACGTCGCGGTCGGGTACCGAGAGCTCGACGTGAATGGGGTCGAGGTTGACCAGGCGAACGACCGGCGAACCAGGCGGCGCGACCTCTCCCGGATCGACGAAGACGCGCGCGGCGGTTCCGGCGAAGGGCGCGCGGATGATGGAGCGGCTCGCCGACACGTTGCCGCTTCGGATCGCGGCCCGGGCGGCCTTTACGCGGTTCTCTGCGGCGTCACGCTGGGCTCGAGGCAGGGCGTCCCCCAACCGCTCGGCGCGATCCAGTTCGCGGGTGGCGCTCGCGAGCTCCGTACGAGACTGCGCGTTGCGAGCGTACTGCGAAGCGCTGTCGACCTTGACCAGGATCTTCCCGCGCCGAACGGTGTCACCGTCCGATACATAGACACGCTCGACGAGACCGCCGTACGCCGCCGCGAGCATCGTGTCCTCGCTGCCCACGATCTCGCCGGGTAAGCGGATCTCGATGCGCGCGTTGGATTCGGAGAGCGTGGCGACCTCGACACGAGTCGCGCGCGAAGGCGGCGTCGTGATCTCTTCCCGCGGTGGCTCTTCGCGCGTCTGCTGACACGCCGTCATGACGACCAAGCCACAGGCGATGAGGGACGCGGCGGTCGTTTTCACGACGCGCGCCAAAAGCGAACCGGACGGGTGCTGATCTCTCACTTGAGGACTCCACGAAAGAAGATGTCGACGATCCGATCCGCGAGGTCGGCGGGGATCGAGACGCCTTGTAGCCATTGCTGCATCCGCTGATCAACGATCCCGGACAGGGCCGCTGCCGCGTCGTCGAGATGAAGGTCATCGCGGAGCTCACCCCGCGCGACGCCCACCTCGAGGTTCGCGCGAAGGATCTCGTGATGCGCCGCTTGCACCATTTGAATGTCGAAGGCCGGTTGACCCGGCTCCCGCTGCAGCTCCGCGCGCATCAGCAGCTTCATCCCGGTGGGTCGCTCCTCGACGTAGGCGAAGAACGAACGGAGGCCTTCACGGATGACCTCTTCAATGCTGACGATTCGGGACACGTCCGTCACCGAGTAGCGATCCACGAGCGTGCTCAACCCATCCGCTTCGTGGCGAACCGCCGCGAGGAAGAGCGCCTCTTTGTTCGCGAAGTGGTAGTAGACCGCGGGTTTCGTGCACCCGCTGGCCTCCGCGACTTTCTGCACCGAGGTGGAGGAAAAGCCCCTCGATCCGAAGAGCCGAACGGCTTCTTCGAGGATCCGTTCCGCAAGATCGCGGTTGCGTGCAGGGGAATTCATAGCGGGTTACTCATGGGTAAGTAGGTCTGACTTACCCACGGGTAAAGAGCAAGACTGAACATCCCGCGTCCATCCTTTTGAACCCTTTTGGGCAGCGTTTTGGTGTACGGAGGACCCGTGAGCCTTCATGGGCATTTCTTCACGATCGGTCCTCAGTTCTTGGGGAAGGTCATGGGGCCACCCCCGCCCTCGGAACACCTCCGGGTACCGCTTCACGATCCGGTCGCTGGAGATCTCGCGCTGACCGGCCGTTTCGCGGACGTCCCCGCGAGTGACACGTTGGTGATGATCGTTCATGGGCTCGGCGGGAGCGCGCAGAGTCACTACGTCATGGCGGCGGCTCGCGAGTGTCACGCGCGAGGTCTCGCTTCGCTGCGTCTCAACCTCCGCGGCGCGGATCGAAGCGGTCTCGATTTTTATCATGCAGGTCTTCACGAAGACCTTCGCCACGTCTGTGGCGCGAAGCGTCTCGCGCGGTTTCGCCGCATCGTGGTGATCGGTTACTCGCTCGGCGGTCACATCTCGCTTCGGTTCGCGGGCGCCCCCGAGAGACGAGTCGCCGCGGTCGCGACCATCTGCGCACCGATCGACATCGCGGCAGGGGTCCCGCTCATCGACGCGCCGAACCGCGCGCCCTACCGTCGACACCTCTTGAAAGGGCTCAAGGAGATGTATGTCGCGCTCGTAACGCGCCGACCGGGCGCGAAGAACGCGTCCATCACCGCCGAGGCGGCGCTTCGGATCAAGACGATCCGGGAATGGGACGACGCGGTCGTGGCGCCCCGTTTCGGTTTCCGTGATGCGCTCGACTACTACGCCAAGACCTCGGTCCATACGCGCCTCGAGGAGATCGCGGTGCCGACGCTTGTGATCACCGCGAACGAAGATCCCATGGTCCGCGTCGAGACGATCCGGCCGTGGCTCGATCAGACCTCGCGCGTGACGGCGATATACACGGAGCGCGGCGGACACGTTGGCTTTCCCAAAGGTGTGAACCTCGGCCTGGGCGGCCGAGGCTCGGTCACGGGGCAAGCGATCGACTGGCTGATCGACCCCGCGCGCTCTTCCGCGTCTCAGTAGACGAACGGCATCGGGCCCTTTGGCGTCGGGTCAGAGACGCGCGTCCGGAACGGTCCCGCGTCGACGCCCGCGTGGAGCTGGTGCGCACGTGCCATGCGGTTGAGCTCGTCTTGAAGCAGCGCTTGTCCCACGACCCACGCCCATCCGGTGAAGTACGTCGCGACGCCCGACAAGAGAACCGTGTTGCTCTGGTTGGTGTTCGCGATGCCGCGGGCGTTGAGTTCTTGCGCAACGATGTTCGCGTTTCGGTAGCCCGCGTAGACGCCCCACGCTCCCACGGTCAAAACCGTCAGCAAGACATCCAGAATCGGCGAGAGAGAGTGACGCCCATCGGTCGCCTCGTTCAGCTCTTCGGTCGTGACGTAGAGCCAGTAGAAACCGTAGAGCGAGAGAGTGAGCACGCTGAGCAGAGCCACGACCAGGGGACGACGTTCGGTCATCAAGGACCTCCTTCTTTGCCGTCCCTACGGTTCCTCAGCCGCTCGTATTTCAGACGCTCACCAAATCGCAGGCGCGGCAAACGCAATACGCCGAACGTTAAATAGAAAGAGGCGTCCGCGTTTGGGGGTACACGGACGCCTCGGGTGCGTTTCCGTCGAGGGGGAATTTCGACGGGAGTTCGCGACAAAATACAGATGGGATTGCATTTTGGTCAGGTTGGTCGGTCTCCCGATGGCCGCTGACACATGGAACTAGAGCAACTCTTGGGCCACTCATAAATCGCTAGTATTGTTGAGCCTAATGGGTACAAGCGAGGTGGTTTCCCTACGAGCGTTGTGGGAAACCTCCCTCGTGTCTACCACATACGGAGGGCTACCCCATGGGTGACAATCACTCGTCGGCAGGGCGGAATTCCACCTCGAACATCACCGGCCAGTACTTCCCGGTGAGAAGGAAGCGCTCGCGTGATGGGAGGTACGCGATCCCGTTGAGGACGTCCGCGCCGCGACGCTCTTCTCGGCTCAGTAAACCCCGCGCGTCGATCCGCGCGGTGACGCGGCCCGAGCTTGGATCAATCCGCACGATCTCGTTCGTCTGCCAAACGTTCGCGTAGAGGTCGTCGCCTACACACTCGAGCTCATTGAGGTTGCGTTGAGGCCGACCGCGTTTGGTGACCTCGACCCGCCGCACGACTTCAAACGTCTCCGGATCGCGGAAGGACAGCTCCGCGCTCCCGTCGCTCATCACGAGATGCTCTCCGTTGAAGCAGAGCCCCCAACCTTCGCCCTCGTAGTCGAACTCGCGCAGCTTCTCGAAACCGTCGCTGTAGACCAAGGCGCGACCGGCGGTCCACGTCAGCTGGACGAAGTGATCGCCCGCCCACGCGAGGCCTTCGCCGAAGAGGGTCTGCGGGAGCGCGAGCTGACGAACGACAGCTCCCGTTCGAAGGTCGACCTCTCGGACCGTCGACTGACCGCGCATCCCGGTGCTCTCAAAGAGCGTGTCGTCGCGGACAAGCAGACCTTGCGTGAACGCATCTCGCGCGTGGGGGTACCGCTCGACGACGTGGACTCGTAACCGCTCCATCGGCTCCTCCGCTTGGTTCCCCGATGAAGACGTCTCGCGCGGCGTCGGCCGGTCGAGGAGCTCGACCGTTTCCACGACTTCGTCTTCCGCTTCCGCCCGTTGCGTCGCGACGTACGCCATCAGCCCACACGCCGCGACGACCACCAGCACCATCGGCAGAACGCTCTTGGTCTCTCGTTCACCTTCTTGCACGCGCCGAGCGTAGTACACCGGCAGGGAACTTCGACCCTCAAGAACGCCGGCTGGATTGCGATTCTCGAAGAGACCTCACATCATAGGGGGATGCGTTCGGGCGTCACATTCGCGGCTCGTCTCGGAACGCTGGCTGCGTGGGTCTTCATTTGCGCCCTGTGGGGCTGCCGAGCCCAAGGCAACCCGTGCGCACGCTTCACGTGTCCGTCTGACCAAATGTGCGTCGAAGGGGATTGCTTCCCGCGCGTCGATGCACGGGAAGACACGTCGCCGGACACGAGCGTCGACAGCAGCATGAGCGATGGCGCGATCGACAGCGCGGTCAGCGTCGACGGCGCGGTCGACAGCGGCGACGACACCGGCTGCACCTTTGGTAGCTGTCCCGACGGAGAGCGCTGTGACGCGACCGGCACCTGCGTTGCGGAACGCGATGACTGCGGCGGCGCATGCGGACCGGGGACGACTTGCGTGGACGGTCGCTGCGTCTCGGAACCGTGCGGAGGAGCGTGCGCCATCGGGACCATTTGCCGTGACGGAGTTTGCGTTCCGGAAGGCGCGTGCGGCGGAGGGTGCCCGGCCGGGCAGCTCTGCGTGGATGACCGCTGCCAGGTAGACGGCGACGGCGATGGGGTAGTCGCGAGCGCCGACTGCAACGACGCCGATGCATCGGTCCGGCCCGGAGCGACGGAGTCCTGCAATGGGATCGATCAAGACTGCGATGACCGCGTCGACGAAGGCGCGACATGTCGAGGGTGCGCCCAACGAAACCGCGAAGGCCGGTCCTACCTCTTCTGCGGAACCGTTCGAAGCTGGATCGCGGCGCGAGACAACTGTCGATCACGCGGAGCCTACGATCTCCTGAAGGTAGACGGTCGCGCGGAAGACGATTGGGCGCTTAACCAGGTCCGCACTTTGGACGCCTCCGTGCACTGGTGGTTCGGGCTCAACGATCGCGCGAGCGAAGGCGCGTACGTGTGGGCCGACGGTACGCCCGCGCGATACGTCAACTGGAGCGAAGGTCAGCCCGACGACTTCCGGATGAACGAAGACTGCGCCCACCTCAACCGCACGCTGACTCCGCCCGGTGACTTTCTGTGGAACGACAACCGCTGCGACTTTGAACAAAAGTACGTCTGCGAATCGACCCCCTAACGTGACGCTTCACTCGACGAGATCAGTCGAGTCAGGGGCGTCACCATGCCTGCTAGGCTCTCGCGCCATGAGCGATGTCCGGAACCAGATCATCGAGTCCGACAACTTGGTCGCGCTCGCCGCCCTGCCCGACTCGCTCGCGCGCCTGGTGTACATCGACCCGCCCTTCAACACACGCAAGACGCAGAAGCGGCAGCGCATCAAGGCGACCCGCGACAAAGACGGTGACCGCAAAGGGTTCGGCGGTGCGAAGTACAAGGTCGAGAAGGTCGCGAGCGGCTCGTACGGCGACACCCGGGAAGACTTCATCCCGTGGCTGCTGGCGCGCGTCGAGGCGTCTCTTCGATGCATGACGGATGACGCCTCGCTCATGGTCCACCTCGACTACCGCGAGGTTCACTACGCGAAGGTCGCGCTCGACGGCCTGCTCGGTCGAGAGTGTTTTCAAAACGAGCTTATCTGGGCCTACGACTTCGGCGGACGGAGCAAGCGCAAGTGGTCCGCGAAGCACGACTCGATCCTGTGGTACACGCGCGACCCCAAGCGCTACGTCTTCAACTTCGACGAGATGGACCGCATCCCATACATGGCGCCAGGCCTCGTCGGAAAAGAAAAAGCGGCGCGCGGGAAGACCCCGACCGACGTCTGGTGGCACACCATCGTGCCGACGAACGGCAAAGAGAAGACCGGCTACCCCACACAGAAACCGATGGGCGTCCTCGAGCGGATCATCAAGGTCCACAGTGATCCCGGCGACGTCGTCCTCGACTTCTTCGCCGGGAGCGGCACGACGGGAGACGCCGCCGCGAAACACGGGCGCCGCTTCGTCCTGATCGACGAGAACCCTGAGGCGATCGAGGTCATGAAGCGCCGTCTCGACGCGTACCTCTAAGCGAGAGCGCCGCGGCTAAAGAAAAGAGCGCCGCGGCTAAAGAAAGAGAGCGCCGAGCGCTTCGATCACGCGCGCTCGTTCCGCCGGTTGGACCGCGAGGTCCTGGCGAAGCTCGAGCTCAAGCGCGCGGCAGCCGTACTTCTTCGCGTGTCGCTCGACGCAATAGATAAGCCCAGCCTTCCCGCTGTACGGCTCGTTCATCGCGACCACGAACCCCGCGCTCACGAGCGCTTCGCGGACGTCCTCGGCCAGCTCTTCTTCTTCATCAAAGAGAACCCCGAGCTCCATGGGTCGCGTCGCGCCTTCGTAAACCGGAGTGAAGGAGTGGAGCGATAGGAGGACGGAAGCCTCGCTTGATCCCATCATGCGATCGATCGCGTCGTGGTACGGGCGATAAAACGTCTGGAGTCGATTCTCGCGCTCCGCGTCGCTCAGGCCGACGTTCATCTGCACCGGGAGCCCCTCCGCGGTGTCCCGAATCAAGGTCGGCGCGGACGCTTCGCGATTCGGATCGATGATGAGCCGTGAAAAATTCGAAAGCACGGCGCTGCATCCGAAGCGCGCCGCCATCTCGTGGGTCAACGCAGCGGCGCCGAGGTCAAACGCCCAATGCGTCCCGATCAGGCGCGCGTCGTCACCCCGCAGCGCGTATGGAGACGGCATCCGATCACTGGCGTGCTCACAAGTGAGGGCAACAGTCCGGGGTCCCTTCCCTGCGATCTCCACAAACGCGTCCACACGTCCGTCTACCACGTGACGCCGATGATCCGCGGACGGAGTTTGTTGCAAGTGAGCCGTCGAGAAATCGACCTTAAGGCCAAAGAACCGTAGTCTCTGAAGGTCCAAGGGGAAGAGGATCCATCGTGGTTGCATACAAAGTCACAGAGGGCGGAAACGCGCCCATCGCGTACCGGGTCACTGGCGCTCCGAGCCGTCCACCACGTACCGATCGCACGCTGCGCTTTCATCCGAAGAACGCACCTCCTGCGCTCCCTGCAATGGGTCCTCGTCGACTGGTGCCGGTCGCCCCGCTTCCGTTCGCGGGAGCGCCGTATCTGCCGCCGACGCATGACTCGGTCGCCATGGCGCGCGCCTTGAGTTCGCGTCCCCCGCCCTATGCACCTGCACAGGGGAGCGCGAGCCATCTGCGGGAGACGCGCGAATCGCGCGGCGTGGCCTACCACATGCTGCGCGCGGTCAAACCGCTCGCCGTCTCCTGGTCCCTCGTCGGCGCGTTGGCGTTCACGATGGTCTCGGCGACCGCCGACCAGACCGCGACCGAGACGCTCCTCCTTCAGCCCGTTCGTATCCACGTCGCGCAGTCCGAGCCCTTGGAAGCCCTTACGGATCGCGAAGACAACGAGACCGCGTCGACCGAAGATGTCGCGATCACCCAGCCTGTGGGAGAGGTCGCGGAAGCGTCGACGGCGGCTGTGCCAAGCGCCGCGGGTGCTGTTGTCGCTAGTGCGGACACCGGCGCGGTGACCCGTGCGGCCGGCGCAGGAGCGGTCGCCGCTCCAGCTCGCGTCCGTCGGCCTCGTCGCGAAACCGTTCGACCAAACGTCGCTCCCGTCGCTCCGGTGATCGCCGCCGCGCCGACCAACGAACCGCCTCGCGTCACGCAGATGCGCACCACTCGTCGCGCCCCGCGTCCAGCCGCGCGCGCTCCGGAACGCCGCCAGGCCACGCCGCAGACCGCGCTCCCCGAACAACCGACGCGCGCACAGGTTCGCGCTGGCCTTCAGTCGGTTCGCGGCGCCGTTCAGTCGTGTGCCCCCGGCGCGACCGGCAGCGTTCGCGTGCGCGTCTCGATCGCTGGCTCAGGTCGGGTCACGACCGCGCTCGTTCAAGACCAGCGCTGGGCGCGTCCCCCATACGGTTCATGCATCGCGCGCGCGATCCGGACCGCGACCTTCCCGCGCTTCGAAAAGGACCGCTTGGTCGTCGTCTACCCGTTCCGTTTCTAGAGCGCATCATCTCCCTCGGCTTAGCCGTTCCGCACATGCGCTCTATCGTTCGGCACTCAGGCGCCGACTACTCGATCACGCGAAGCCGACGCGCCGCGGGCACGTCCTCGGTCACGATTGGGTACGCTCCGCTGAAGCAGGCGTCACAATATCCATCGCCGCCAACGCCCTCGCGCAGGCCGGCAATAGAGAGGTAGCCAAGCGAGTCCGCGGTGATGTGCTCCGCGATTTGCTCTGGGGTGTGCGCGCTCGCGATCAGCTCGTCGCGATCGGGCGTATCGATGCCGTAGAAGCACGGCCAGGCCGTCGGGGGTGAACTGATCCGTACGTGGACCTCGCGCGCCCCAGAGTCTCGGATCATCTTCACGATCTTTCGACTGGTCGTCCCACGCACGATGGAGTCGTCGATCACAACGACGCGTTGGCCCTTCAAGACTTCCGATACCGGGTGGAGCTTGAGACGGACACCAAAGTGCCGAATCGACTGTTGGGGTTCGATGAACGTTCGGCCGACGTAGTGGCTCCGGATGAGACCCAGCTCGTAGCGCAACCCGGTCACGGCGGCGAACCCCATCGCGGCCGCCACTCCGCTGTCGGGGACCGGGATCACGATGTCGGCGTCGACCGGTTGCTCGCGGGCGAGCGTCGCCCCGAGCCGCTTGCGCGCCGAGTACACCCCGATCCCATTGAACGCGGCGTCGGATCGCGCGAAGTAGACGTACTCGAAGATGCACATCTTCCGGGCCGCCTCGGCAAAGGGCCGAGAGCTCACGAGCCCATCGTCGGTAATGACGAGCATCTCGCCCGGTTCCACGTCGCGAAGGTACTCCCCGCCGATCAGGTGGAAGGCGGGAGGCTCGGACGCCACCACGTAGCCGTCGCCCAAGCGCCCCAAGCAGAGCGGGCGAAACCCGTTCGGATCTCGCACCGCGATGAGCGTGTCGCGCGTGAGGAAGACCATCGAGTACGCTCCGGTCGCCTGAGAAAGCGCAGCCGCGACGCGCTCCGGTGCGCTCCCGGCTTCGCGCGCGACGAGGTGCAGCACAGCTTCTGTATCGGTCGCTGAAGAAAAGATCGCGCCGTCCGCTTCGAGCCGCGCGCGGAGCGCGCCGCCGTTGGTCAGGTTCCCGTTGTGCGCGACCGCGATCGGGCCCGCGGCGAACTCCGCCGCGAGCGGCTGTGCGTTCTTCACGTCGCTCCCGCCGGTGGTCGAGTAGCGGACATGACCGATCGCGCGATCGCCCACCAGCTGCGCCAAGACCTCTTCCGTGAAGACCTCTTGGACGAGCCCGCGCGCGCGGTGAACCGTGAGCTGCTCACCATTGCTGACCGCGACCCCAGCGGACTCTTGACCGCGGTGCTGCAGCGCGTGCAGACCAAGGTAGGTCAGGTTCGCCGCCTCCTTCGCCCCGAACACGCCGAACACGCCGCACTGATCGCGGAAGTGGTCGTCGACCAGAACAACACCGTCGTCGCGCGTCACGCGCCCTTTTATCAGCGCGACAGCGTTCAAGAAACCATGGCAGAGTGACAGCCCCGTGAACGTTCCCTCGTCAGCGCGACGCCGAACCGTTTGTGGACCGTTCGCGGTCGCGTGCGGGCTTGTTCTCTTTGCGAGCACCGCGTACGCGCATCTCGGCAGCACGAAGTACCTCCGGGTGGACGTCCAGTCCGCGGGCGCGGAGGTGGTCGTCGAGGTCGAATCCATCGACGCCTCCATGGAGCTACGCCTCGGGAGCGAGCCCGACGAGCGCGCCCTCGTCGCCCGGAGCGCGCTGATCAAGCGGTGGTTGGTCAGCGGTGTCGAGATCCTGGTCGATGAGGAGGCATGCGAAGCGACCCCTGGTGAGCTGACCTTCGTCGACCGCGACCGCGGGCGCTATGCGCGCCTCCCGATTCAGTACGCCTGCAGCGCCACGCCCAACACACTGCGCGACGCGACCGTCTTCCCGGACGACGCCCAACACGAGGCCATCGTCTCGCTCCGCGGAGAGGAGGTCGCCTCCCGGATCCTGCGGCGTGGTCGTCAGTCTCTCGCCCTCGACGCTCCGGGCGGGCTGCTCGCGACCGTGCGCGACTTCATCGTGGAAGGCGCGCTTCACTTCGCGCTCGGATACGACCACGTGCTCTTCATCTTGGCGCTCATTTTGAACGCGGGCTTTCGCGCGCGGCGTGATGGGTTCCGCGCGGCGCTCAAGAGCACCGCGTGGATCGTCACCGCGTTCACGGTCGGACACAGCGTCACGCTGGTCCTGGCGGCGCTCGGCATCGTGGTCTTACCGAGCGGCCCCGTGGAAGCGCTGATCGCGCTCTCGATCGTGCTGGTCGCGCTGATCAATCTCGTCAAACCCGAGGCCCACGCGCCCCGCGGCTGGGTCGCGATCCTCTTCGGCTTGATCCACGGATTCGGCTTCTCCTCGGTGCTCATGGACCTCGGTCTCCCCCGCGACCACACGGTCGCCGCCCTCCTCGCGTTCAACATCGGCATCGAGGTCGCGCAGCTCGCCTTCGTCGCGCTCGTGCTGATCCCCATCGCGTGGGCCGCGCGCTCGTCCCACTATCGCAACGTGGTCGTACGCGGCGGGTCGTTACTGATCGCGGTGATGGGAACGCTCTGGCTCGTCGAGCGGGTCTTCTAGGAACGCGCGTCTACTTCAAGAGCGCGCGCTTGACCGCGTCGAGCGTACTTGGGAGCTCGATCGGTCGATTCTGCTGAGCGCTGGTGACGCCCGGAATCGCGTCGTCGTGATACCGCGTCTTGAAGTCGGTGAACTTGAGCCCGCTCGCCGTCGACACCACCACAACCCGATCGTCTCGCGTGATGGCGCCGCGCTTGGCGAGCTTGGCGAGGGCGGCCAAGGCCACACCGGTGTGCGGGCACGTGAAAGCGCCCGCGCGATCCGCGGCGGCCGACGCTTCCGCGAGCTCGGCTTCGGTCGCTTGCTCAACCACTCCATCGAACGCGTTCAGCGCACGGATAGCGCGGTGCACGCTGACCGGGTTCCCGATCCGGATCGCGCTCGCCTGGGTGTCCCCTGCCGTGATCGCCGAGAAGGTCGACTCCAGCGGGCGCCCGGTCTGTTGGCTCGCGAGGTACGCACGGTAGAGCGGGTTCGCTTGCTCCGCCTGTGCGAGACAGATCCGCGGACGCCGGTTCACCAGTCCGAGCGTGAGCAGCATGTCGAACCCCGCGCCGAGCGCCGCGACGTTCCCGAGATTTCCGCCCGGGATGATGACCCAGTCGGGGACCTGCCAATCGAACTGCTGCGCGATCTCGATCGCGACGGTCTTCTGTCCTTCTAGGCGAAGCGAGTTCATCGAGTTGGCGAGGTAGATCCCCGGTTCCTTGGCGAGCTCTCGAACGATCGCCATGCATCCATCGAAATCGGTATCGAGCGCCAGCACGGTCGCGCCGTTCGCGAGCGGTTGCACCAGCTGCGCGGTCGTCACCTTTCCCTTCGGCAAGAGCACGACGGCCGGGATGTTCGCGGTCGCGCAGTAGGCCGCGAGAGCTGCGGAGGTGTCACCGGTAGACGCGCACGCGATCGCTTGAATGTCTTGTCCGTCCGCGATCATCTGTTTCACGACGCTCACGAGGACCGTCATGCCGAGGTCCTTGAACGAGCCGGTGTGACTGTTTCCGCAGTTCTTGATCCAGACGTCGCGGAGCCCCAGTCGCTCGCCGTAGCGCTCCGCCCAGAAGAGGTTGCTCCCGCCCTCGGCGGTCGACACGACGTTCTCGTCGCGAACTTCCGGAGCGACCCATTCCTTCTTTCCCCAGACGCCGCTGCCATAGGGCCACTGGGTCGTCATCCAGCGCCGCTCGAACTTCGTGCGCCACTCGGTCGCCGTCGTCTGGGAGAGCGCGTCGAGATCATGCGCGACCTCGAGGAGTTCACCGCACGAGGGACACGCGTAGATCACTTGCGTGAGCGGGAACGTCCCGGAACATCCGGCGACGCATCGAAACCACGAGCGTAAAGTCATGGGGCGCAGTGTACGCGATCAGGTTTGGCCGCGGCGCGCCGCGCCCCCAACTCGCCGCCCGCGGTCTCGTGAGCGAAACGAGGCAAGGGGTCGAGTGGTGCCGCTAGTCGTCGACGCAACCGTCGAACATGTCGTCGATCGCGTCGGGGATCTCCGGGCAGTCCGGCTCGCCTTCGCCGCACGCGCCGAGGTCGAGATCACTGCACTCCATCGCGCCGATGCACGTGCTCAGGTCGTCATAGTAGTCCGAGATGCAGTTGATCGAGTCGTCCACCACCTCGGCGTCGCTCGAGTCCAAGCTCTCGTACGCGGACCGGAGACACTCCTTTTCCGTCTCCGTAAAGTTGAACGCGCCCTCGCCGATCGCCGTCTCGCATGACTCGCGGCTCGGCGTCCCGACTTCCATCCAGCACTCACATGCCGAGTCGCGAACGCCCTCGACCGCGGAGAAGAAGTTATCGACCGTCTCCGTGCTGTTTCCACACGCGGTGAGCGCCAACGCGCTGGTCAAGATCAGAATCCATCGTTTCACATTCATAGCTCGTTCCTCCAGTTGCTAACTAAGTACCGGTTGCTCTATCCAAGACGCGTGCCGTCTCGTGATCACGCGACGCGCGTCGCGTTGCCCGGTGTCTTCTCGTTCCTCAACCTCGCCAGCGCCGACATCGATGTCAGATCGTGGAGAATCGACCACACCCCCATGGAGAACTCTTGGCTTCACTTTGGGCGACGCCTAGGCGACGTAGACCACGCGCGGCAGCCCTCGCGCCTCGACCAGTGCCCGCGCCGTCGCCCTTGCTCCACGGGCCCCCAGCGCGACGAGGAGCGTTTCGTCCTCGGCCAGCGTCACCCCGTCGACCGCTTCGATCGGTGCGCCCCGCGCGACGCTCCCGATCTTCTTCGGATCGATGTCGAGGAAGCGACAGACCTTCAGGCCATGGCCCTCAAGCGCGCGCGCGAACCGCTTCCCGGTTTTCCCCGCCCCCCACATCACGAGCCGCGATCCGTGGAGTGAGGGAGCCAAGTGACGCGCCTTCAGCTCTCGAATGGCCGCGTGTGAGTAGCGGGGGTCCGTGAACGTGAGTCGGCCCTCGCCGTGACGCCAGCGCAGGAGCACGCGTTCAACCTTCGCGAAGTCGCCAAGCGCAGCGAGGCGCAGGAACAGATCGTAGTCTTCTGGAAACGGACCGTCTCGATAGCCGCCGATCGACGCAACAGCGGATGCGCGCATCATCACGGAGGGATGGCAGAGCGGGGACTCGACGAAGAGGTCGCGCCGATGCGCGTCAGGCGTCACGAGCGAGTTCTGCCAAGCGACATAGCGCGCGAGACCAGCCTGCACTCGCTCTTGAGGAAACGCCTCGACGAAGCTCCCGCACGCGACCACCGTCGATCGCGCGTCGAGGAGCTCGACCTGCGCCGCGAAGCGCCCTGGAAGCGAGACATCATCGGCGTCCATCCGCGCGATCAGCGAACCTCGCGCGAGCGCAAGACCGCGCGAGAGCGCCTCGGTGATCCCGACTCCCTCTGTTCTCAGAAAGCGAACGCGATCGTCGGCGACGGCTCGCGCGACCTCCGCGGACCCATCGCGCGATCCATCGTCGATCGCGATCACTTCGAAGGTCGGCCCCTTCTGCACGAGCACAGACGCCAGCGCTTCCGCGATCGTCATCGTCGCGTCTCGAAAGGGCAGCAATACAGAGACGCGCGGCGCGTCGGTCACGCGATCAGAACGCGGTCTGCTCGAGCGTCGACACGGGCTCTGCGGCGAGGTTGGAAAGGTGCTCGAGCACCGACGGGTACATCGCGGCGAGCTCATTGAAGCGAGAAGCCGGGAGCCGGAGCAAGAGCACGTCGGTGCCCGCGCGCGCGTCGATCTCCGACGGGGACTGCGTCAAGAGCGAGCGCTGCCCGATCATTTGGCCAAGGCTCACCTTGTGGACGTCGCCGCGGTGCAACGCGTCCAGGCGACCGAGCAGCGGGATGTAGAGCCCGTCGCTTCGCTTGCCGCTCGCCATCAGTGTCGTGCCTTCCTCGAGGCGACGCACCTCAAAGAGCGAAGCTAGCTCCTTACGCGTACCCGGGTCGAACGCCGAAAAGAGCGGGGAGTTGACGAGGAGGTTTCCGATGAGGCGCCGCGTCAAGAGCTCGAGCAAGAGGTCACCAACCGCCGCGTGCTCTTCGACGAGCTGGTCGAGAACGGTTTTGGGGATCTCGAGCGCGCGGACGTGGCCGACCGCGGTGACCTCCGCGCGTCTACGCACGTCATCCAAAAGACATGACTCGCCGACGATATCGCCTTCTCCAAGCGAGACCTGACCGCTGCCCATCTCGACCGCGACGTTACCCTCAATAATCGCGAACACCGAGTCGGCGTGGTCGCCTTTCTTGATGAGCAGCTCACGGTCTTTCAGGTCGAGAAGGTTCGACTCCATGACGATCCGTCGAAGGACCGCGAGCGGGACCTCGGCGAAAAGAGGCATCGATGGGAGCCGGGCAACCTCGGCGGCGGTAGGCCCCGCGTGGTCACCTCCGTGATTCGTAGCGTCGCTCTTCGGGAGCGGAGGCGGGGCGTCGCGGCCGACCAATTCGATCTCGGAGAGGTCGATCTCGATCGCGTCTTCGTCGTCCTCCAAATCGAGGAACCGAATCTCGTCGTCATCGCCGTCGACCACGCGTTCCAGGGTGACCGCGTCGAAGGTAAAGCTCTTGCGGCGCCGCGGTGCCGGAGGTGGCGGAGGTGGCCCCGCGGGCTCCGGGATGTTGGGAAGCGCGGGTGCGGTCGGCACCGCCGAGACCACCTCGAGCACGTCGTCGTCGATCTCGAGGATCAGATCGTCTTCAAGCGCGCTGACGCTTGAGCGACGCTGCCGTCGGTGAAGGCGACGCGCTTCTTCCGGACGCACACTCTCGAGGACGTCCGTTCGCGAGGGCTCAATCTCAAGGATGACTTTCGCCATCGCGGCGGCACGGGCGACGAAGCCGGCAGAGGCGTAGAGCGTGACGGCCTGCTCGTAGGCATCGACCGCGTGATGCTCCTTGCCGATCCGCTTGAGGAGATCGCCTTTACGGTGTGGCCAACGCGGCTCTTTGGGATCCACGACGGACAGCTCGTCGTAGATACGGAGCGCATCGCCGAAGCGCTCCTTTCGGAGGGCGGTGTTGAGCTTGTCGCGGAGCTTGGCGAGCGTTGCCATACCGCCAGAGGGTAGCCGAACTCATGGCGAAGTGGTCGAAGTCTGACCACCAAAGACTCCAAGACCACGCTGAAGGGCGACAGGGTATTTCTCGCCGCGCTGGACCCGCGACGCGCTAGATTGCATCTCATAACCTCCCTCGGTGCTGGGGCGGTTGGGAGCGTCCTCGCGACGACGGCAATGCCGCATATTTTCGAGTCGTACGGACGGCTGCGGATGGCGTGAACCGGACGGCTGAGCACCGAGGGTTATGAGATGCGCTCTAGCCTTCCCGCCCCCGCTCTGCGTATGCTCCAGTCGTCCATGGCGCTACTCATCCGGCTGATTCGCGCTTTGTGGGTATTCGGGCTCATCCTCGGGAGCTACCTCTTCCACTTATTCTTGCTGAGGCTCTTTCGAGAGTGGGAGATCGCGCCGGACGGCCAGGAGCTCCCTGTCGCGCCGCCGTGGCTGGTCGAGCGGCGCAAGCGCGTCGACGAAAGAAACGCGAAGCGGCTGCTCGCCGGCACGCTCTCGCTCCGTGGCGTCTACATCAAGCTCGGTCAGGTCTTGTCGATCATGGGCGGCTTCCTTCCGCGGGTCTACGCGAAGGAGCTCGAGTCGCTCCAAGACGCGGTCCCGCCGCGACCGTACGAGGAACTGGTCCGCGCGTTCCAACGCTCGCTGGGCAAACACCCGCGCGAACTCTTCGCGACGATCGAGGAAGAGCCACTCGCCGCGGCGTCCCTCGGCCAGGTTCATCGCGCGACCCTTCCCGACGGCCGTGATGTCGCGGTGAAATTTCTCTACCCCGGTATCCGCGGGGTGGTCGCGACCGACATGAAGGTCATCCGCCTCGCGATGTGGGTCTACCGCTCCTTCGTCCCGATTCAGAACATCGAAGTGGTGCACGATTCGCTCGAAGATCTGCTCCGCCGCGAGACCGACTACGTTCACGAGGCGCGCTGCATGGAGCGCGTGTACGCAAACTACGCCGACCAGGACGACATCCTCGTGCCCGAGGTCATCCCCTTCGCGAGCACCCGTGACGTACTCACGATGACGTTCATGGAGGGAGCAAAGATCACCAGCTTCGACGAGATCGCGGCGCTCGGGATCGATCGTGTCGCGATCGCGACGCGCCTCGTCCAGTGCTTCTACCAGCAGGTGTTCGTCGACCGTTTCTTCCATGCCGATCCGCACCCCGGAAACTTCCTCGTGCAAGCAGGACCGACGCCTTCGCAACCCAAGATCGTTATCTTGGACTTCGGCGCCATCTGCGACGTCGAAGAGCAAACCGTCAACGGGATGGTCGACGTACTGCGAGGGTTCTTCGAGCAACGCGACGAGCTGGTGCTCAGCGGGATCGAGACGATCGGGTTCCACGCCCCCGGCGGAGATCGCGCTCTGCTGGAGTCGACCGTAAAGACGTACTTCGAGAAGCTCTTGAAGATCGAAGACCGGACCGCGGGAGCGCTCATGCGCGCCGACGCGAGCGAACTCGAGTCGCTGATCGATCCTGAAGTAGAGCGCCAGAACCTCCGCCGCTTGATGCGCTCGGTCCGCTACCCCGATGGCTGGTTCTACGTCGAGCGCGCGTCGGTCCTGATGTTCTGGCTCGCCGGTCAAATCGCGCCGGACCTCGACACGCTGCAGGTCGGCTTCCCGTACGTCATGCCGCTCATCGCAGACCGACTCGCGCGCGCCAACGCCTAGCCTGCTCGAGCGGCAGGAGGCGCTCTCCGTCGACCCTTGTTGCGCGCTCCCCGGCGCTTTTTGCGGGCCGCCGGGATCAGCCGCAGGCCGCTCTCGGCGACCCCGATGCGCACCTCGGCCCCAAACGGAAACGGAACGCGGTCGTCTTCGATGCCATCGCCGAAGATGACACCGGCCTCGTTCATCTCCGACCGGACGACGAGCGCGTCTTGATCCGCCAGGGTGCCCTGTGTCAGCGAGCACCCGGTGGACACGCTCGGGAACGCTTCTCGAACAAAGAACGAGAGCCGCCGCGCGAGCGGAGAAGACGGCAGCACGCCGGCCGCTCCGCGCTCACGAGAAATCGAACGCGCCCACCCTGTCGCTCCGGTGCCGGTCGCGACGATCAACCCCGACGAGCTCTGGCGCTCCACGGACTCCCCGCGCGAGATGACGTAGCGCGCAGATTGATGCGTCCGCTGCCCTACGAATATCTCGTTGAGCGCGGTGAGGCGCTGCCCGTCGCTCAGTACCGCTTCGACCATCGCGCGCTCTTCCGATGCGTGCTCTCCGCGGTCCACCTCCGTCAACAGGCGCGGAAGCCCGTCGACCGCGTGCTGCACGAGGACTCCGTCCCAGCGCGCGGGGTCCGGGTTCACGCCGATCACCGGCTGCGCGTGCAGGTACTTCGCGACGTTCGCGACCAACCCATCTTGTCCGACCGCGATGATCACGTCGGTCGACCCGAAGACGTAGCGACTCAGATCACGTCGGGTCAGCTTCGCGCGGCGCCACTCTTTGGGGATGGCGCTCATCGCCGCGTCGACCACCGCCTCATGCTTGAGATGTCGCTCGAAGACGTCATCGATGCGTTGGCCTCGGGTCTTCAAGAAGAACTCGACCTGACCTCGGGTCCCATGTCGCGAGAGCAGCTCGGTGTACTCCGTCGCGCGGGTAATCACGACCGCGCGAGGCGGAGAGGCGTGACGCGAGCTCATAACTCGGGCTCCAGCTTCTCGAACACAGGTGCAGGTGCGGCGAGCTTCTTGGTCCCCGCGCGGACGAGATCCGTCAGCATCGGGGAGAGCATCTCCGGCGCGATCGAGAGGTGCTCGATCGTGTGGAGCTTCCCAGCCAGCTCGTGCGCGGCGAGCGCCATGACGAGCGGCGTGGGGACGTCGCGATGAATGTCCATCCGCTTTTCTTCTGCTTCGATTCGCGCCGCCTCCAGCACGCGCAAGGAGGCCGCTTCGCCTTCGCCCACGATGCGCTTCTTCGTCGCGATGGACTCGGCCCGGATCTTGGACTCCTTCGCCTGCGCGGAGGCCGCCTCAAGATCCCGCGCGAGCTTGGCGTCCGCGGCCAGCTTCCCGCGCTCAAGCTTCGCGACGATCTCGAGCTCCTGCGTCTCCGCCTTCTCCGAGATCGCGCGCCGGTCGTTCTGCGCTCGCTGCGCGATGAGGTCCTCTTCGCGACGCGCCAGCTCGATCTTGTTCTGGAGCTCGTTCTCCTGAATCGCGCGTTCCTTTTCGACCGCGAGCGCCCGACGCGCGAACGCGGCTTCGTCTGCCGAGGTCTGGATCTCCTCACGGGTTGGCGCCTCAAGCGCGCGCTCGAGATCGGTGGTCGGCTTCACCGCGCTCATTCGGAGCGACACGATCTCGAGACCCATGCTCGGGAGCGTCTCGTCGCTGGCGAGGCCTGCCTTCACTCGGGTACGGATCTCGTCGAGCCCGGTCGCGAGGACATCGCGCACGTCTTGTTTCGCGATCCACGCTCGGGCGATCTGTTCGGCGCGCTGGTGAAGCGTCTGCGCGATCGTCAGGAGCGGTTTCTCGAGGTGCCGGCCCTTGTTCAGATCAATGCTGAAGTCGACACGTTCCGCGAGCAGCTCGGGATCGTGAACCCTGAACGTCAACACGCCCTGCGCGCTGACCTCCTGATAGTCACGGGTCCGCGCGCTGAAGAAGAGCGCGAGCTCGCGGTCGTCGACCGGCACTTCCGCCAAGCTGGTCGACATGGGCAGGAACCAAAAGGAGAGCCCGCGCCCGCTCGAGAGGAGCTTCCCGTTTCGGTAACGGAGAAGATGCGCGGCGTGCTCACCGCGGAGGTGACGGAGGAAGAGGAAGTTTCGAATTTCGGCCATCGTGTTTCTCGCTTCTGTTAGACGGATCGGTGCACTCGCGCGGTGCGCGCGTGGAAGAACGTGGGGGAACGTGCGCGGCTTAGACCGCGCTTCGCTTCTGAAAGCGGTAGAGCTCGGCGGGTCGCCCGGGCCCATTGGAACGCGCGCCGGTCGCCTCAAGGTCACCGCTCGCGAGCATCGTCCGTCGGAACGAATCCTTGTTCATCGGGCGGCCCAAGATCGCTTCGTGAACGCGCCGCAGCTGGCGCAACGTGAACCGCTCGGGGAGCAGCTGAAAACCGATCGGGGTGTAGCGGAGCTTGCCGCGTATGCGCTTCACCGCGGTCCCGAGAATTTCTGCGTGGTCGAACGCGAGCTCGACCCGCTCGTCGAAGCTGTCGCCGTGCTCGACGTAAGCGTCGACGGATCCGCCGGTCTCGCCCTCCCATGGAACGCCAAGCTTGGCGAGGGTCGCGCCGTCGTGATCCGCGCGAACGCGCGCTTCGTCGATGAGCGCCATGTACGCCACGGTGATGACGCGTGTTCGAGGATCGCGCGTGGGTCGACCAAAGGTGTAGAGCTGCTCCACGAAGACATCGCTCACTCCCGCCTTGTCGCGAAGCGCGCGCGCGGCCGCCTCGTCGAGCGACTCGTCGATCCCGACGAACCCACCGGGCAACGCAAACGCGCCGCGATGCGGATGCCGCTCCCGTTGGAGCAAGAGCGTAAACAACGCCGCATCTCGAACGGTCAGCAACGCGACATCCACGCTCACGGAAGGACGCGCGTAACGTGATGCGTCGTAGGCCGCGAGGAAGGATTCTTCGGTGTCATGCGTCATTGGAATGAGGTTGCGTTGGAGAGTGTCGTTCCGACACCTATTGTTTAGATACGACAAACATATATGTCAACCGCATCTATATAGCGGACTCGAAAAAGGACGCGAACAGAGCCAGTTCGCCCTGTCCGCGCAAATCAGACGAGTCGCTCAGACCGATTCGAAGGGGCTACGGATCCCAGTCGATTCCGACACGCGTCCCCAGGAGCAACGAATGCACCGCCGGGCTCGCCCCGTCTGCCGGGAGCACCTCGTAGCCCACCCAGAGCAACGCGTAGGGCTGAAAGCCCGTCACCCGTAACGTCGAGAAGCCGAAGCCGATTGAAGCTCGGACCCCTGGCGTCCGCATCTTTCCGCCTGTGAACCGCGTCACCGCCGCGACCTCAATGTCCCAGACCTGCGTCACGTTTCGCACACGAAATAGAAGCGGCACCGCGGCGCTGAACACCGCCTCGAACGATCGACCGCCAGTGTCGGACTCAGGGAGGGTCCCCGCCCCACCAAACTCAAACCCGAGCGCGAGTGTGCTGCGCGATGAGATCCCATAGCCGAGCATCAAGCGCCCGCCACCACCCCCACCAAAGGCCACGTCGCCGCCCGAGAACGAGAGCGCACCGCTTCCCGCCGTCTCGCCATAGATGACCCATCGCTCCGCGTCGCTCTCAACGCCGGCGAACTCCTCGTCCGTTCTCAACCAGTAGGGACAACCCGACTCCGCGATCCGCGCGGTGTGATCGAGGAGCATCTTGATTCGCTCCAGCCGACGCAGCTCACGGATCTCGCGGTTGAGCTCGCCGCGCTCCTCGAAGAGCGCACGCGAGGACCCTCCGCGCGCCTCGATCTGCTGGTCGAGCCACCACCCCAAGCGCTCACGAGTATCCGGCGTGGCGGTGCAGACAGCGCGCATCGATACATTGCCGGCCTCCTCCACCTCCTGCTCATCCACCACCCAGTCGGTCCCTTCGTGGAACTCGACCGCTTTGCGGAGGTCGCCGTAGAGCCCGCGCTCAGGTGACGTCTGTGGTTGCGCGCCACATGCCCCAAGCGCGAAGAGCGCCGCGACGCCAATGACTTTAACCCCGGTTCGCATCGTTTGGAGCTAGTACCATACCCAGCGTTCGGGAAGCGCGTCGGAGCTTGGCGACGCGGTCCTCGGGCCGGGGGCCGATCGGTTCAAGTCGCGAGCGGTCTAGGTGAAGCGTTTCGCGAGCGCGGCGGTGTGTGCGCTTGAGGTTCCGCAGCACGATCCGATGAGGGTCGCGCCGAGGTCTACCCAACGCGCAGCGATTTCTGCATACGCCGCCGGACCAGGATCGGGCGCGGAGGTCCACCCCACTCCATCATCGATCGTACCCGCGTTTCCATACGCTCCGAACGGGAGCGCGTCACCTAGAGCATCGCGTAACGCCGCGACGAACGGCGTGGTGCGGGTCGCGGCGACGCAGTTGATGAGCACCGCCCCGGCGCCGGCGATGGCGGCTCGCTCTGCCGCACGGCTCAAGGCGCGCGGCGTCATGAGATCGCCATCCGGTCCAGCGGTGAACGAGAGCCAGGTCTCTTTGCCGGTGCCCCGCGCGGCGGCGAGCGCCGCGAGCCCTTCTTCGACATGGGGAAAGGTCTCGCACAAAAGAATGTCGCAACCGGCGTTCGCGAGCGCGGTCGCGAGCGGGCGGTGGTCCGCCTTCGCGCCTTCGCTCAGGTCCGGCCGGTAGCAGTCCGCGAGCGGCGCGATGCTCCCAGCGACGCGGTGGGTCGACGCAATGGAAGCGCGAGCGATGGAGACCGCTTGGGTCACGCGCTCGATGTAGCTGTGGGGGAACGAGCGCGGCTGGACGCGGAAGGTGTTGGTGCAATGCACGGTCGCGCCGGCGCTCGCTTCGGCGCGGTGAACCGCGGCGACGCGGGACGGACAGTCGACCAAGGCCGCGGCGCTCCAGAGCGGCAGCTTGGTGTCGACGCCGTTCGCGGCGAGCGCGGTGCCCATCGGTCCATCGACAATGATCATGGCGGAGACATCAACACTTGGTTTTGAGCCGGACGGACGAGAAAAGGCCGCGGGTCATCGCGGCCTTTTCTTCCGTTGGGAATGGGAGAGAGGACTAGAGCTGGTCTCCGCAGTCGGTCTCGCACTCCGAGGTGTCCGCGTTCGTGGCGTTGTTGGACTCCACGGTCGGAACCGGGACGCCTTCCAGGCTCGGCTGCGGTTGTGGATCACCAGCGACCTTGTCCGAGAAGTCCGCCATGATCGGCGGCGCGGGAACGGTGTAGCTGTTCTGGTCGTACGAGAGCGCCTCGGTCTCTTGAAGCGTCGCGATGTAGCCAAGCCACAGGGTATCGCCGAGGTCCGAGCCAATGTCCTCGAGCTCGGACTCCACCGCCGAGAAGCTGTCGATGCAAAGCCAGTCGCCCTCTCGCGCCGCGGCGACGAGTTCAGGAGCGTTCTGCGCGATACCAAAGGAGACGTCACCATAGAGCATGCCTTCGCAGCCCTCCGTGATCCGTGCCCAGTCCACCTCAGCGATCACGGGCAACGCGTCGGCTTCCGTCAGCGACTCACCTGTGATCGGACCGGTGGGGCCGGCGCAGCCGATCAGCGCGAGCGCCAATCCAACTCCCCATGTCGTCCACCTGTTCATGACTTCTTCACCTTCTTGACGTTGAGACCGTACTGTTTGACCAGTTGGGACAGCCGCGGTCTCTTCATTCCGAGCAGCCCTGCCGCTCGCGTAATATTACCCTGCGCTTCGCCCAACGCGCGAACGATGCATTCTCTTTCAATGACTTTCTTTAACTCTAGCAGAGAATTCTCCCCTTCCCGAACCCTCGCATAGACGAGGTCCTCGAAGGGCAAAACCGAGTGATTCTGAGGGTCTTGGGCCTTTTCGGGGGGCGCCACGAAGGTGCCTGAAAAGGCGGCGAAGTCCTCCGGGACGAGGATCTCGGATTCGGCGAAAAGCGTCGCGCTGCGCAGGACGTTCTCCAGTTCGCGCACATTCCCGGGCCAGCTGTGCGACATGAGGAGCCGCTGAGACTCGGGCGCGAGCGACTTCTTGGGCTCGGTCCGTTGCTCACCGATGCGGCCGAGGAGGTGATCGCCAAGCTCAGGAAGGTCGCTCAAACGATCCCGGAGCGCCGCGACTTCGATCGTGACCCCACGGAGCCGGTAGTACAGATCTTCGCGGAACGTGCCCTCCGCGACCATCTCTTCCAGATCGCGGTGCGTGGCCGCGACGATCCGGACGTCGACCTTGATCGGCCTGGTGCCACCCACGCGCTCGAACTCTCGCTCTTGCAACACGCGGAGAAGAGACACCTGCATCTTCGGAGAGATGTCGCCGATCTCATCGAGGAAGAGCGTGCCGCCGTTCGCGAGTTCGAAGCGGCCCTTCTTGAGCGACTTCGCGCCCGTGAAGGCTCCGCGCTCATGCCCGAAGAGCTCCGACATTAACAGCGACTCCACGAGCGCCGCGCAGTTGACCTTGATGAGCGGCTTACCGCGGCGCGGAGAGTTTTCGTGAATCGCTTCTGCGACGAGCTCCTTGCCCGTCCCGCTCTCGCCGCGAATCAGCACCGTCGTCTGACTCGGCGCGACCTTGTCGAGCGTCGTCAGCAGGCTCTGCATCGCGAGAGAGGAACCCACGAGCCGCTTGTAGCGACGGTTGAGCGGGTTTCGTTTCTTGGGCCACGCCGGCGCGAGCGAAGAGATCGTGGACACACGCCGCGTCGTGCTCGCGACCTCCGCGGAGGCCACCAGCGCTTCGACCTGCGCGAGCGCGCTTCGCTGGGCGCGTCGCTCGAAGGCCTCACGATACTCCTGCGGAACCCGACCACAGAGCCGGCCTTCCACTTCTTGCGCCTCATGAAGCGCTTCGGTCGCGGCGCTCAAGTCATGTTCGTCGCAGAGCGAGCGCGTGAGCTTGGCGAGCGCGGGGGCGAGGAGGCTCTCATCATCGGCGAGGCGCGCGAGCTCCACAGCTTCGGTCGCGAACGAGAGCGTCGGGCTCCCTTCAGCGCGGGCGACATCGGCTCGCACGAGCGCGACCTCCGCGCGGGTTTTTGAGGACTCCCGCGGCGGCAAGGCGGAGAGCTCGGAACGGGCCCGCGCGATGTCACCATCTTCGAGGGCGAGCTTCGCGAGCTCCAAGCGCGCTTCGTGAACGAGCGCGGTGGCGCGGTTGCCGACGCTCGCCAGCGCTGCTTCATGACAGGCGCGCGCGGCGTTGAGGTTTCCGTCGACGGTCTCGACACGACCTCGAAGGATCAGCCCCTGGCCTTCGACGAGCGGAAGCGGCCCGTCGCTGACATGCGTCGCGAAATCACAGAGACCCCGCGCGCGCGCTCCATCACCCAACGTGAGGTAAAGCTCGCCGAGGTTGATCGCGACGCGCGCCAGCATCGCGCGGTTCCCCAGCCGCTTCAGCAGCGCGACCGCCTCGTGGTAGCGAACGAGCGCGGTCGCGTAGTCGCGACCCAGGTGGGCCAAGACCGCCAAGTTCTCGGTCGCGATGGCGTGCTCTCGAGTGTCGTTGGCGACGTGCGCCACCTCGATCGCTTGCGCGAACGCCCGCTCCGCCTCGTCCAAGCGCTGCTGACGAAGAAGCGCGACGCCAAGGTTGGTGAGGGACTGCGCGCGCTGGTGACCGAGCTCTGCGGTCGTCGCGAGCTCGTAGTTCGTCTGGAAGAGCGCAGCGGCTTCCTTCGGGTCCTTCTGCGCGAGCGCGAGCTTGCCGAGGGTGTTGCGCGCGTGAATCGAGAGGAGAAGCAGGTCTGCTTCTTCGGACGCGGCGAGCGCACGGGTCGCCCAGTCACGCGCTTCCTCGTACGCCGCCCGCTGATAGTGAAGCTCCGCGAGCAGCGCCTCGACCTCGACCAGGACCTCTTCGTCCGCGCCTTCCGCGAGCTGATGAGCGTGGGAGAGAGTCGTCGCGGCGACGTCGAGCTGACCCGCCAGCGTACAGAGGTGACCCACGCGCCGCGCGGCCACCGGACATGTCGGCGCCATCGCTTGGACCCGCTCGGCGTGAACGATCGCGCGGCGATAGTTACCAGACACGCGCTGGAGATCGACCAAGTAGTCGAGCAGCTCGCGGTCGACCTGCTCGACCTTGCCGACAACCTCTTCGAGAAGGGACGCGGCTTCCGTGTGCGCGTGGCGCGCCGCCAAGGACCGCGCGTCTTCGAGCGCACAGCTGACCGCGAGCTTCTCGTCGCCGGCTTCCAACGCGTGAAGGGTCGCCTGCTCCTTCCCTCCGTGTTCCCGGAAGTGAAGCGCGCAGCGGCGATGAAGCTCCTTGCGTCGGTCCGCCGCGAGAGCCGCGTAGGCGTGTTCCCGATCGCTCTGTCGCGAGAACGAGAAGAGAATGTGGCCGTCGACGACGTTCTTCGTGAGGAGGCTCGAGCCCGCGAACTCGGCGCGCACTGCGCGGTCGAGCGACTCGTTTCCGATCTGCATGAGCAGCTCGAGATCCGCAGGGTGTCGCACAACGGAGAGCGCCTCGATGAGGCGACCGGCTTCCCGCGGGAGCTCGTCGATCAACCGCTCGACGCGTTGTGCAGGAGTGACCGGCGGCGCCTCCAAGAGCAGATCGATCGCCTGCGGAAGTCCCCCCGTCCGTTCCAGCACGCGCGCGACGACGCTGGGTGATTGCAAGTACGCGCGGACCCCACTGACATCGAGGCGACCCACCTGAAGGGTCGTCGCGGCGCGGTGCTTCTGGAGCGTCTGGATCAAACGCTCGCACTCCTTGGAGCCGGCGTTGCTCCGCTTGGTCAACACGAAGAGCGCGTGCAGGGCGTTGTCCGGCGTCACGTCATCGGACCAAGGACCCGCCCCGTCGATGACGAAGCGGAGGAGCTCCAGCGTGCCTCGATCCGCGCGCTCGACGCCGCGCAACATGATGACCGGACAGCGGACCCGGGCGACGTCGCAGAGGAGCGCCGCGATGGCCTCAAAGAAGCGCATGCGTTTCTCGACGGCGAGGTCATGCGAGTGCGGGGTTTGGTCTTCCGAAGTGTGTTGGTGCCAAAGGGGGTGACAACCGAGAGGGCACGCGAGGTCGGGGAGGTGCGCCGTCGGCTCGACACCCACCTCGTGCAGAAAGCGGAGGCCTTGGTCGACGATGTCGACGAAAGGCCCAAACGCGAGGCCAGGCTCGCAGCGACCTTCCAAGACGATGCCTCCCGCCAAGCGCTGGCGAGAACGAAACTCGTTGAGGATGCTGGACTTGCCAGCGCCAGAGACGCCCGAGAGAACCGCGAAACGGCCACCCTGGGACTCGGCCTGCCGATGAAGCTCGAGCAACTGTGTCAGCTCGTTCTCTCTGCCCACGCACGTCGGCGTGCTCGGCGATACCTCCATCAACGACTCCCCAGTTTTCCGAAAACCTGAAGAAGAACCGTAGGGTTCAGCCCGTCGTTGTTCAAGTCGGCCCATGGATCAGTGACTTGCAACCAGTATTCCACCCAAATACGTAAAAAAGTTGGCGGTAGGAGTGTCACGCCCCGCCCGCTCGTCAATTTGCTAACGTCACTTCGTGCGCGATCAAGGCCGCGGTTGAGGCGTCAGCGATAGTCGTTCGGGTCAATCCCGTACCGCTTCATCCAGCGATGAACCTGCATCCGCTCTTTGCCCACGGCGCGACCAACGGCGGCGACATTTCCGCGCATCTGTTGAAGCAGATCGCGAAGCTCTTCTTCGGTCGGCGTCCCGGGCGCTTCCGCGCGACGTGAACGGACCCGGGGAGCGCTCTTGGCGGGCGTCGGTTTGATGGAGACCTGAACGCCCGGCGGCAGATGCGCGATCTCGAGCGGGGCTCCCTCTGACAACGCGACCGCGAGCTTCACGGCGCTTTGCAACTCGCGCACGTTGTACGGCCAGTGATGGTGAGCCGCCGCGAGCATGAACGAAAAGCTCACATGTCGGTCCGGATGTCCTGCTTGGGAGAGGAAGCGACGCACCAAAAGATAGAGGTCCTCTTTCCGTTCGCGAAGCGGCGGCAGCTGAATCGTCATCTCCTGCAAGCGCGCCAGGAGGTCACCACGGAACCGACCCTCCGCGACCTCATGTTCGAGATTCCGATGCGTCGCGCAGATGACGCGAACGTCGACCTTGGTCGCCTTGGTCTCGCCCACGGGGACGACTTCGCGCTGCTGGAGTACGCGGAGCAACTTCGCCTGCGCCGCCAGCGGCATGTCCCCGATCTCATCAAGGAAGAGCGTCCCGTGATCAGCCGCGCGGACGAGCCCGAGCTTGTCGCTGGTCGCGCCGGTGAACGCGCCCCGCTTGTGACCAAAGAGCTCGCTCTCAATGAGCTGTGCGGGGAGCGCCGCGCAGTTGATCGCTTGCATCGCGCCAGTGCGCCCGCTTCGAAGGTGGAGCTCGTTCGAGACCAGCTCCTTGCCGGTCCCGCTCTCGCCCAAGACGATCACGCTGAGACCGGTCTTGGCGACCTTGTCGATGTTGTTCAGGAGCGCGTCGACCTGGAAGCCGCCGGCGAGCGCGCTTCGCGCGTCATGCGAGAACATTCGCGCGGTCGCGACCACGTCCCCGTTCACCCGGTACGGCGCGAAGCGGAAGACACCTTCATGCGCGAAACGGAAGAGCGTGTCTCCGATGCGAACGAGGTCGAACGGCTCGAGCGCGACCTCGGTGACCTTCTCCCCGTTCACCATGGTGCCGTTCGTCGAGCCCAGGTCCTTCACGAAGACCTGACCACCGCGAAGAAAAACCTCGGCGTGATAACGCGAGACCGCGCTTTCGGGGATCGCCAACGTATTGTCGGATTCGCGCCCCACCCGTGCACCGCGAGCGCTGATCGGGACGACCGCGGGGAGCGATTCGTGAAGGCGCGAGTAGACCAAAACGAGCCCTGGCGTCGGGTCCAGCGCCGCGCCCTCGCGCGGAAACGCGTCCACCGCTTCGGTCGTGAAGCCTCGGCCTTCCGTCTCCCTACCCATGCCGGCCGACCTTAACACGAGCCTGTGACCGAAAGGGCGGGAACGTCAGGCCACAGACCGCGGGACAAGGTCCGCGACGACATCGACGAGCGCCTCGGGGTCAAACGGTTTGCGAAGCCACCGACTCGGGGACGCAGCAGGCTCATCCGGGGGAGGTCCGCCCGAGGTAAGGATCGCGGCGTCAACCAACTTTCGACGACGTAGCTCCGCGAGCAAGCGATCTCCGCGGCCATCTTGAAGCCGGAGATCGATCACCGCGACGTCGTATCGCGTCGCTAAGGTCGCGGTGTCCTCGACACCGTCCGCCTCCGTCACAACCGCCCCGTGGATCAATAACGTGGTCGCCATCATCTCGCGCAGCTCACGACCGTCTTCGACGATGAGCACCTTCGCGCCCGTCAGCGGTGACGACGGACGCGTCGAGCCCTTCGATTCAGGTCGCTCTTCGACCGCTGGCAGAACCACGTGGAACCGCGCGCCGCGGCCCGGCGTGGAGTCGACCGTGATCTCGCCGCCGAGCGCCTCGACGGTCCGCTTCACGAGCGGCAAGCCCAGCCCGGTTCCGCCCTCGCGCTGGGTGAAGTACGGAGTGAAGATCCGCGTTAGCTCGTCGACGCTCATCCCCAGACCATCATCGGCCACGACCAGCGACACCTTGTCTCCCTCAAGGCGCACATCGACGCTCACCGAGCCTCCCGAGGGAATGATCTCGACCGCGTTGTGAATAAGGTTCCACGTGATCGAGAAGAGCTGCGCACGACTCGCGCGCACGTGACATTGGGTCGCGCCGGAACGCGTGAGGGAGAGCTGGCGATCGATCGCGCGGTGAGACAACAGGCGCACGACGTCGTCGGTCACCTCCGCCAGGTCGATCAGCGTGGTCGGCGCAGCGGTCGTTGGGCCGAGGAGATCTTTGGCGACGGTGCGCGCGCTTCCCGCGAGACGCGCCACCATCGCGAGCGCCGCCTGGGCGTCGAGCTGATCGGGACGCGTCTGCGCAATGTGTGCGGCGCTGATCACGCCGCCCATCGCGTTGGCGATCTCATGCGCGGCTGACGCCGCGAGCTCCGCCGCCGCCGCGCGACGCTCGAGCTCCTGATGACGTGACGCGATGATGCAAACCGTTCCGCCGTCCACAGGCATCCCGAGCAACGTCCGGCCACTGCTGGTGAGGACGACGCGATCCTTTTGGGCGTCTTCGATGAACCGCGTGATCCGTGGATCGGTTGCGGGCAGCTGGACCAGAGCGCCCGCCGCAAGGGCGAGAGTCACCGGGTTGGTCGCGAGCTGCGCCGCTGCCGCCGCGTTCCAATGGAGCGCGCCATCGGGCCGTCTTTCAACGGTCGGCAAGTTGAGCGCATCGCTCATCCACGTCAGGAGTTCCGTGGTTCCCACGATTCAATCATGTTGCTGGAATCCGTTGTGGTCAAATTGTCTTTGTGGGACGGCAGACATTGCGGATCCCGTCGGTTCGTCCTCTAGGGTCTACTAGTATAGTGTGTTCCGTTGCATGGGACGTCTTTTCTCCAGTCGCCCTCAGGCGGTGACCCTTCTCCGCCTTTGTCTTCAGCTCGCTGTCGCCTTCGTTCTTGTCGCCGGATGTGCCCAAGGCGGTGGACGCGGCGACACAGGAGGACGTCGCGACACGAACACCACGGACGCGCCCACCCCGATCGACACCGGATCGTCTGGAATGTGCAGCCCTGCGTGTCCCGCCGGTCAGGTCTGCACCGATGGTCGTTGCGTCGTTGGCTGCGGAAGTGGATCGGCGTGCCCGATCGGCACCAGTTGCTGTGATGGCTCATGCGTCGAGCTGCCGAGCGACGTAAACCACTGCGGTCGGTGTGGACGTTCCTGTTTGCCGACCGGCAACACGTGCTCCGCCGGCCAGTGCCGCTGTGCCTTCCAGCCGCAGTGCACCGGGACCGACACCTGTTGCGAGGACGGCTGCCAAGACACGATGAACGATCGCGACAACTGCGGCGGCTGCGGAATCGCGTGCGGCGCAGGAATGAATTGCGAGGCCGGCACCTGCGTGATCGCACCGTGTGAGCCTGCCTGCGCGGTCGGTGAAGAGTGCGTCGGCATGACCTGCATGTGCGGAGCCGGACCGGCTTGCGCGGCGAGCGGTGAGTCGTGTTGTGGGGGCTCCTGTGCCAACACGATGAACGACGCGTCCAACTGCGGCGGCTGTGGGGTGACGTGCACCGGTGCAGAGGTTTGCCTCGACGGGAGCTGCACGGAAGACATCCCGTGCACGCCCGCGTGCCGGACCGGAGAGACCTGCGATCGCGGCACGTGTCGCTGCGGCACCACGACGTGTCTCTCGAGCCAAGCGTGTTGCGGCCTCTTCTGCACGGACCTCAACACCGACGCCACGAACTGCGGACGCTGCGGAAACGCGTGTGGCGCGGGCAGCACCTGTTGCGGCGGGAGCTGCATCAACACTGCCAGCGACACCAACAACTGTGGTCGCTGTGGCAACCGCTGCGACAGCTCCACGGCCGACACGTGCAGCGGCGGGACCTGCCGCTGCGGCTCTTCTGGGGAGTGTTTGATCGCCTGCCTGCTCGGCGCCTGTTTCCCGATCTGACCCTGGTCTCCAACAGCGTCCGCGCGTTCGTGTCCTCTGAACCGGCGGCAGGTATGTTGGAGCGTCGTGGACGACGGCGGAGTTGAGGCGCGCCCTCGCGTTTTTGCTACGGTCCCCGCGATGACGATTTCGTTAGAAGAGACTCAGCACATCGCGACGCTCGCGCGCATCGCGCTCGACGACGATGAGCTGGTGACGATGCAACGCGAGCTCAGCGCGATCATCGAGATCATGGCGGACCTGCGCGAGCTCGACCTGGACGGCGTCCCCGCCACGCTTCACGCGACCATCACGTCATGCGGGCTCCGCGAAGACCAGCCGCGCGCCTCTCTCCCGCGACGAGAAGCGCTCGCCGGCGCGCCGCGAACCCGTGACTTTGGCTTCGCGGTTCCCAAGGTGATGGACAAGTGAACCGCAGGAACGGTTTGCAGACGCCCAGCGAAGGGACCGCGCGAACGCGTCGCTACCTTGATCGGATCGCGCGGCACGACGGAGAGCTGAACGCGTTCCTGCACGTCGACGGAGAAGGCGCGCTCGCTCCCGCCGCACCTGGACCGCTCTCGGGCTGGGTGGTCGCGGTCAAAGACAACATTTGCACCCGCGGACAAAAGACGACCTGCGGTTCCAACATGCTCGCGAACTTCGTCTCGCCGTACGACGCCCACGTCGTGACGCGTCTGCGCGCGAACGGCGCGACCCTCATCGGCAAGACCAACCTCGACGAGTTCGCGATGGGGAGCTCTGGAGAAAACTCCGCGTTCGGCGCCACCCGAAACCCGCACGACTTGGCGCGCGTCCCGGGCGGCAGCTCAAGCGGGTCGGCGGCCGCCGTCGCGGCCGGTCTCTGCGACGCGGCGCTCGGCTCGGACACCGGAGGATCAGTCCGGCAACCCGCCGCTTTCTGCGGCGTCACGGGGATCAAGCCGACCCACGGCCGCGTCTCTCGGTACGGCCTGGTCGCCTTTGCGTCCTCGCTTGATCAGATCGGCACCCTGGCGCGCGACGTACGCAGCGCGGCGACCTTACTGACCGCGATCAGCGGCCATGATCCCCGAGACGCGACGAGCGCTTCACGCGCGGTGGACGATTTCGCGCCCCAGGGCGTCCGCGGGTTACGCATCGGCGTGCTCAAGGGAGACCTTGAGCGCGAAGGCAACGACGAACGCGTGGTCGCCGGAATCCAGCGCGCTGCGAAAGCGCTCGAAGCAGAGGGCGCGACGTTGGTCGACGTGGCGCTGCCGAGCGCGGCGCACGCGGTGAGCGCGTACTACTTGATCGCGCCGTGCGAAGCGTCCAGCAACCTCGCGCGCTTTGATGGAATTCGCTATGGCGCGCGCGCCAGCGCCGCCGACCTACGCGCGACCTACGAAGAGACGCGCGCGCGGGGATTCGGCCCCGAGGTCAAGCGCCGGATCATGCTCGGGACCTACGCGCTCTCGTCCGGTTACTACGACGCCTACTATCTACGCGCGCAAAAGCTCAGGACCTTGATCCGGCGAGACTATGAGTCCGCCTTCGCGAGCTGTGACGTGATCCTGGGGCCGACCGCCCCGGCGCCCGCGTTCTCGCTCGGCGAACGAACTGACGATCCACTCTCCATGTACCTCGCCGACATCTACACCCTGCCCGCGAGCCTCGCGGGCCTGCCCGCGATCAGCACACCATGCGGCTTTACCGAGGACGGTCTCCCGTTGGCCGCGCAGTTCGTCGCGCCCGCGTTCGAGGAGCGTCTCGCGATCAGCGCGGCGGCCGCGATCGAGCGAAGCCTTGGTCCGTTCGATGTCGCGCCGCGCTACGCTGACGGTTTACCCCGATCGCTCAGCGCGGGGGCGGCGTGACTGAATACGAAGCCGTCATCGGGCTCGAGGTGCACGGGCAGCTCAACACGCGAACGAAGATGTTCTGCGGCTGCTCCACCGCGTTCGGCGCCCCCCCCAACACCCACGTCTGCCCCGTCTGCTTGGGGATGCCCGGCGCGCTCCCCGTACCCAACCGCCGCGCGATCGAGCTCGCGGTTCGCGTCGGACGCGCCCTCGATTGCGAGCTCTTCGCGACCAGCCAGTTCGCGCGCAAGAACTACTTCTACCCGGACCTCGCGAAGGGCTACCAGATCTCGCAATTCGAACTCCCGCTCAACGGCAAAGGCGAGCTGACCGTCGAGCTAGACGGGTCTCCGCTCGCGATCGGGATCACGCGGATCCACTTGGAAGAAGACGCCGCGAAGAACATGCACGGCGTCGGCGGCGAGACGCTCGTCGACTTCAACCGCGCCGGGGTCCCGTTGATGGAGGTGGTGAGCGAACCGGATCTCCGAACCGCCGCGCAAGCCGAGGCGTACCTCAAGAAGCTGCGCGAGGTCTTCCTCTTCTGCGGCGCGAACGACGGCAACCTCGAAGAAGGTTCGTTTCGGTGCGATGCCAACGTGTCCATCCGACCGGTAGGGCAAGCGCGGTTCGGCACCCGGGTCGAGCTCAAGAACATCAACTCGTTCCGCTTTGTTCGTCTCGCCATCGAGTTTGAGATCGCGCGCCAGACGGCGCTGATCGCGGCCGGCGGCGAGGTCGTTCAAGAGACGCGCACCTATAGTGATGCGCGGAACGAGACGATCTCGATGCGCGGAAAAGAAGAGGCACACGACTACCGCTACTTCCCCGACCCGGACCTCCCGCCGCTCGTGCTCCCGGAGGAGATGCTCGCGCGCGTCACGGTTCCGGAACAAGCCGACGCGATCCGCGCGCGCTTCGTCGCATCGGGTCTCTCCTCGGGAGCGGCGATGGTGCTCACGTCCCACCCCGCGTTTGCGCGCTACACCGACACGGTCATCGCGGCCGGCGCGAACGCCAAGACCGCGGCGAACTTCATCCAAGCGGAGGTGCTCCGGCACGCGCGGACAGATGGACTCGAGGCGACGTTCCCGGTGCCCGCTGAGCGTGTCGCGGAGCTGCTCGCGTTGGTCGCCGACGGCACGATCAACGGTAAGATCGCGAAGGACGTGTTCTCCCAGATGGTCACGTCGCGACGACCGCCGGCCGCGATCATTGAGGAGCAAGGGCTCGCCCAGGTCACCGATCGCGGCGCCATCGCGCAGGTGGTTGACCAGGTCCTCAGCGACAACCCTTCTCAAGTCGCGAAGTACCGCGAGGGCAAGACCAACCTGCTTGGCTTTTTCGTCGGGCAGGTGATGAAGGCGACGCAAGGGCAAGCGAACCCCAAGGTCGTCAACGAGCTGCTCCGCGAGCGTCTCTAGCGCGTTCGTTCCGAAACTTCGGTCTGGGCATCACCCGAGCAGGCTGCTGAAAAATCGCTGGATGCGATTTGTGATGCTGCCCGTATCGCGTCCGTGTCCTCTGACCGACAACAACGCCGAGCATCGTTTCCGCACAGGCGCTCAGGCGCGGGTTCCGGAGCGAAGCGGAGAACTCGCGGCGATGGCGCCGCAGGTGCGGGAACAAAGAATTTTGAGCGCCTCAGGACGACGGACGAGGTGCGAGGCCGCGCGCGAAGCGCGCGAAGCGAGTTTCAGCGGCCTGCTAGGCGTCGGGGTCGTCGGGACCGAGCACTTGGTCACCGATCTGAACGCCGACCTGCGCAACGACCAAGTAGAGCAACGGGATCGACGAGGTGACCTTCAGCGCGTGCGGTTCACCCGCTTCGCGCACCACCAGATCACCGCGCTGAACGTCTTCGCCAGAGCTGAGGTCGTGATAGCTGCCCTGGAGCACGAGCACTGTTTCGCGACCCAAATGTGTGTGCTCCGGGAACGCTCCACCCGGCTCGATCCGGACGATGCCGGTGATCGCGTTCTCGGTTCCCGGGCCGCCATCGAAGTGAAGCCCCGAGACGAACGGGATCGGGTTCGGCTCGAAACGGTTCGGCTCGTCGACCGCGAGCAAGAGCGCGTTCACCGCGTCCGCGTCGAGCGCGGTGTGGGTCGCGACCCGCGCCGCGAGATCCGAGAAGCGATGCGTCTCCGAAAGCGTCTCCCAAAAGCGGGAGCGCGCGGAAGCGGTTGGGACCACGTCGAGGGTCAGCTCCCCAAGCGCCTCGATCGACTCGCCTTCGAGTGACGCGATCAGATCGTCCATGTCGTTCTTGGGATCCGTCATGGCGACTCCTCAAGCGCTCCGCGAAGCGCGCGCATCGCGGCGGCCATGCGTGACTTCACAGTGCCGACGGGGAGCTCGAGCTGAGACGCGATCTCGGTGGAGCTCAGCCCATTGAAGTAGCTGAGGGTGACAATTTCACGCTGCGCAGGCTTGAGCTTCGTGAGGACCTCGACCAACTCACGATGCGCGAGCGCGTCTTCCCCAGCCGCGGGCGCGATGGACTCCGGGGCCTCGCTGATGGGTCGCCGCCGCTTCACCGCCGCCGACTTCAGGAAATCCAGACACCGCGAGCGCATCCGCAGGAGCAGCCACGCCCGCACCGATCCGCGCGCCTCGTCGTACTGATGGGCGGCGCGCCATACCTCCAGGAAGACATCGTGAAGGATGTCCTCCGCGGCGGTGCGATCACGGACGAGCTTCACCCCAACCCCGAGCATCAGCGGACCATGTCGATCGTAGAGCGTCCCGAGCGCGCCTCGATCACCCGACGCGACTGCCGTCATGCAGCGCACGTCGTCATGGGTTCCGCCGGTCATCGCGCAGAGCATACCCAGCTTGCGTCCTGGGGATCGCAAAACCATCTGCGCCATGTTCACGAGATCTGTACGAACGAGTCCGGCGGCCGGATCACTTCTGTGCCGAGCTGTGCCCGAGATCGCGCTCCCCGCCGCAACGGGTTCAACCGACGACGCCATCGCCCACGCGACGAAGCCGAAAATCTCGCGAAAGCGCGTCCTGATTCGGTGTGGCACGACACCTGCTTTGGACGAGGGCATGAACTATGTGAACAAGCTCGCGGTGACCTTGGTCGTCATGCTCTCGTTCGTCGGCTGCGGCAGCGCCGAGGAGCACCCTGGACTCTTCGGCGGCGGCGGTGGACGTGTCGCTGACTCAAGCGGCGGCGGTGGTGGCGAACCTTGCGAAGGTTGCGTCGATCCCAGTGAGATTCCTGCCGGCCAACTGACCGCGGGCGTCTGGCGTGACCTCGACGACTGGGAGCGTTGGGAAGGCCTGGTCGGGGACGGCGGCGCGTTCTCGGACTTCGCGACCGGCTGGGCCATGGACACCCGCGGGCGGGTGCCGGTCGTGGTCAACGACGCCTCGGGACCGGTGCCGAACATCGCGGTGTCGCTGGTCGACGGCGAAGGCGTGACGTTGTGGGAAGCCCGCACCGACGTGCGCGGCGAAGCGGAGCTCTTCGCCGGTGTGTTCGAACCCGCGAGCGGCCCCTACAAAGTTCACGTGGGAGACGTCACCGAGACGGTAGAGCTCGACGGGACCCGCGTGACGCTCGACCTGAGCGAGGCGGCGCGACCGCGACGCGCGCTTGATCTCATGTTCGTGATCGACACGACCGGTTCCATGGGCGACGAGCTCAGCTACATCCAGGCCGAGCTCGAGGACGTCGTCACGCGCGCACAAGCGAACGCCGCGCAGCGCTTCGACCTTCGCTTGAGCGTCAACGTGTACCGAGACGAAGGCGACGACTACGTGGTCCGGAGCAGCCCGTTCAGCGCTGACGTCAGCACCTCGCTCTCGTTCTTGGCGAGCGAGTCTCCCAACGGCGGCGGCGACTGGCCCGAAGCGGTGGACGCGGCGATGGACGACGCGATTACGGGTCACAGCTGGAGCGAAGAAGCGGTCGCGCGCGTCCTCTTCCTCGTGCTCGACGCCCCGCCCCATCAGGACAACAGCGAGAAGATGGAGCGGCTCCGCAACGCGATCCGCATCGGAGCCGCCCAGGGCGTCCGCGTCATTCCGCTCAGCGGGACCGGCGTCGACGAGAACACCGAAGCGCTCCTCCGCTCGATGGCGATCCTCACCGGCGGCGCGTACACCTTCCTGACCGACCACAGCGGGATCGGGGGCGACCACCTCGAGCCGACCGTGGGTGAGTTCGAGGTGGAGTTCCTCAACGATCTGATGACCCGGCTCATCATCGAGTCCGTCGACCCCTGAACACTGCAGAGATTCGAGACGCCGCGCTTGTATTAAGCGCGGCGTTTTCGTTTCTACGCCGCGACCGGCGAGCGCACGCACAGGCGATCCGCGAGCGCGCTCGCCGCGCGATGAACGACAGCCATGATCGAGTGCTGAGGGTTCACGCCGAGGTTCGTCGGGAAGACGCTCGCGTCCATCACGTAGAGCCCCTTCAACGTGTGATGTTGAAGGGTCGCG
>CALJDU010000009.1 GCA_938024995.1 uncultured bacterium
TGAGTCGGTCCCGTTTACCTGGTTGGATCGCCCGAGCGGCTTCGCGCGGGAGCGAGCGGAGCCGGAGCGCACGCTCGGGCAAATGGCGAACGTGGCCAAGCGAACGGTCATGCGCGCGCCTGAGACCGCGCTGGCGATGGCAGACAAGACGCTCTCGCTTCACGCGGCCTTCTGTCGTGAGGCGGGAGAACCGCGCGTGAGCTTTGGTGACTCTCGTGGCTTGGAGTGCGGCAGCTCATCGGCGGCGGGGCGCGCGGAGGCGACACGCGTGGTCGCGCTCGCGAAGACCGGCGATACGCTGGGCGCGTTGTCCGCGTTGTCCGCGCTCTCGACGAACGTTAGCGACGAAGACCGCGGATGGGCAGAAGGATCCTTTCCGGCCAGCGCGGACGAGTGGCAGAAGCTCGCCGATCACGCGACCGGAGATGGACGCGAGGTGCGCCTCGGGACGTTGTGGTTTGAAGACAACACGCACTTGATCGCGCGAGGGCCGGCGCCTGTCTCGATCGATCTGACGAGCGGGGAGTCGACCATTCTTCCCGCGCTGCCGGAGCCGCCGATCGTGAGCGGGGAGCTCGCGGTGCTGGACGTGCGCCGGACCTGCGCGGGCTACTCCGCGATCATCGTTGGCAAAGCAGCGGTGACCTTTGCGGTGGGCGTGGCGCAGCAGACCGCGGCGCCTTTGATCGCGCGCGCGGAGAGCCGCCCGGGGTGCGACGCCGTACCGAACCGGCCGACCGATGATCATGGCGGCTGGACAGTACTGGGGTGGGCGCCGCAAGGGCTCGTCACGGCGAACGCTCGCGAGCTTCGGATCGTTCCCGTGACCGCGCGCGGAGTGGCCGCGGGAGAGCCCACCGTCATTCCGCCCGGCACCCCCGCGCCGGCGCCCATTCGCGGCGCAGGGATCGCGGCAGACGGTTCGCGGTACGTCGTCATGACGCCGCGCGGGGTCATCTTGGTGACGCGCACACGACTCGATGGCGAGGTCGGGACGCTCAGTCGGCTCATCCGTCCAGAGGGGTTTGAACAGAGCGAAGGGGCGCTCCGGGCGGTCGCGATCTCTCCTGACGGAACGAAGCTCGCGATCTTGAAGGGCGACGCGATTTACCTCGTCACGCTCTGACCTTGTTCCCTGGCCCCGAACTCTGACGCCGAACTCTGACGACGTGGGTGATCCCCGCTATAGTTTGCGCGTGGACGAGCCCCGTTCTTTCAGCAAGCTCTGGTTCGCGATCGCGCTCTTCGTTTTTGTCGCGGCCGAGCTCTTCTTGGGTGGCTACGTCGCGAAGGTTTTCCAAGGGCGGCACGTCAGCCACATGTTGAGCATCCGCGTTGAGCTCATGCTGAGCCTGGTGTCGTACGCGATCGGAGGCTTCGTGATCGGTGTCGTCTCGCCCGGTCTCCGTATGTACGAACCCGCCTTCGCCGCTGCCGCGTCGGCGGTCTTCACGTTCATGATCGCGTGGTTCACGCCGCTCCACTTTTACACCGCGGACCCGACGAAAATGATGATCGCGGGGGTGCTCGCGTTCTTTATCGCGCTCGCGGGAGCACGGCTGGGTGAGCGGCTGATGGGGAACTACAAAGACCCCGAGTAGAGCGCCGTGCTCGCTTCACGGTACCCTTGGCGAATGCGAAGTCACTTGGGTCGGTTCCTCCTCGCGCTGTCACTCTTGGTCGCCTGCGGGGATGACGATGGAGCACCGGACGCGCGCACCGACACGAGCACGGACACCGGCGATGGTGAGGACACCGCGAGGGACACGTCGCGGCCGCCGCCCGTGATGACGATGTGCGTCGACGCGCTCCCCGTGGACCTCGTCTTCGTCGTCGACAACTCCAGCTCGATGGCGGAAGAGCAGAACAACCTGGTTCAGAATTTTCCGCGCCTCATCGAGGTGCTCACGGAGCCGCGCGACTCGGACGGCGACGGCACCTTTGACCCGCCCCTCAAAGACCTGAGGGTCGCGGTCGTGACCACCGACATCGGGGTTGGTCCGCACGCCGTGGCGGGCTGCGACGCGACCGGTGACGGCGGCGCGTTCATCCGCGAGACACGATCGCTCGATCCAGCGTGCTCGGGCGTGACCGCGGGAGATGAAGGCTGGGTGTCCTTCGATGGCACCAACAGCGAGGACGTCGCTTCACGCTTCCGGTGTTTGGCGTCGCTTGGGACGTCCGGGTGCGGGCTCGAGCAGCAGCTTGAGGCGATGCAGTCCGCGCTCGACGAAACCGCTGCGGGCGGCGCGAACGCCGGCTTCTTGCGAGATGATTCTCTCCTGGCGGTCGTGTTCGTGACCGATGAGGACGACTGCTCGGCCAGCGACGACCGGGTCTTTTCGCCGGACGCGGATGAACTGGGTCCGTACAACACGCGCTGCGCGAATCATCCCGAGCTGCTTCACCCCATCTCGCGTTACGCGGACACGCTTCGCGCGCTCGGCGCGACGCGACCGGGGGGCGTGATCGTCGCCGCGATCACCGGCGCGCCGATCAACCTAACGATGGATCCAAGCAACGTGGACTTCACGCGGCTGCTCGCGGACGAGCGTATGCAATACCGAGAAGATCCGGCGCGACCGGGGGCGCTGGTGCCCGCGTGCGAGTTTGCCGCGGTCGGGAGCGCTCCTCCGGCGCGGCGGATGGTCGAGCTGGTCGCCGAGTTCGCGAGCGACGACGCCGGGTTGCTGTACTCCATCTGTCAGCCGGACCTCAGGCCCGCGATTGAAGCGATCGCGAACACGGTTCGCGAGAGGATCTGCCCGCCGCCGATTTGAGGTTCGAAACTCGACTTCGGTCCGCTTTCCTAGAGAAAGCAGATCTGGGACGTCACGGCGTGTCGAAGAGAACCGCGCCGCTGATCTCGTCGCACATCGGCGCGTTCATGTCGGCCTGGCCGCCAAGGATGATCGCGATGGTCGAAGCCGGGAAGGTCGTCAGCGGGGCGGCGGCGGCGGCCAGTTCGTCGACCGTCATCACGCCACCGAGCACCCCGTTCGTCACGCTCGTCTCGGTGATGTCTGCTTCGACCTGAACGTCACGAATCGTGATCGCGATACCCGCCGCGGCGAGGTCAACACGGCTCACCGGGCCGACTGTCAGGTGACCGTCTTCGATCGCGCCGATGATGGGCGCAGAGTCCGAGATGGAGATCGACACGCAGTCGTCGTTCTCAAAGCTGTCGACGTTGTCCATCGTGATCGGGAGGTCCTCGTCGAAGGCGAGCTCCATGCCGAGCGTGGACTCGATGACGTCGGCGAGATCGATGAGACCATTGTCTACACCTTCCACTCCGTCCGGGCTGGTGTAGTCGAGCTTGCGGCACCCCGAGGGATCCGCGGTCGCGCTAACGATGCCATCGAGGTTGAAGCCTTCTGCGACGCGTCCCGCCGCGACCTCGGGTACACCGACCACGCGGATCGTGTAGCTCACGCTCTCGCCGGTCTCCGCGCAGCTGGGGGGCGGCGCGGTATCCGGACCCATGGTGTCTTCGGGGGGGCTGGTGTCTTCTGGAGCGTTGGTGTCTTCGGGCGTCGCGGTATCGTCGGGGGTCGAGGTGTCACCGGCATCGCTGCCGCCGCCGCCCGTGTCACCAGGCCCGGTGTCGGCGCCGTCGCACTCGCACGCACCGAAGGTGCCGTCCTCAAGACAGGTCTGGGTGCCCGAGCACGCGCCCGTGGTGCAGGTCATCGTGGCGCCGGGATCGCAGTTGGCCCCACTGTCATCGTCGCCGCAGCCGACGAGCGCGAGCAGGGAGAAACTCAGGAGGAGAATACAAGAGAAGCGCATGGCGCGATTGTGCAGCGAAACGTCTGTTCGCGCCAACACCCGGAGCTGCTAGAACCGCGGCGTGCTTTTAGAGAAACATCTCGACGCGCTCGCGAGCTGCGTCATGCAAGAGGCGCTCAATCTGGAGGCGCCGCCGCGCGCGATTCTGCGACCCACGCAGGACGCGAAGCACGGCGACTTTCAGATCAACGGCGCGATGGCGCTCGCGAAGCAGCTGAAGAAGAACCCGCGCGAGATCGCGTCCCCCATCGCGGAGGCGATGCTTGCGCGGGACGAGGTCCTCGAGGCGAGCGTGGCGGGGCCGGGCTTCATCAACCTTCGTTTGGATCCGAAGTGGGTCGAGCGGCTGCTGGCGTCGATGCTGCGCGACGCGCGTGACGGCGTTCCTGAGGTGGAAGAGAAGCAGACCGTGGTCGTCGACTACAGCAGCCCCAACATCGCGAAGCAGATGCACGTCGGGCACCTGCGCTCGACCATCATCGGCGCGGCCATCTGCGAGCTCTTGCGCTTCGTGGGTCATGACGTGATCGCGGACAATCACATCGGCGACTGGGGTACGCAGTACGGCTTGCTCATCTTGGGCATGCGCGAGTTCGGCGACCAAGAGGCGCTCAAACGCGACGCGATCGTGGAGCTTGAACGCGTCTACAAAATCGCGAGCGCGAAAAAGAAGGAAGACGAAGACTTCGCGGACCGCGCGCGCGCTGAGCTCGCCAAGCTGCAGAAGAAGGACCCGGACAACTACGCGATGTGGGAGATGTTCGTCGAGACCACTCGCGGCGTCATGGATCGCGTCTACGACAAGCTGGGCGTGACCTTTGATCACTTCCTCGGAGAGAGCGCCTACGACGACATGCTCCCGGCAGTCGTTCAGCAGCTCAAAGACGCGGGCATCGCGCGCGAGGACAACGGCGCGGTTTGCGTCTTCTTCAATGACGACGATATCAAGAACCGCCTCGGCAAGAAGTTCAAGAAGCTCGGCAAGCAAGAGGTGCCCTTCATCATCCAGAAGAAGGACGGCGCGTTTCTCTACAGCACCTCCGACATCGCGACCGTGCTCTATCGCCGCGAGCACTTCAATAGCGACCGCGCCGTGTATGTCGTCGACCGTCGACAGGGCGGGCACTTCCAGCAGCTCTTCGCGGTGATGGAGATACTCGGCGAGGACATGACGCTCGATCACGTCGGCTTCGGAACCGTGCTCGGCGATGATGGCAAGCCGCTTAAGACGCGCGACGGCGGTACCGTTCGGCTTGAGTCGCTCCTCGACGAAGCGGTCGAGCGCGCGCGCAACGAGCTTGAGCAACGCTTGGCGGACGGCAAGCTCCGCATCGCCGAGCACGAGATGGACGAGGTCTCCCGCGCCGTCGGGATCGGCGCGGTCAAGTACGCCGACCTCAAGCAGAACCGCACCAGCGACTACCGCTTCGAGTGGGACAAGATGATCAGCTTCTCGGGCAACTCGGGGCCCTACCTTCAGAACCAGCTCGTGCGGACCAAGTCGATCTTCCGCAAAGGCGAGGTGGAGCTTGAAGGCTACGAGGCGCCCATCGCGCTGGGGCACGAGCGTGAGCACAGCTTGGCGCGGGTAATGATCAAGTTCCCCGACGTGGTGCATCGCGCCGCGGCGCTCAACGAGCCGCATCAGATTGCGGAGCACCTCTATGATCTCGCGCAGGCCTTCAGTCGCTTCTTCACCGACTGCCCGGTGCTCAAGTCAGAAGGTGAGACGCGCGCGAGCCGTCTCGCGCTGACCGCGTTGACCTCGCAGCAGCTCGAGCGCGGACTGCGGCTGCTCGGGATCCCCGTCATCGATCGGATGTAGATCGCGGTCGCGCGTTTGAGTCGCGCGCCGAGTCGTGCCGACATCGACAAACATGAATTGTGGATACAACTTTGTGTCCACCTGTCGTGTTCTTGTATCCCGCGTTGCCCATCCGCAGTGACGGAAGCTAGCTCTCCATTGTGCCGAGCCCCCGCTCGTACAAACCAAGAGAGAGTTAGCTAGTATGAGTAAAAAGTTTGGCTTTTATGGGACGAGTCTCAGTCTTGTCCTTTCGATTCCGCTTCTGGTGGCCTGTGGCGACGATGGCGGCGGCGGCGGCGGCGGAGGTGGCGGCAGCAACACGCGCTCTCCGCAGGGTATCGACGAGGACGTCGAGGAGCGCCGCAGTCGCGCGCGGGACCGTGACGGGCGTGGTGAATTTAGACGTTTGTTAGTCGGTGATCGCGAGGTGCGAAGCTACGACGGAACCAGTAACAACGAAGACAACCCGACCTGGGGTGCCACGTTTGAGCACCTTCAGCGGATCGCAGATTCCGACTATGGAGATGGTATCTCGACGCTGGCTGGTCAAACGCGGAAGAGCGCGCGCGAGGTGAGCAATCTGGTCTCGCATCAAGGCGACGACGAGAGCCTCTTGAACCCCTTCGAGACGACCGACTTTTTGTGGCAGTGGGGTCAGTTCATCGACCACGACCTCGGCCTCACCGACGGCAGCACCGACGAAGCGATCAACATCTCGGTACCCGCGGGCGACGAGTTCTTCGATCCGACCGGAACCGGAGAGGTCGAGATCACCGTCAACCGAGCCATCTACGATCCGGACTCCGGGACCAGCACGGACAATCCCCGTGAGCAGGAGAACGAGATCACGAGCTGGATCGATGGCTCAATGGTCTACGGCTCAGACGATGAACGCGCAGCCGCGCTCCGCGTGGGCACCGACAGCCCCTTCCTGGCGACGAGCGCCGGCAACATGCTCCCGTTCAATGTGGATGGACTGACCAACGCGGCGGCTGCGATCGACGATCCCGCCGTGCTCTTCTTGGCTGGCGACGTCCGCGTGAACGAGCAGATCGGGCTCGCCGCGATGCACACGCTCTTCGTCCGCGAGCACAACCGGCTCGCCGCGGTGCTCCAGGAGCGCTTCCCGGACGCTAGCGCGGAAGAGCTCTTCGAGTCGACGCGCCGACTGGTGATCGCCGAGATCCAGGTCATCACGTACAACGAGTACCTCCCCGCGCTGATCGGCTCGGCCATGCCGTCCTACGAGGGGTACGACTCGTCCCTCAACCCGAACCTCTACGCCGAGTTCTCGGTCGCCGCGTACCGCCTGGGTCACAGCGAGCTGAGCGCATCGTTCCTGCGTCTCGACGAAAGCGGTAACGCGACCGCGGACGGTCCCATCGCGCTTCGCGACGCGTTCTTCGTCGCCCACGAGCTCTTCCTCGAGGAAGATGACATCGACCCCGTGCTTCGCGGGTTCGCGGCACAGCAGCACCAGTTGATCGACATGAAGGTCGTCAACGACCTCCGCAACTTCCTTTTCGGTCAGCCGGGCGCGGGGGGCTTCGACCTGGTCGCGCTCAACATCCAGCGTGGGCGCGATCACGGCCTCTCGTCATACAACGACACGCGTGAAGCCATGGGGCTGGCACGGGTCACGAGCTTCGCGGACATCTCGGAGGACGAAGAGGTACAGACGGCGCTCAGCGAGGCCTATGATTCTGTCGACGACATCGACCTGTGGATCGGCGGACTCGCAGAGACGCCGCTCGCCGCGCAAGGGTCGCAGCTCGGTGAGCTGTTCACCGCGATCGTCGTGCGTCAGTTCGACGAGATCCGTGCGGCCGATCGTTTCTGGTACCAGGCGGACCTCAACGATGACGAGATGGAGCTCGTCCGGGGCGTGACGCTGGGGCAGCTTATCCGCCGGAACACGAGCATCGGCGATGAGCTCCAAGACGACGTCTTCTACGTTCGTTGAGCAGAGCCTGTTGTGAAGGAAGGAGCCCTGGGTGCCTGAGCACCGAGGGCTCTCTCTTTGGGGGCTGGCGAATCGGGAGTGAACGAACTGGGCGCGCGATTCGCTCACTCTTCGCCCACGCCCTTCGTGCGCGCCGCGTTTGGGCTCGGCTGACGAAGGTTTGTGTGCCCACGCGCAGTCTCTTTGAATTTTGACGCCTCGGCCAAAGAGCTGAATCGCCATTCAATTCGCTTGACGCACCGCGTCGGCGATCCAACGATGCATTCGTACTACCCGGAGGATCTCTTGGCTCACGCTGTTAATCGATACAAGGCCGACCTGCGCGACATGCGCTTTCTCATGTTTGAGCAGTTCAATCTGCAGGACCTGCTCGGCAAAGCTCCGTTTGGCGATTGGGATCAAGAGAACATCGAGATGGTCATCTCGGAGATCTACAAGTTCGCGACCTCGGTGCTCGGACCGCTCAACCAGATTGGGGATGAGCACGGCTGCAAAGTCGTCGACGGCTCGGTGATCACGCCGGAGGGTTTCAAGGACGCCTGGGCCAAGCTTTACGAAGCGGGTTGGCGAACCGTCGCGGTCTCCCCTGAGTTCGGCGGTATGGGATCGCCCGCGACGATCGGGATCTTGACCGACGAGCTCCTCAGCGGCGCGAACACCGCGTTCAACATGTACCCGGGCCTCGCGATGGGCGCGGCCGAGGTCGTGGGTCACTTCGGCAGTGACCGTCAGAAGAAGCTCTTCGTTCAACGCATGCTCGATGGACGCTGGGGCGGCACGATGTGTTTGACCGAGCCGCACGCCGGGTCCGACGTCGGCGCGTCCACGACGACCGCGAAGAAGAACGAGGACGGCACCTACTCAATCAAGGGCACGAAGATCTACATCTCGGGCGGAGATCACGACCTCTCCTTTGACGACAACATCGTGCACCTGGTCCTCGCGCGCATCGACGGCGCGGTCGCGGGCACCAAGGGGCTCTCGCTCTTCATCGTCCCGAAGCGCCGCGTTGACGACGACGGGAAGAACCTCCGTGACAACGACGTCCGCGTGGTCTCCATCGAACACAAGATGGGCATCAACGGATCGGCGACCTGCGTGCTTAGCTTCGGCGAGGACGACGAGTGTCTCGGCGAGCTCATCGGCGAGGTCGAGCATCACGGCATGCGCCAGATGTTCAAGATGATGAACTTCGCGCGGATCGGGGTCGGCATTCAGGGCCTCGCGGTCGCGTCGAGCGCTTACCTCAACGCGTTGGAGTACGCGCGTGACCGCAAGCAGGGCAGCAGCGTGAAGGACTGGAAGGACCCGTCCGCGCCGCGTGTCCCGATCATCGAGCACCCAAACATTCGTAAGGACCTGCTCGAGATGAAGGCGAAGGTCGAGGGCATCCGCGCCTTGATCGTGAAGCTCTCGACGCACCAGGATCGCGAGACGGCGCTCGCCGGCAAAGACGACGCGAGCGCCGCGTACCACAAGGGCCAGATCAACCTCCTGACGCCGCTCGTCAAAGCGTACTCAAGCGACGAAGGCTTCGAGATCTGCGCGAAGGCGATTCAGGTCTACGGCGGCGCCGGGTACCTGCGCGATCACCCAGTCGAGCAGTACTGTCGGGACGCGAAGATCTTCTCCATCTACGAAGGCACGAACGCGATTCAGTCGCTTGACTTGGTTGGACGAAAGCTCGGCCAGGCGGGCGGCGCGAACACTCAGGCGTTCCTCGGTGACATCCAAAAATTCATCAGCGCGAACAAGGACCACGAGCTCTTCGCGGACGCCATCAAGCAGCTGCAGAAGGCGCACGAGGCGGTCGGCGGAACGGTGATGCTCTTCCTCGGCTGGTTCCAGTCGGGCTTCATGGATCGGATCCCGCTCGTCTCCGAGCGCTTCCTCAAGATGATGAGCGAGCTCGCGATTGGCTGGCTGCTCCTGGAGCAGGCCGTGCTCGCGAAGGAGAAGCTCGCCGACGTCTCGGACACGCATCCTGACCACGCGTTCTACACAGGCAAGATCCACGGCGCGATCTACTTTGCGAAGAACATTCTGCCGACAGTGGTCGGGACCGCGAAAGTGATCTCACTCGCAGATACGAGCCCGAACGAGATTCCCGACGCCGCGTTCGGCATCTAGCTCACCGGTTGAACAGGAACGATCCCAGCGGCCGTAATGGGCCGCTGATTGTTTCTCTGCGGAGTTTGACCAAGGTATCGGGATTGGCGACAATCCTTAGTACATGACCTCACCTGCGACCTCGAGCGGTCGGGGCCTCGCGGAACACCTGATTCCGCGAACGCGCTTCGGCAAATACACGCTCATCGCCAAGATCGGTCACGGGGGAATGGCAGAGGTTTTCCTCGCGGCTCTCGATGGCCCGGCCGGCTTTACCAAGCTGACCGTGTTGAAGCGACTTCATCCCCATCTTGAGGATGAGCCCCAGCTGATTGGGATGTTCCTCGACGAGGCACGCTTGGCGGCTCGGCTCAACCATCCACACGTCGTGCAGACGTACGAAGTGGGTGATGTGGATGGGCGCCATTTCCTCGCGATGGAGTACCTCGAGGGCCAGTCGTTCGCGCGCTTGTTGAAGTACGCGACGCGCCAGGGGGAGACGATCCCGATGGCGGTCGCGGTCCGGATCTTCATCGATGCGCTCGATGGGCTCGACTACGCGCACACCCTGACCGACTTCGACGGCACGCCGCTACGGGTCGTTCACCGCGACATCTCGCCCGGCAACATCTTTCTGACCTACAGCGGTCAGGTGAAGGTGCTCGACTTTGGGATCGCGAAGGCCGGCACCCAGATGATGGAGACCCGCGCGGGTCAGGTGAAGGGCAAGTTCGCCTACATCGCGCCCGAGCAAGCACGACCTGGAGCGCATGACCATCGCGCGGACATTTGGTCGATGGGGGTCGTGTTTTGGGAGGCCTTCGCGGGACGTCGCCTCTTCAAGGGCGAGACCGAGATCACGACACTGCAAAACGCCTTGAACGCAGAGGTGCCGCGGCTCGACACCGTGGTGGACGTCCCGACCGCGGTCGCTGACATCGCGGAACGCGCGCTTCAACGTGATCCGCTCAAGCGTTTCGAGAGCGCTGAAGAAATGAAGGAAGCGCTCGAGAGCTTGATGATTGAGCTCGGCTGGCGGGTGAGCCGGAGCGATGTCGGCAAGTGCGTCGCGGGGTACTTCGAGAACGAACGCGTTGAACAGCGCAAGGTGCTCGAGACGTTCATGGCCGGCGCGCCAGCGGAAGCGGTTCAAGCAGTGACCGCGTCGACCGCGCCAGAGGCCGCCTCTGGGATCACCGGTGTGCGTCCGACCCATAGCGGGCTCGAAGGCAACAAGAAGAAGAAGGGCGGCCTCAACATGAAGGCCGTCGCCGCGGTCTTGCTTGGCGCCGCGGTCATTGGCGCGCTCGCGGCGGTGGTGGTGCCGAAGTTAATGACCGACGAGTCTGAACCGGAGACGTTGCTCGGAACAGGCGCCGAAGGTGTCGATGAACCGGCGAGTGGGTCGACCTCGATGAACGGAGCGGGAGCGGAGGCTCCGACGGGAGCGGAAGCGGCGGAAGCGGCGATTCCTGCGGTCGAACCGACAACGATGGAGCCGTCTCAAGAGCCGACGGACGAACCGGACGTCGCCGAGCCGAGTGACGTGCCCCAAGGCGTCGTGCCGAACCGTCGCCCGCGGATGCGCGTTTGGATGCAGATGGCGCGAATGGCGCCTGTAATGCAGACGATGACCGAGACAATGACCGAGCCCGTCGCGGAGATGGTCACAGAGATGGCCGCGGTCGAGTACGGCACGCTCACCTTCGACACACGCCCCTGGTCACGCGTCTCGCTGCGCGGTCGCTCCCTCGGCACCACGCCGCTGATCAACGAGCGCCTCCCAGCAGGTCGCCATACGCTCACGCTGACGAACCCAGAACGCGGAATTCGGACCACGTCCACCGTCACGATTCGGGCGGGCGAGCGAACGACGCGGCGAATCGGTATCGAGTAGTCTTTGTCTTTGGGCCCCGTGGTCCTCGAATTGTTGAGGTAGAAGATGATGCGTTCTTGCCCTTGGGCAGCAGTTCTCGTCGCGTTCGCTTGCTTGATGGGTTGCGGAGACGATCCATTCTCTCGAGAGCCGATCCGCATCGGGATCGTGGTCGCGCAGACGGGGCCGATTGAAGCGGTCGCGGTCGACCTCACGCGGAGCGCGTTCCTCGTCGAGCGCGAGATCAATGCCAGCGGGGGTCTCCTCGACGGCCGCCCGATCGAGCTGATCGTCAAGGACGACCGGACCGATCCAGACGTCGCCGCGCGGGTGATCGACGAGCTCATTCAAGACGACGGAGTCGTCGGGATCGTTGGCCCGATGACGAGCGGCGCGCTGCTCAACGTCCACGAACGCGTTCGCGAGGCGCAGATCCCGCAGCTCTCGGCGAGCGCGACCTCGCTGGAGATCTCGAACGCGCAACCGGAGAACGACCGGTACCTCTTCCGCACGGTCCCTTCCGACCTGGCGCAGGCCCGCGTGATCGCGCGTCACCTCGGAACGGTCGGCTGCGCGAACACCGTCATCATGAACCAGATGGACGACTACGGTTCGTCGCTCGGAGAGGGCGTCGAAGCCCGCGCGACCGAGCTCGGCGCCACGATCGCCGAGCGCTTGGAGTTTCCCGTGGGTCGCCCGAGCTACTCGTCGGAGGTCGCCCAGGTCGCCGCGCAAAACCCCGACTGCGTGGTCCTGGTCGCGCTCGCGACGGACGGCGGCACCATCTTGCGTGAGTGGACCGAGCTCCCCGACGAGCCGGACGTCACGTGGATCGGAACCGATGGCCTCAAGAACTCGGGCTTCCCCGAGGCGTCTGGAAACGCGATGATCTTGGACGGCTTTCTCGGCACCGCGCCGATCACCGCGCCGAGCACCGCGACCAACAACGATTTCGTCGCCGCGTTCCAGTCTCTCTTCGGCACCGAGCGTGACGACGGCAGCGAGAACGAGCCGCTCATCTACAGTCAGAACCAGTACGACGCGGTCGCGATGCTCGCGCTTGCGATTGAGAAGGCCGGGAGCACAGACGGCCCGGCGGTCCGTGACGCGCTCTTTGAGGTGTCGCGCGGCGAGAGCGATCAGGTGATCTCGGCCCTCGGTCTGAACCAAGGTCTCATCGAGCTCCGCGAAGGACGCGCGATCGACTACAACGGCGCGAGCGGGCCGGTCGACTTTGATGGGTTCGGTGACGTCATCTCGGACTACGAGATCTGGCGCTACGACGCGTCCAGCGACTCGTTCTTGGAAGAAGCGCGTATCCGCGCGGGAGACATTTGATGCGACGGACGCGTTCCGCAGCGCTCACCTCTTTCATCCTGGTGCTGCTCTCGGGCTGCGCGCAGGAGCTCGGGGTGGAGCTCGACTTTCCCAATGTCGCGACCTTCGGTCGCTCCAGCACTGTCAACGTGATGGTCATCCCGCTCGCAGAAGGGGAAGAGCGCCAGTGCGCCTCCCTCGCGCAAGAGGCCGAGTTCGCGATCGGGACCCTGCCCGACACGGTCGAGGAAACCGGCGCGCGAGAGGTCTGCGAGTTCTCTCAGTTCGGCATCAATCTCAAGGCGGTGCCCTCGGGGCTCGCGGCCTTCGTCGCGGTCGCACGCGACGAGTCGTCGGATGTATTGCTGACCGGGTGCACCGTTCGCGACCTCGGGACCGAAGAGAGCCCAGGTGACGAAGACGTTCTTCAGATCTCGCTCTTCCCGACCGAGGCGTACGACACGAAGTTCGAGGGGATGACCTATCCCGCCAGCTGCGACGTCGAGCGTCGCTGCACCGGAGGAGGCGCGACATGCCGATGAAGACACTTCACGCCGCGATCGCTCGGGCGCTCTTCGCGTCCCTCCGCGTTGCCGCTCTCTGCGTTGCGTCCATTTGCGTTGCGTCCCCCGCGTCCGCGCAGTCGGCGCTCGCCGATGCCGAGTCGGCGTACCAGGACATCGACTTTGAGCGGACCCGTGAACGCGCGAACGCCGCGCTTCGCGAAGGTGGCAAGAGCAAGCGCCAGCTCGTCCGCATCTATGAGCTGCTCGGGATCTCCGCTGCTGCGTCCGGTGACGCGCAGGCGTCCCGTGACGCGTACGTCCGGATGCTCGCGATCGATCCAGAGGCGCAGGTCGACAGTGACCTCAGCCCGCGTTTTCGCGAGCCCTTCATGGAAGCGCGGGGCTACTGGTCCTCGCGTTCGGATCAGCTGGACGTCGAGGTGCGCTTCGATCGCGCGAGGGGCGCGCTTCGTGTGCTGCTGAGCGATCCGGTCGGGATGGCGAACCAGACGAAGTTGATGTCGCGTCTCCCCGGGACGATCGAGTTCGCCGAGGCGACCCGACCCGCGAACGACTCTGTGCGTTTCGACGTGAGCGGCGCCGCTGATGCGGGCGCGATCGAGTACGTCCTCCGCGTGGAGGACGAGTACGGCAACACGATCATCGAGCGCGGAACCGAAGAAGAGCCCAACCGAGTCGGTCAGCTCTCCGGGGCGGTCTCTTCTGGCTCGGGCGGGAACAACGGCGGCGGCGAAGAGGATGGCGGCGGCAGCGTCTTGAAGTCTCCCTGGTTCTGGGTCGTCACGGGAGTCGTCCTCGCGGGCGCTGGCGTCGGGGCCTACTTCCTCACGCAAGACGCATCGACCGACCTCTCGATCACGACCACGATCGGTCAGTAGCGCTCAGTCCGAGCGCTCAGTTTTGGGTCCGGCGTTGGAGCGCCTTCGCGACGAAGTGAAGGCGGTCTTGGCCCCAGAACATCTCGTCCCCGACGAACACCGTCGGTGCACCGAAGACGCCGCGCGCGACGGCTTCATCGGTCCGTTCGCGGAGCTCGGTTTTGATCGCGGTGGTCTTCGCGCGTTCGACCGCGCGCGCGCCAGCGAGGCCAGCGCGGTCGAGCACAGAGGTGACCACGCCTTCGTCGGTGATGTCCTCGCCGTCACGCCAGTACGCGAGATAGAGCGCGCGCTGCGCCGCGATGATGTCACCCGAGCCGAGGATCGCGCGGAGCGCCAGGACGGTGCGTTGTGGATGTGACGCCGGCATCACCAGAGGAACGCCGAAGTGCGCGGCCCACCGCTGCATGTCTTGGAGGTTGTGTCGCTGCTTGGCGGGCGACATCACCGCGCTCTGGTCATCGGCGACGCCGAGGGCGCGAAAGACGCCGCCCAACAAGAACGGCTTCCACACAACCGTCGCGCCGTGTTCAGCGGCGACCCGCTCGATCTGGGTTGACCCCAAGTAGGCATATGGACAAACGATGTCGAAGAAGAACTCAAGCTCAGCCATCAAATGCTCCGCACAGTGAAGGGGCGTCGAACGTGATCATGTCACCCATCACGTGTCTTCCGCGTCGCTGATCGTACTCGCCAAATCTGGGGGGTCACAAGACGCTGTGTCTTCTCTAGACTGCGGCGAGTGAGCGAGGTGGACACGGAGGTCGACGCGATCGTCATCGGAGCGGGGCCCGCCGGGCTCGCCGTCGCGGGCTGCCTCTCTCATCAAGGCGCGCAGGCGATCGTCCTCGAGGCGGAGAACGAAGTCGGCGCGCGTTGGCGCTCACACTACGACCGCCTTCATCTGCACACCGCGCGCGACCTCTCGGCGCTACCCCACGTCGCGTGGCCCTCGGGGGTCCCGACCTATCCTTCGCGGCAGCACGTCGTCGACTATCTTGAGCGCTGCGCCGAGAACGTCCCGGATATTCGGCTGGGTCATCGGGTCACGCGGGTCTCCGAGGTCGACGACGGTTTTGAGGTGGCCGCGACCAGCGGCGCGCGTGAGCTCACGCTTCGGGCGGCGAGCGTCGTGGTCGCGTCGGGCTACAACCGCGTCCCGCACCGGCCGCGCTTTGCGGGCGAAGAGGTGTTCGCGGGCGAGGTCGTACACAGCCGCGCGTATCGCAACGGGCGCGCGTACTTGGGCAAGCGCGCGTTGGTGGTCGGCGCCGGAAACTCAGGCGCGGAGATCGCGCTCGACCTATTTGAGCATGGCGCCGTTCCCTCGCTTCTCATCCGCAGCCCGATTCATGTCATGCCGCGCGACTTCCTCGGGGTCCCGTCGCAGTACTCATCGCTCCGGCTGGCGAAGCTCCCGACCAAGGTCGCCGACCGCGCCGCGCTCGCGGTGAGCCAGCTCGTCTACGGGGACCTGCGTCCCCATCAGATCCGTCGCCCGAAGGAAGGCGCGATCACGCAGATGGAGACGCGCGGACGGATCCCGTTGGTCGACGTGGGCACCATCGAGCTCATCCGCCAAAAGAAGATCACCGTCGTCCCGAGCGGCATCGCGCGTTTCACCGAACGCGGCATCGTCTGCGACAACGGTGACTCGCACTCGTTTGATCTCGTGGTGCTCGCGACCGGCTACCGCGCGGAGCTCGCCGCCTTCATCGTGGACGCGCCGCCCTTGCTCGATGCACGCGGCTACCCCCGGACGCACGGCGCGTCCTGCCCGGAGCGACCCGGCCTCTACTTCGTGGGCTTCCGCAATCCGTCGACCGGCGCGCTGCACGACATCGCGCGGGAGGCGAAGCGCGTCGCGAAGTCGGTCGCGAAAACGATCGCCACGTCGGGTCGACGAGGGGAGGGCGCGCGTGGGCGAGCCTAGTCAGGGAGAGCTTCGTCACTGGCACGCGGTCTTGCTCTCGCGGGAGCTCAAAGATGCGCCTCGCGCGGTGACCGTGTGTGGCCGCGAGCTGGTCGTGTTTCGCGTGGGCGAGACCGTCGGCGCGCTGGTGGATCGCTGCCCGCACCGGGGCGCGCGGTTGAGCGATGGGAAGGTCCACCTCGATCAGCTCGTCTGCCCGTACCACGGCTGGAAATGGAAAGCGGACGGCAGCGGGAGGAGCCCCGGTAACCCGGTCGCGCGTCCGTGCGTCGAGCGCTTTGACGCGGTTGAACGGGACGGCGCGATCTACGTAAAGCGCGACGGCTCCGAGGTCGCCTTCCCCGCGGTCGACGTGAGCGGCTACCATCACGTTCACTCGTTTCGGGTCGACGTCGCGGCGCCGCTCGAGGTGACCCTCGACAACTTCACAGAGGTTGAGCACACCGGCGAGATCCACGCGGTCCTCGGCTATGACACCGATCGCATGGATGAGGTGGTTAGCACCGTGACGTCGACCGACGATGCGATCCGTGTGCATAACATCGGTCCGCAAAAGCCGATGCCGTGGGCGCTCCGGAAGCTCATCCGGCTGCCCGACGATCCGCGCTTCATCGACGACTGGACCACGCGCTTCTCTCCCGTCCACGTGGTCTACGATCAGTACTGGTTGGATGAGGCGGGCGAGCGGTCGCCGGATCATCTGCGCGCGGTCGTCTTCTTCAACCCCAAGGGGCCGAAGGTCACCGAGCTGATGGTTCGCCTCTACAGTGGGCAGCCGCCTTGGGGCCGCTACGGCGTTAACGCCTTGCTCTGGCCGGTCCTCGGCGCGCTCGGTCGCTATGAAGCCGAGCTCGACAAGCGGCTCATCGAGAGCCTCGCGGACAAGAGCCCGGTTCTGCGCGGCAATCAGCTCGGCCGTTTCGACAAAGCGCTGATCGGCGCCCGCAATCGAATCGCGAAGATCTACCGCGGTTACGATTGAGCAGCGCGAGAGCGCGTTCTGATAGGCTGTCGCGGTGGGTCGCAGAACGACATTCTCTGTTCAGCGGAGGCGCGCTTGCTAGACCTCGCGCGGCTTGATCGCATCCAGCTCACCAAGTGGCCCAAGGTTCAGAAGGCGGTCGCGCTCGGCTTCCTCTTGCCGAACTACCGGAACCCGCTGACGCGCGTGAAGATCCAGATCGAGGACGCGCACAAGCTGCCGGACGCGCCGGTGATCTTCGCGATGAACCACACGGACCGGTTCAACTACTGGCCGTTTCAGTATCGCCTCTACCGCGACTTCAACCGCTTCACCGCGACCTGGGTCAAGGGCAAGTACTACGAGACCAAGCTGGTCGGCGGCTTCATGGAGGTCGCGAACAACCTGCCGACGGTCAGCCGCGGGTACATCATCGCCAAGGACGCGACCGTGACGCTGGGGCGCAAGCCGAGCGAGTCGGAGTACAACGCCTGCCGCGCGATCGTGGACGCCTGCGCGCGGGGGGTAGACCCGATCGAGGGCGCGCTCGCGGATATGCCGCCGGAGCTGTCCTCGCGTGAACGCATGATCTTGGGCCGGCGCTTCGAGCCCGCGAGCGAGAGCTACGCGGAGGCGATCCTCGCGACGTTCGCCGCGATGATGAGCCGCTTCGCCAGGCTGAACGAAGAGGTCTTTCGAGTCGGGCTGGATCTGTTGGTCTTCCCGCAGGGCACTCGCTCCATCCGCCTCTCGCGCGGTCGCATCGGGGTCGCGCAGGTCGCGCTCAAGCACAAGGCGACCATTGTACCGATCGGGTGCAATGGGTCGGACCGCGTCTACCCTGGGGGCTCCCCCGTCGCGAAGCGCGGGAACATCGTCTATCGCGTCGGCGATCCGATCCGCTACGAGGACATGGCGACGTGGCATATCGGAGAGGACTTCACGCCGTTTACGCTCGCGGCCGAGAGCGCGCACCGCGACAAGTTCCAGGGGCTGGTGGACCACGTGATGGAGCGAATCGATCCGCTCTTGGATGACGAGTACCGCTTCAGCCGCGATCAAGAGAGCGGCGGAGTGTCCGGTGTCGACCGCTTCCTCTGACGAAGAGCTGTCTTCGGAGGAGCGGGCGCGCTTCGAAGCCCTCCCGTTGGTCGCGTACCCGCCCGCGCTCTTCGCGGCGATTCACACCGGGACCGACGGCGATGTCGATTTCTATCGACGGGTCTGTACGGGCGCGAGGAGCGTCCTTGAGTTTGGTTGCGGCTTCGGTCGAATCGCGAAACCTCTATACGACGATGGGCTCGAGGTGGTCGGGCTCGATCTGAGCGAGGGCTTGATGGCGATGGCGCCCGCGGGGCCGACCTACCTGCGCGAGGACATGCGGAAGGTCTCGCTCGGGCGCACCTTCGATCGCGTCATCCTCCCGTACAACGGCATGTACTGCATGCTCGACCAACCCTCCGTTGACGCGGTGCTCGCGCGCGCCAAGGAGCACCTCGCGCCCGGTGGTTACTTCGTCTTCGACGCCTACGCGGCGGATGCGTTTCATGACCTCGCGGAGGGGGAGCTCGACGCGCAAGACGAGTTCGCGCTCGTCAAGGAAGCCACGTTCGAGGGGGCCCCGGTCGAGGTCTTTGAGCGGAGCGATTGGGAGCCCGCGCAGCAGCGGATCGACGCGACCTATGTTCACCGCGTCGGTGAACAGCTGACGAAGGCGCAGCTCCCGCAGCGTTATCTTCTCTCGCACCAGATCGTGGGGCTCTTCGAGCGCGCTGGGCTTTCGCTGGTCGCGCTTCACGGCGGCTTCGATCAGCACGCGTTTGACGAGGACAGCCCGCTGCTGATCGCGACCGCGACACACCTCGCGTGAGCGCGCGCTGCTGGTAGACTCTCGGCGTGAACGATTCAGAATCAGCAAACGCAGGTGCCGTGGTGATCGTCGGCGGCGCGGTTTCCGGCTCCGAGGCGGCGCGTCTCTTGGCGGAGCGCGGCGCGCAGGTCGTCGTGATCGAGCAGGGCGCCAGGCCTTACGGCAAGATCGAGGACGGACTCCCGCGCTGGCACGAGAAGCTCCGCGCGAAGGAGTACGTGAAGATCGGGGAGAACCTCGACCGTCCCGAGATCCACTTCGTCCCGCAGACAGTGGTCGGTGATGACGTGACGATGGAGGCGCTGCTCGAGGAGCACGGCGCCCGCGCGGTCATCCTCGCGAGCGGAGCGTGGCGTGATCGGCGCCTGCCCATCGATGGTGCAGACGAGTACATCGACAAAGGGCTCGTCTACCAGAACGCCTTCATCCAGTGGTTCAACCACGCGCACGAGGAGGGCTACGACGGGCCCCGTTACGAAACCCCGGAGGGCGCGATCGTGGTCGGCGGAGGGCTCGCGAGCGTCGACGTCGTCAAGGTCCTGCAGCTCATGAACTACCAGCGCGCGTTCGCGAAGCGCGACGTCGAGGTGAGCCTGCTCGAGCTTGAGCTCAAAGGCATCGATGGAACCGGAAAGAAGCACGAGATCGATCCCGCGTCGCTCGGGGTCGAGGACTGCACGCTCTTCTACCGTCGCCGGATGGAAGACATGCCGCTCGCCAGCGCGCCCGCGCCGACCGAGGAACAAAGGAAGAAGCTGGAGAAGGCGCGGGTAAAGATCATGAGCCGCTTGATGCGCAAGTACCGCGTGCGCTTTCAGGCGCAGCGCTCGCCGCTCGAGTTGATCACGGAAGAGGGTCGCGTCGCGGGGATGGTCTTCGCGGAGACGCGTCTCGTTGATGGTCGAGTCCGCGCGGTTGAGGGATCCCGGATCGAGGTTCGCGCGCCGCTCGTCATCAGTTCGATCGGCAGCGTACCGGAGCGGATCCCTGGCATCCCCTCACGCGGCGAGCTTTACGACTTCAACTGGGACACCGGTGAGGTCAAGGGCGCGCCCCAGGTCTTTGGGCTTGGAAATGTCCTGACGGGAAAAGGGAACATCAAAGACAGCCGCAAGAACGCCATCGAGATCGCGACGGCACTCGCAGAGGGGGTCTTGGGTCTCGGGGACGTCGATGAAGCCGTCGAGGCGATGCACGAGGAGGTCGCGCGGAAGGTCGCCCCTGTGGTCGACGCGGCGCTGCAGAACAAGGCGTCGTCGGGAAGCGTGATCGAATGGGCGAAGGCGAGGCAGCGCGAGATCGGGTATGACGGGTACGCGAGCTGGCTGCAGAGCCACCGTCCCGAGTAGCCACGCGTCGCGCGACTTCTCGCGCTCAGAACCCATGACGAGGACATCCTGATGCTGGTCGACAACAAGTTCCTTCGCGTCCTTCACTGGATCATGATCGCGAACTTCGTCTCTGGGATGGCCTACGCCGCCTGGGCCGTCATGGTGCTCCTCGCTCCAGAGGGCAGCTCGGGGGGACCGCTCTTCGGGCAAGCCGCGACGGTCAACATGGAGCTGATGGCGCGCCGTCGTCTCTACTCGCTTGAGTTCTGGATCGCGTCTTCAGGTCTGGCTTGCTACCTCGGGATCACCGAGTACTTGCCGCGCATCCTCCGTCAGCAGAAAGAGCGCGCGTAGCTGGCTGGCCGGCTCAGGGAGTGGTCGCGGCGAACGCGCGCTGGAGCCCGCCCTCGACGGTGATCCAGGCCCACGGCCCGTTGATCTCGATCTCGTTGCCGCGCTTCATCACCATGTCGGCGGTGTTGGTTCGCATCCCGAGGACCGAGTTTGTTTGTCCGGTCGGGTCGATGAGCACGCGGACGCCCGGCGTGTCGATGCCGTACTCGGCGATGATGCGGTTGCAGGTCGCGGTGTCGACCGCGCGTCCACCGCTCGCCGCGGTGATCACGATCCAGGTCTCGAGCTCACCCATCGCTGCGAAGCGAGAGTGTTCACGTTCGATCTGGTCACGGACGAAGGTCCGGCAGTTTGGGCACCACTCTGCGAACGTGTAGACGTAGGAGACGCGTCGGCCACAGAGCGAGTCGAGCTCGACCGCGTTTCCGTCGCAGTCCATCAGCGTAAGGTTGGAAGCGATGTTGCCGGGGGACGCGCCGCGCGGTCCGGTGCCGCACATCGCCGAGCCCGTTCCGCCGCCCGTGCACATCCCCGCGCCGCTGCACGTCTCGCCTGGACCGCAGACGCCGCACGAACCGCCGCAGCCGTCGTCACCGCACGCCCGTCCGGTGCAGCTCGGCGTGCACGGAGGCGGGTTGGTGTCGGGAGCCGCGGTGTCCGTTCCGCCCGCATCCGTCGGTGGTGGCGGCGTCGTGTCGGGTCCGCCTGTGTCGAGTCCGCCCGTGTCGGACCCGCCCGTGTCCGGAGCGGTGTTGGTGTCTCCGGTGTTGCCGTCCATCAAGACGATCCCGCCGTCGCTCCCCGTCATGCCGCTGTCGCCTTCGCCCAGCCCGTCGTCCTGCTTCAGGAGCCCGCCGTTGCAGCCCATCAAGAGGAACGCGAGAAGCCCTGAAGTCACGAGTTTTTGCATGATGTTGGAAGATAACGTGAAGCCGGCGGTGCCTCAATCAAGGAGGACTGATCGGGGCTTACACAGAGCGCGTTATCGATCGTGCAAAGCGACGCGGCGGGAGGCGGAAGATGGGGAAAAAAGCTGCTAAGGTCCTTCTCCATGATTCGTCTATCAGCCAAAACGCTTACCCTCTTTGCTCTCGCGATCGCCACCGGATGTATTTCGGACGGAGGCGGAAACGACGACCGACCTATCTTCGAGGAGCTTGAAGCCCTCGACACGACCGCCGACCCGACTTGTGCAGGAACGTGGATCGCCGGCGTCTCGGGACGCATCGTCGACGAAGCGGGGAGCGGAGTTGGGATGGCGCTCCCGCAGATGTGCGTCCGCAATGGCGAGGTCCTCAACTGTCTCGCGCCGGACGCCGCGCGCGCAGATGGATGGTTCGCGAAAGTGATCCCCGAGAGCAGCCGTTGCATGGACGAGCTCAACTTCCGCGCGTTCTTGCCCATGGGCCCCTACGGCACGACCTACTGCCAATCCGACCTCCGTGTCTCTGAGGGCATCTTGGAGATCTCCGATCCCCTCGTGCTCTACAACGTCGAGCCCGCGGCGGACCTTCCGCCCGAGGGTGACCCCGACATGGTCCGCACCGTGACGATCGCCGACGGTCTCGAGATCGACGTCCGCCCGGCTCCGCTCTTCGGTCAGTACGGAAGCATCGGCGGCGCGCGCGTCGACGGCGCGACATGCTTTGCAGACACCAGCTTCGATGGCCTCTACGCGCTCACTCCCGAGTCCGCGACGTACCCGATCACCACGGGGGGCACCGGGTTCCCGATTCGAATCCCGACCACGCTCGCCGAAGGCACGACCGTCGATCTCTTCGTCCTCGGTGGTCTCGATGAGTTTGAGCTCGCGAACGGCGAGACGCTTCACGAGGGTGCTTTCCTCAAGTTCGGCACCGGCACCGTCACGGGCGGCAAGGTCGTTAGTGACCCTGGCAGCGAGCTCCCCTACATGTCGTGGCTCGGTTTCCGCGCCCAGTAGTTTCGCGAAAAGCAGAGCCAAGTCAGAGCCGACCCCTCGTGGTCGGCTTTTCTGTTTCGAAGCGCGATGTCTTCGACGCGTCGCGTTGATAGAACTCGTTCATGACTGAAGTGAAACGCCTCGGCGAGTGTCCCGTTCACCTTGGCTTGGGCGCGGTCGCGACCGCCCAGCCGCCGTTCAGCGGAATGGCTTGGTACGAAGAGTATGGTCGTCGCAACGCGGCCGACGGCGACGAAGGCCGGCTCGTCTCGATGTGGACGTTCGACAAGTCATGGGAGACCTGGGAGATGCACCCACGTGGACACGAAGTCGTGGTCTGCGTCGCGGGCGCCATCACACTTGTGCAAGAGCGCGACGGGTCGGAGCATGAGGTCGTGCTGCAGGCCGGCGAGTACGCGATCAACGAACCGGGTGTTTGGCACACGGCCAACGTAGACGGGAAAGCGACCGCGCTCTTCATCACCGCGGGAGCCGGAACGGAGCAACGACCCCGCTGATCCTTCTCAAGACATCACCATCAAGGGTACGATACACCTAGAGGTGAATTATGCAGCGTGTGCTTATCTTGTTGTTGGCCTGCGGGGTCTTCGCGTTTACCCAAACGGCTTCGGCGCAGTGCGATGGCGGAGCTCCAGACGGAAGTTTGGTGGACGCGGAAGCGTGCGACGACGGGAACGCGACGCCCGGCGATGGGTGCAGCCCGACCTGCACCATCGAGTCGGGATGGTCCTGCGATCGACCCGCGACCTTCACGTCGATTGAGGCAGAGAACTACCCTGGTGCGTCCGCGTCTTGGTCCGTCGCGGCGGACGGTCGCAGCGCCACACAGAACACAAACACGGGTCACGGCACCGTCGGCATCATGGGCGCCGACTCCTTCGACGCGACCTACACCTTCACTCTCCGAGTCAACACAGCGGCTGACGATGACTTCATCGGGTTCGTGGTGGGCTACAACTCTGGCGACGTTTCGAGCGCTTCCGCGGACTTTCTCCTGCTCGACTGGAAGCAGCTCCCGCAGACCGCGTTCGGCGGGACCGCTCCAGCGGGCTTGGCGCTCTCGCGAGTACAAGGGATCCCGACCACCACGAACCTGTGGGCGCACAATGGCGCGGTCTCAGAGCTGGCGCGCGCGACGAACTTGGGCTCGACCGGTTGGTCTGATCTGACGGACCACGAGTTTCGGATCACGCACACCCCCACGCGCTTGCTTATCGTGGTCGACGGCGCCACCGAGTTCGATATCACTGCGGCCGACGCCGGGTACCCAGCTGGTTTTCCTCCGGGAGAGATCGGCTTCTACGGCTTCTCGCAGCCGACGGTGAACTACACGATTAACGGTCCCTTCGGTTCGTCGAGCTGCAACCGCGCGCCGACCGCGGGGAACTTTGAGGTCTGGCGTGACCTCGGGAGCGGGACCACCAACGTCAGCGTGCTTCCCGGGTTCTCCGACCCCGATGGAGATGGGGCGGACGGCGGTTCGGTCTCCGTGACGGTGCCGCCCGCGATGGCGACGGTGCAGACGCCTTCGGGAGGCGCGCCCTCAGGATCGGTGAACGTGACACCGATGCCGGACACGACACCGCTCGACTATGTGATGACGTACGAGATCTGTGATGATCATCCGACCGTCCCGCTGTGCGACACCGGAACGATCACGATTCATACGAACGCGTGCGGTGACGGTGAGCTGCGGTTCGCCGAGACCTGCGACGACGGCAACACCGTGCCCGGCGATGGCTGCTCCGCCACCTGTCGCGAGGAGACCGGCTTTGACTGCACGATGGTCGCGGAGATGCTCTCGGTCTGCAGCTCGGTCTGCGGTGACGGCCGCGTCGTGATGGGCGAAGAGTGCGATGATGACAACATGGTGAGCGGCGACGGATGCAGCGCCGCCTGCGCAATCGAGGCGGGCTGGACGTGTGACCGACCGATCACGTTCACCGACATCCGCGACGAGAACTACCCGGGCGCAGCCGCGAACTGGGAGATCGCTGACGGCGGGCGGAGCGCGACTCAAACGGTCAACTCATCGCACGGAACGATCGGCTTGATGGACGCGGATGCTTTTGATGGCTCCTACACCTTCACGCTCAACGTCGACACCACGAGCGACGATGACTTCATCGGCTTCGTGGTCGGCTACAACCCCGGCGACGTCGCGAACCCGGCCGCGGACTACCTCCTGATCGACTGGAAGCAGACCTCTCAGATGATCACGGGCGCAAACGCGCTCGAGGGAATGGTGCTCTCGCGTGTGCAGGGCATCCCCACGCCCACGCAGTTCTGGGGGCACACGGGGGCGGTCACCGAGCTGGTCCGCGCGACCAACTTGGGCAGCACGGGCTGGTCGGACCTGACCGATCACGTCTTCGTGATCACGCAGACGGCCACCAACCTCACGGTCATGGTGGACGGAATGATCGAGTTCTCGATCAGCGCGTCCGACGCCGGTTACCCCGCGGGCTTCCCAGCCGGCGAGATCGGCTTCTACGGCTACTCGCAGCCTGACGTTCGCTACACGGTCTCCGGTCCGTTCGGCGCGACGAGTTGCAACCGCCCGCCCGTGGTCGCGGACTTCGAGCTGTGGCGCGATCTTGGGAGCGGCCCGATCAACGTTCCGGTCACCCCGATGTTCAGCGATCCGGACAGCGACTCACCCGACCCCGACTCGGTGTTGATCACCGCGCCTCCGTCGATGGCGATGGCGCAGGATCCGGGAAGCGGCGCGCCGAGCGGATCCGTCACCGTGACGCCTTCGCCCGATACGGTCGCGATGGACTACGTCCTCACGTACCGACTCTGTGATGATCACCCGACCGTTCCGCTCTGTGACGAGGGCCGGGTCGTGATCCACACGAACCGCTGCGGCGACGGAACGCTTCGCTTCTCGGAGGCGTGCGACGACGGCAACAACGCGGACCTCGACGGCTGCTCGTCGACCTGCATGATCGAGCCGGGCTTCATGTGCACCGACGTCCCGACCGAGATGTCGATGTGCACCTCCGATTGCGGTGACGGCATCGTCGCGGCGGGCGCGGAGGCGTGCGATGACGGGAACCGAGTGTCCGGTGACGGTTGCAGTATGGGCTGCATGATCGAGGACGGCTTCGTCTGCGCGGACGGCTCGCCGTCAATCTGTGCACCTTGCCTCGACACCATGATGGGCGCGGGCCTGGACACGGGCTGTACCGCGGCGACCCCGATTTGCGACACCAGCGGCGACGTGAACGAGTGCGTGGCGTGTCTTGATGACATGGCGGGCGGCGCGACGGATACCGGCTGCTCGGCGGGCAACGGCATCTGCGACGACTCCGAGATGAGCCACGTCTGTGTCCCGTGCGAAGCGATCGCGGGGAGCCCGGACGACGGTTGCGCCGATCCGACCGCGGTCTGCGATGAGGGCGCCGCTCCGCGCATGTGCGTCGAGTGCGCGGGCGACATCGACTGCGCGGGCGGCGAGGTCTGCGACCTGTCCAGCAACACGTGTGCGCCTTGCGTCGACACCGCGACCGGCGGCGCGACGGATAGCGGCTGCAGCGCGGACACCCCGATCTGCGCGGGCGCTGGCGACGACGCGGGCTGCGTGGTTTGCGTCGACGACACGAGCGGCGCGCAGGACCTCGGTTGCACGGAGAGCGACCCGGTCTGCGACACCACAGCGGATCCGAACGGCACCTGTGTGCTCTGCGAGGAGTCCGGCGCGGTCGATAACGGCTGTGACGCCGACGTTCCGAACTGCGCGACCACGCTCGACCCCCTCGAGTGCCGGGAGTGCTTGATGGACGCGGACTGCGACGACCTCTTCGTTTGCAACCCCGCTGGCATGTGTGTCCCGGGTTGCCGAACGGACGCGGACTGCACCGACACCCCGGAGACTCCGGTCTGCGAAACGATGAGTGACGCCTGCGTCGAGTGTCTTTCCGCGACTCACTGTGACGAGTCGGAGCTCTGCGCGCCTGACTTCACCTGCGTCGGCTGCCTCGCCGATACGGATTGCGAAGGCAGCTTGGTCTGCGATCCAGAGTCGCGAGACTGCGTCGGCTGCTTGGTCGACACAGACTGTGAAGGCGGGCTGGTCTGCAGCGAAGACAACGAGTGCGTCGACGAATGCAACAGCGACGCGGACTGCATCGCCCTCGACCCGACCCAGCCGGTTTGTGACGAAGGCGTGTGCGTGGAGTGCGCGTTTGATAGCGACTGCGAAGACGGCTTGGTCTGCGCCGCGACGAACACCTGCGAGCCTGAGTGTGAGAGCGACGCGGACTGCACTGGTGCCGCGGTTCCCGCGTGTGACCCGGACGCCATGATCTGCGTCGAGTGCGTCACGGACGAGCACTGTGAGGACGGCGAGACCTGCCTGGGCGACGCGCACGTCTGCGTCTCGACCGGGTGCACGATGGACAGCGACTGCGCGGATCCTGCTCCGCACTGCGACGTTGACGACGGCATCTGCAGGGTCTGCGTCAATGACGAGGACTGCGGCGGTGGCTTGGTCTGCACCGCGGGCGGCACCGCGTGTGTCGAGTGTGACGATGACAGCGATTGCCCGATGGGCGTCTGCGATGAGGCGTCCAACATGTGCGTCGGCTGCGTTCTCGACGCGGACTGTGAAGGCGACCTGACCTGCGATCCGCGAACCGGAGCGTGCGTCGGAGGCTGCACGATGGACAGCGACTGCGACAACCCGCGCTTCCCTGTCTGTGAGGTCGGGACCGGCGCGTGCGTCGAGTGCTTGATGGACGACGATTGCGTCGCGGGCGAGCTCTGCTTCCCGGGCAACTACTGCGCGCCGCGTTGCGAAGACGACGCCGCGTGTCCGGATGGAACCGTGTGCGACGAGACCGACGGCATGTGCGTCGAGTGCTCAGCAGATGAGGACTGCGAAGACGGCCGCGTGTGTCACCCGAGCGATCGGGTATGCGTGGACGGCTGCGTGGATGACGGCGACTGCACCGATCCTGCGCGACCGGCGTGCGGTGACGAGAGCCTCTGCGTCGAATGCACGGAGAGCAACTCGAGCGTGTGTGAGAGCGACCCTGACGGCTCGCTCTGCCTCGACGAGGGCGACCTCTGTGGATGCACGGACGACTCGCACTGCGCGGAAGGTCGCGTCTGCGACACCGACACCAGCGCTTGCGTCGACGCGCCTCCTCCGGGATGCACGGACGACAGCGAATGCGCGGCGGGCGAGATGTGCGTCGAGGGCGACTGTGTTCCGACAGTCACCGGTGGCGCGGGAGGCCTCGCGGGCGGATCGCTATGCACCGTGGAGCCCGGCTCCGCGCCGAGCGCGCCGATCTGGTTCGCGGCGCTCATCGCGCTGGTGACGGTCCGCCGTCGCCGCTAAGCAACGCTGACTGACAGACGGACCCGCGGGCGAAGTCGCTCGCGGGTTCTGTCGTTTGGTCGACAAGCGCGAACGCCGGATCAGGTGCTCGAACGCGGGGTCTGCGACTGCCGGAGCTGCTCCTCGCCCCAGGCGTGAGCAGCCCTCAGTTCGCGGAACGTTTTCGTGGGGAGACGGATGACATCTGCGAGCGAGGTCTCCGACCGTCACGGATCTCCCGGACGCGTTCTGCGTTTCGGTGTACGACAACCTCATGTCCATCTTGTCTTTCGCCTGCGATGCGCGCACCTAGCATCCCGAGATCTCCGATTGGTTCGTCGTGACGAGCGATCGGATCGACCACGCGATGAACGTCGTGCCTGGGTTGATCTTGCGGGACGTGCGCCTCACCTCGCGACGCTTCTTTCTTCGCGAGACGTTCTTCGCGCGGATCTTCAAACCCGTGGGCGTGTGCTTGGCCAGCGATCCGCTGCGTAAGGGGGTGTACGAGTCTCCGTCCTTGCGTCGGGTCATGGAGACCGCGCAGCAGGCCAGCACAGCGCTCTTGTTGATCGCGCCAGGGTACAGCGACGAAGTGATCGCGACGTTCGCGGTGAACCACGAGCAGTCCGTGTTGTCCTCGCTCCCGTTGCGCGCCGACGAGCGTTCGATTCCGGAACTCATGCGCGCGCTCGGCGTTCCTGTGTGTGGAGGGGAGAACCTACAGGTGACGACCTCGCTTCCGATCCGCGAAGTGATCGCCACCCCGGACGAAGCTCTGGTGGTGACCGAGCCGGGGACCGCTGGGACGAAGTCGGTCGGCGTGATCAACGTGGGCGGAGTGTCCGCGGCAGCCGCGCTGCGCCATCGAGAAGAGCTCCGCGAGACGCTCGGTTGGTGATGGCGCGAGCGCTAGGTCATGACGCGGGTCGTCAGGGGCGTGAGGGTCTCGCGTGAGAGGCCGAACGCACCGGGCGAGGTGCCGTCGAGCGCGTGATCGATCATGCGCTCCGCTGCGACCAAGCCGATCCCGTTTCCGTACCCGCTGAACCCGACCGCGAAGGCGAGGGTGTCGTGCTGGGGGTGGGTACCGACGATGCAACGTCGATCCGAGGTGAAACCTTGGATGCCGGACCAGCTCCGCACAGGCTCGGGCGGGACCGCGGGGAGCCAACGCTTGAGGTATCCCACGAGTCGCTCCTGAAGGTTCCCGGTGACCGCGTCTTCTGAGGTGCTCTCCTGCTCCATGAAGTACGCGCGCGCGCCGCCGATGATGACGCGACCGTCTTGGCCCGGCCGGAAGTAGCCCCCGTGACCGATGCCCGCGAAGGGTAGCGTGAAGTCGGAGGTCGCGGTGACGAACATCTGCCCGCGCTTAGGCGCGACGTGTGCGCGAAGGAAAGAGTCGATCGCGCCGGCGTAGCCGTTCGTGCAGATGAAGACGCGCTCGCATCGGATGTTCACGCGCCGGCCGCGAACGATCCACTCAGCGCCGCTCCGCTCGATCGCGTAGACCTCGTTGTGGTCGTAGCGAGTCGCCCCGGAGGCCTTCGCCAGCTTCGTGGTGAGCTCGGCAGGCTGCGTGACGAAGTCCCCTTCGATGCGCATGTGCGCGAGGTACCCGGAGCCGTATGGATCAGTGTTTTGAAGGTCGACCTGCACTCCATCTTCTTCGAGCAAGCGTCCCCAGCGTTGAAGCTCGCGGAGGTCGGCGGCGCTCTCCGCGAGGCGACAGGGAGTGGGGCCGACCTCTACCCCGTGCTTCTTCGCGAGCGACTGCATGCGCGCCACGTTGGTCCGGACCGCGCCCAAAATGTCTCGCGCGATCGCTCGGCCCGACCGCTCAACCAACATCGGATAAGGGTCGCGCTGTGCGGTCAGGACGAAGCCACCGTTCCGTCCTGACGCCCCGCTCGCTGCGGTCCCGCTGTCGACCAGCGCGACGTCACGACCTCGCGACGACAACGCCGTCGCGGCATACGAACCCACGATCCCCGCCCCGATGACGACGTCGCGATGAGACGCCTCTTCTTTGTCGAGGAGCTCGTGCCAGTGGGAGACCGTCACCGATCAGATCCCGAAGCCGTATTCCCAGCTGAGCGTGCGCTGGAGGTTGATCACGTCCATGTAGAGGTCGAGCTGCTCGTCTGCGCCCTCGTCAAGGAGCGCCTGCGCGTGGAGCAGCATTCGCGCGCCGACGCCCAGCTCTTGCCCGGCGGGGTTCTTGTATGACGCCGCGACATACGTGACCGACGTGAACGGATTCTCAAAACGAACGACCTCGCCGGCGGGAAGATCGATGGCCTCGGCGCCGCCTTCGACGAAGATACGGGCTTGCTCTGTAAACGTGTGGTCGTAGCTGAGCGGGATGAACGCCATGGCATAGATCGCGGCGAAGAGCTGAACCGAGAAGCCCGTTCGCGGATCAATCGGTACACCAGAGCGGCTCCCCAGGCCGAGCTGCGCGATGGTCGGGTACCGCACCGATCCGTCGTCTTCGGGGCGCCCGCCGAAGATGTCAAACCGGTCGGAGAGTACGCTCGAGAGGAGCCCCGTGGTCGCGTCCGGGAAGGTCGTGTGGAACGAGATGGCGAAGCCGCGGACATCGGCCGCTTCGTCTTCGCCCACGAAGAACGCTTGCGCGTCGGTCAGCGTCTCGAGCGCCAGGACCTTGTCGTAGTAGTAGCCCGCGCGCTCCAGCTGATCGAACCAGAAGTAGCCCGCGTCGAAGTTCCAGGTGGTCTCCAAGAAGCGCGCGTCGGGTACGGCGAGGGTCACCTCGGGCTCGAAGAACTCGTCGATCAGGTAGGCGTTACTGCCGTCCCAGTTGATGTACTCGACGTAGTTCCCAGGCTCGGGGGTCGCGATGACGCGGCTGAGCATCGAGAAGGCCGCGCCGATGCCGACCGTGTATCCCCCGAAGCCATCCTCGCGTTCATAAAAGTCGTCGAGCGATGGGTCCCCGCCGAACACAGAGTCGAGGAAGCCGCGGTTGAAGACATAGTCCTGGTTCGCGTAGAGCAGCTTGCTGAAGTAGCGCCAGTAGATCCGATCGTAGACCGGGTCGACATCGAAGCCGACGCGCTGGCGCCGGAAGTTCGTGAAGAGGTAGTAGTTCCAGTAGGTGTCCGTGATCGACTGAATGGACTCGTATTGATCGGCGCCCGCGTCATAGAGCATGCAGTCCGGCGCCAGATCCGAGATCTCATCACTGCAGAAGCGGTAGGGAACCGCGGGGCGCCCATCGACGTCGGCGAGCGGGGTGTCGATGCCCTCGGCCCCGAGCAGTGAGTCGGGGACCAACGAGGTGTAGGGGACGTCCGCCCGCGACGAGAGCTTGTCGGTGCCGCCCGCGAGCCCAGGGATCTCGGTGTACGGGTAGGCTGTGATCTCTTCGCCTTCGAGGAACGAGGTGGAGCGCATCGCGACCGGCCACCCAAAGAGCTGCATGAAGTTCACCCACGCGACCTCGTTGCTGTCTGCCGCCTCCGTGAACACCTCGACGAGATCGCCGTAGCCCATCTTGATCGCCGCGCGGTCGTAGTAGCCGAGCCCGAACGCGTCGGTCGAGACGAAGTTGTTCCCGTAGTCCATGACGGTCGAGTACTGGTACTCGCGAATTCTTCCCGCGCGCTCCGCCTCCGTGATCGGATCGAACGCGCGCGGTCCCATGTCGCCGTCATCGCGGAGCTCCCAGTAGCGCGGGTGGTAGTTGAGCGAGTCGTAGCTGCCGCTGAAGTTGTGCCGCAGGCCGAGCGTGTGCCCAACCTCGTGGGCCGCGGTCGACGTGAAGATCGGGTGCCGCAACATGTCACGAACCGCGTCGTAGTCGATGCCCCCGTCGCTGGCGCGGAGCGAGTAGCTCACCCCGTTCCAGCTCATGGTTCCATCGCCGCCGTCAACCGCGTCACGGATCGCCTGCGCGAGGCCGGTGAGACCTTCGTCGCCAAAGTCGGTCGCGCGGAGGACGCAACGCGTGGCGCGGAGCCGTCGACGCTCACGCTGCACCGCGCGGAGACGGCGCGGGTCCATTCCGCGCAGCGGCGACGCGCGATCAAGCGTCGCGTCGGTCAGCGGCGCGTGCGGATCGACTCCGGCCGCGAAGCGCATTTGCGGGTTGGCCATCATGGCCTCGATCTCCGTGTCGCGGAGGTTGCGGATCCGCGCTTGGGAGCGACCGTCCTCGTGACGGAAGATCTCGCCGCGAGAGATCGCGCGCTTGGCCGCGCGGCCCCGCTCGATCAGCTCGCCTCGACTGGAGGGACGGGGGACCTCTCCGCGACCTGGACGCGTGGTCGCGCCACGAATGAGCTCGTTGAGGCCCATCTCCGCGTTCACGTCGTGTGCGTGGGAACCGTCTAGCGGGATCACGTGGCGGTCGGCTTCCGTGACCGCAGACTCGCGCTCGCTGATCGCTTCGATAAAGCGGCTCACGTTCTGCCCCGAGATGACCTCGTCTGGATCCAGGTCGCCGTTGATGAGCGCGATGAGGTCGCGCGCATAGGTCGCGAGCTCCTCAATCCCGGCGCCGTAGTTGAACGCGGTCGCCTGCACGGTCTCGCCTGTCTCCGGGTCCACCGAGCTGGGGCCGAACCCGAGCGGGACGCCGAAGTGCGGCTCGTGGACCCACGAGAGCTGGGAGTAACGAAGGTCGCCGATGCGCGCGATCGTTCCGGCCTCACCGCAGCGCGCGTGGTCGCTCTCGAGGACGGGGTTATGGCACATCACGAAGGCCTGCTGGCCATCTTCTCGGGTTCGCTCGGCGGCGCAGTCGCTCCCGCCGTTTTGCTGACATTCGTTTTCGCGAAGCGAGCCGACCATCGAGACGAAGGCCTCGTTCCAATCATCGACCACCGCCTGCGCGTCGACCACCATGTCTTCCGGGAAGCGCTCGCTGAGGTGGTAGGCGATCGGCTTCACGGTGCGCTCGCGGAACGGTAGGGTGCAGGCGCGAGCGTCGTGCCTGCCTGCCCGCGCGATCCCCTCGTCGCAGACCGAGCCGCCTCCGCCGCAGTCGGCGTCCGCGGTGCAGGAGACGTAGCCGCCGTCGTCCCCGCGTCGGTAGCTCGACTCCCACACGTCGTGGCGGTTCACGAAGTAGCTCCGCTCTGGCTCGACGATGCCGTAGTCGGGGTCGTAACCGTTGCGCTCCGAGACGAAATACCCGAAGCGCTCCATGCGATCGCCGGTGTAGTTCCAGGGCTGGTAGTCGCTGTCGTCGTCGACCTTGCGGAACGAGTGCCGGACCGCGATCTCAGACGGCGCGCAGTCGACGTGCGTTTGGTAGAGGAGCCAGCAGCTCGGGAACTGCTCGCCGTCCCAATCGATCATGGTGGGCTCGACGAACATCTTGTTGGTGATGTCGATGTAGTCGACCTCGTCGTCTTGGTTCCGATCGAAGCGCGGCGCGTCGGGGTCGCTCGGGTCTTCGATGTAGTAGGCGGTCGACTCCGCGCGGATACCGTCGTAGAGGCGCGCGATGATCAAGAACTCGGCTTCCGTGATGAGGTTCCGCGACCAGTCGACGCGCATGAACTGGCGGTCGTACCACGGCTGGTCGGTGGTGTTCTCGACCAGCACGTTCTCCTCTTCGCCGGTGATCGTGTTGTAGCTGCGCCGGATGTCGAAGTGCGACTCGATCGCGTAAACCGCGACCGGCGCGCCGGACTCTCCGGTCCCGCTCACGCCCGGTTCTTCACCGTCCTTGATCCACTCGTAGCTGCGACGCGCGATGAGGAGATCCTCTTGCACCTCCCACGTGATCTTCTCCATCAAGCTCTGCTCGCCGACGAACGTGTAAGCGATGGTGTGCGGGACGTCGGTGACCGTCTGCAGGTAGTACCAGGTCCCGTCGAGCACGCTCTTCTCAAGTGCGTTCGGCTGCACGCGGTTCACCGTGTCGGGACCGGTGTTACAGGAGGTCAACAGGAGCGCAGCGAGCGCGACGCAGAGGAAGCGATGCATCCCGTGAGTCTACGGGAGCGCTTCCGCTGTTGATACCCGGGTCAGGTCCCGACATATCGAAAGAGGGCTCGCTCGGTCGCGCTCACGTAGCCGCCGCCGAAGAGGTTCACGTGAGCGAGCAGTGGGTAGAGCTGGTAGAGCGGAACGCGATCGTCTGCACCTGAGGACAGTGGATACGCTTCCTTGTATGCGCTGAAGACCCGTGGAGAGAACCCGCCGAAGAGGCGCATCATCGCGAGGTCGATCTCGCGATGGCCGGCGTAAGGAGCCGGGTCGATAAAGCACGGGGCACCGTCGCTGCTGACGTGCATGTTCCCGCTCCAGAGATCACCGTGCAGGCGCGCGGGCGGCTCAGCATCGCCGACCAGATCGGGGAGCCGCGCGTAGAGTCGCTCGAACGCATCACGGGTGGAGGCGGACAAGAGCCGGCCGGCGCGGGCGACGAGTGGGCGCAAGCGGTGGTCTTCGTAGAACGTCGCCCAGTCAGTCTCATTTTGGTTTTGTTGTGGGAGCGTCCCGATGTAGCCATCTCGCGAGAAGCCGAAAGAGCCGGCGCCTCGCGCGTGCAAGTGGGCGAGCGCGCGACCGAGCGTCGCGTCGAAGTTGGGTCGCTTGGGACCGGAGACGACGAGCTCGAGCGCGAGGAAGCTCGGACCGACCGCGAGCACCTCCGGAGTGGTCACGGCCTCTCCTAACCACGCGAGGCCGTCCGCTTCGACCGCGAACATGTCCTTGGGGGCGGCTCCGTTGATCTTGACGAAGATCTCGCGACCGTCGGAGAGCGTCACCGCGAACGCGTGGTTGATGTCGCCCCCGGTGAGCCGTCGCGTCTTCGTCGGGGTCGCGCCGAGCGCTTCAGCGGCGAGCTCGACATGCGGATTCATCGGTTAGATCGAGTGCTCGTCGCGGAGGTGGGCGAGCAGTCCAACGCAGCCCGCTTCACAGATGTCGAGCACCCGCTCGAAGCCGTCACCGCTTCCGTAGTAAGGGTCGGGGACGTCTGCGTTGGCTTCCGATTCCGGATCGAAACTGCGCAGCAACGAGATCTTTGCGCGGTCGTCTTCAGTGCGCGCGAGCCGCAACAAGTTCTCGCGGTTGCTCTTGTCCATGGCGACCACATAGTCGTAGCGATCGAAGTGACTCGCGGTGAACTTCTGCGCCGTGCCTGGGAGCGTGATCCCGCGTCGCTTTGCGGCCGCTTGGGAGCGCTTGTCCGGTCGTTCTCCCTGATGCCATCCGCCCGTACCGGCCGAGTCGAGCGCGACCGCGTCACGCAGGCCTGCGCTCATCAAGAGTGACGCCATGACGCCTTCCGCGGTTGGAGAGCGGCAGATGTTTCCGAGGCAGACGAAGCAGACGCGAACCATGCGGAAGGTTACCGCAGTTCAAGATTGGTTCGGCGGTCGCTCAGTCGAGGTCGAGCGAGGCATACGCTGTTCGCCACGCCTGAGCGGCGTCGGCGATGGTCGCGTAACGGTCGGACGGCTTCTTGCGATACATCTTCGCGAGCACGTCCGCGAGTACGCAGGGCACGTCCGCGTGTTCGGACGCGAGGGGCGGCACGTTTTGGACCGCGTCGACAAAGATGTCCGCGAAGGGGCGATTCTCGTCGAAAGGAGAGCGTCCGGTCGCGAGGGTCCACATCGTCATTCCGATGGCGTAGACATCGGTGCGGAAGTCGATGGGCTCGCCAAGGACCTGCTCCGGGGAGACGTACACAGGCGTTCCAACGACCTGACCCTCGCGCGTGAGTCGCGGGCCATGTCCCCCAATCGAGAGACCGAAGTCGATGAGCTTAAACGCACCCTCTGAGGTGATGAACAGGTTGCCGGGCTTGATGTCACGATGGACAAGACCCGCGGTGTGAACGGCGCCCACCGCGCGGAAGAGCGGCGTGATGATCTCGTTCAGCTGCCGGACCGTGAAGACATGTCCAGTTCCCAGCCAGCGGGAGAGCGGCAGCCCGAAAAGACGCTCCATCGTGAGGTAAGACCGACCGTCCGGGAGGCTGCCCAAGTCGAAGATACGCACCACGTTTTTGTGGCGAATCGTAGCGGCATGACGTGCCTCTCGCTCAAATCGAGCTTTGGAAGCCGGTCGCCCGCCGCGAGGCATGATCTTCAGTGCAACAGGACAGTCGCGGCGGACGTCCCACGCGTCATAGACGGTTGCCATGCCACCACGCCCAATGACTTTGCCAATGCGGTAGCCGCAGACGACTGTTCCTTCTTCGAGGAGCAGACGATTTCGTCCTCTTGATTCTGACACTGTCTCTGAATCCACCTCAATCAAGGTAACCCTAAAGGTCATCGACTGCATCAGCAAATGTAAAAAAGTGTACCCGTCGGAATTTTCGCCCAGTAGGTCAGATTTGACGGGGAGTTCCCCTACGGCCACTCTCACCGGTCCGAAATGCTTGAAAAAAGACCAGTACGAACAGCCGTCGTGATGTCCGTGGGAACAGAGCTCACCCGCGGAGAGCTCGTGAACACCAACGCCTCGTGGCTCGGGGAGCAGCTCACCGCGCTTGGGTTCACGGTCGTCGAGCACGTCTCTATCGATGACGATGCAGGTCGCATCTCGTCGTCATTTCTGCGAGCCACCCAAGACGCGGATGTGGTCGTCAGCACTGGAGGCCTAGGTCCGACCACCGACGACCGGACGACCGCCGCAGTGGCCGATGCACTCTCGGTTCCTTTGAAACGCGACCCCGCTTCGTTTGACCTCATCAAGCGAAAGTACGAGTCCCGCGGACGTACCTTTCTGGAGTCGAACCAGAAGCAAGCGGATTTCCCCGCCACGGCGACCGTGCTCGCGAACGACGTCGGGACAGCCCCGGGCTTCATGGTTGATCGTGATGGTCATCTCGCGTTCTTCATGCCCGGCGTGCCCCGCGAGATGAAGGCGATGTTCGCGTCGACGGTGGTGCCGCATATCGCGCCGCTGTGTCATCGCGACACTCACCAAGAACACATCCGCTCCTTCGGGGTGCCGGAGTCCATCATCGGAGCGCGACTGAGCGATCTCGAAGGCGCGGACATCGAGCTTGGTTACCGAGCGCACTATCCCGAGATCGAGATCAAAGTGCTCGCGCGGGCAGACTCGGAGTCGGCTGCGGAGCGACGCGCACAAGAGGTCGCCGACATTGTTCGTGAGCGTCTCGGTGATGCGGTCTTCGGTGGGCGCGACGACACGCTTCAGGGCGTCGTCGGGAAGACGCTGCGCGACAAGGGTCTCTCGCTCGCCGTGGCGGAGTCATGTACCGGCGGAATGGTCGGGGCGCTGCTCACGAGCGTTCCTGGTAGCTCGGACTACTTGTTGCTCGACGCGGTGACCTACGCGAACTCGGCGAAGAGCGACGTCCTCGGGGTGGGCACCGATGTGCTGCGGGGCTATGGCGCGGTGTCGTCAGAGACCGCGGAGCAGATGGCGGAGGGCGCGCGACGCGTGGCCGACGCGGATCTCGCGGTCTCGATTACAGGGATCGCGGGTCCGGGTGGCGGCACCGCGGACAAGCCTGTTGGAACGGTTTGGTTTGGCGTCGCCCGACGTGACCAACCCACCGTGACCTTAGAGCACCGATTTCATGGGAACCGCGAGCGGGTACGGGTTCGCGCGACCTACGAAGCGCTCGCGTTGATCCGTCGTTCCGCGCTCGGGAGGTCGATCGTGCCCTCACCTGAGGCCGCTGGTTGACCTGCGCCGGTTGACGTCGCGCGTCCCCACGAGTACCGACACACGCGATGATTCCGGTCTTCGATCTCGACGCTCCCGATCCAGAAGCTCTGCTTCAGGGCTTCGGTCAGTACGGCCTGCTCTACGTTCGCGGTCACCGCATCGCTCCCGATCTGTTGAGCTCGTTTTACGACGAGTACCTCAAGGTGACGGCGCGCCCGGAGGAGGAAAAGCAGACCTGGTCGGGCGCCGACATCTGGTACCAGCGCGGGTGGACCCCGCCGAACACCGAGACCGCCGTCATCGCGGGTGGGCAGCCGGACTTCAAGGAGTGCTACTTCGCGGCTCCGGTGCAGGTCGACCCCGAGATGCGCCACCTCTACCCGGAGGTGTACGCGGACAACCGGTGGCCGCGAAACTCGGACGTGTTTCGAGAGAAGTACCTCGCGCTGGGGAAGCGGCTGCATGAGGTGGGGCTCGCGCTGCTGGACTCGTGCGCGGACGCGCTCGGGATCGGTCGCCGCGTGTTCGTGACCGGAACGTCAGGCGGTCCGCACGTCACGCGCGCGCTCAAGTACCTCCCGCTCAGCGCGGAGCAGGTGAACCAAGACCACATCGTTTGGGGCGAAGAGCACACAGACTTTAACCTGCTGACGTTGCTGCCGGGGGGACGGTTTTTCGATCCGGCTGGCGCGCCGTGCGCGAGACCCGATCCGGACGCTGGGCTTTACCTCCGCACGCGACCGAGCGACGCGCATCCGCGTGGCGAGCTGGTCTACGGACGGCCGCCGGAGGGTTGCATCGTGGCGCAGGTAGGGCAGCAGCTCGAGATCCTGACCGGCGGAGACCTCCTCGCGACGCCGCACGTCATCACCGCCCCCAAACAACCGGGCTACTCGCGGACCTCTATGGCGCACTTCATTCACCTCCACTCCGAAGAGCGGCTCCTCCCGCTGTCGAAGTTCCGAAGCGAAGAGACGCTCAAGAGCTATGGTCCGCCGGTCCTCGCGGGCACCTACGGGATGAAGACCTTGGTCGATATCGGGCTCGCGCCGCGCGAAGCGCTCGAGAAGCTCGGCTACCGAAACTACGGGCACGTCGGCCCGGTTCGCGACTAGCAAGCCTGCTAGCGGAAAACATCTTGGTAGCGAAGCGGCTCCGCGAGTGGAGCGTCCTGCGCGACCCACTGCACAGCGTCGACGATCATGTCGGGCCGGGCAGGTTCGTCCATGCCGCCGAGCGCAGGGTTGGGGCTGAAGAGGAGCACGCGGCCTTCCCCGTGTCGGGTCGCGATGATCGCGGGTGTGCCGGGCATCTCACCCGCTATCGTACCGTGACGCGCGCTGAACACGTCGTCTTGATAGCGAGCGAGCGACCGGTAGGGCGGTAGGCCCTCGACCGTGAGCGGCTCGAAGATGGGTCCGTTCGCGTAGTGGACGCGATGCACCTGGCCTCGGGTGTCTTCGATCCGAACGGTCTTGATGCCGCGCTGCCAGGCGTCCCCTGACATGTGTCGCCCGGCGACGATCGCGAGCTTGAAGAACTCCTCGCTCCCTTGGAGCGCGAGATAGGCACCTGCGCACACGCCGATGTAGCCGCCGCCGCGCTCGACGAAGGCCCGCACGCGCGCGCGACCGTCTTCGCCTAACGCGCGCCCTTGGAACGAGCCGCGACCGCCGGTAAAGAAGACCACGTCGAGGTCGTCGAGCGCACCGGAACGGACGTCGTCGGGTGTGATCACGCGCGTCGTGATTTGAGGATGCGTCGCAAGGATCGCGACGGTCGCTTCGAGCGCGGACCGTACGACCCCTGGAGCATCGAAAATCGCGATTCGCGTTTGTAGTGAGGGGGGCGAGACCTCTTCGGCCGTCTCGGGAGTCGCGGGCGCGGGGATCGTCGCTGTAGGGACCTTGGCGGGAGTGCGTATTTGTTCTGCCGCGACGGTCGCCTGTCCGCTCTCGGCGACTTGGGGGCGCGCGCGGGGCTCCTCACAACCGGCGACCAGAGCCAAGACCACGAGCAGGAAGCGCACGCATAAGTGTTGCCTCCCGCCGGGGCACGGTCGAGCGCCTTCGCGGGAGTTTCTCGTGGTCGTATTCTTGTTGATTCGCGGGAGTGGTGTACTCCGTCTTCATGGTCGCGCGCGCGACATTGCTGCTGTGCCTCTTTCTCGCCGCGAGCTGTGGGGATCGGCTCCCAGCAGAAGAAGCGACGCCGGCGGATCGCGTGCGCCAACCGGCCACGACCGAGACGACTGAAGCGCCGGTCGCCGCGGTCGGTCGGGTTCCGGGGTATCCGCGGATCGACGACGCGCTGCTGATTCGCGCGCCGGAGCAGTACGAACATGTGGTCCCTCGACTGGTGCTCCCGATCGGCGAGCGGTTCTCGAACATGCGGTACGAGGCGAACAACCTAACGATGCGCGGGACGCGACTTGAGTCGACGCTCTACGCCGACGACGGGGTCACGATCGCGCAGCGTTGGCGGGAAGCGTCGGCGGGAACCCGCGGGGTGTTCGCGGTTCGCGACGCGCTCTACAGTCAACAGGACCACCCTATCGCGCACGCTGCCGTGAGCATCATGATGCCGCCCGCGTGGATCACCGTCGCGGTGCAGAAGGAGCTGCTCGGCGAGTCGGTCGATCCGGTCGTCGCGCCCGCGGTCGAAGACGACGCCGCGTGGGCTGCGCTGGCGACCCGCCGCGATATGTTCGGGACGTTCCCGCCGAGCGAGACCCTTCACGCGACCGCCATCCGACCGCGTACCGCCCTCGCGCCCGAGCGCCTCTTGGTAACGAACGCGCGGCGGACGATCCGGATGCTCGCGGAAGACGCGCAGGCGCTGGTCGACGCGATGGGGAGCGGAGCGGAGGCCGTCGCGCAGGTCGGGGCCGAGCGGATCGCGCGGTCCGATCTGGCGTACTTCGGGCGCCGGCTACGCGAAGAGAACGTGATCCTCGTGAGCGTTGAGAACCCGACGATTCATGAAGTACGTGATGAACACAAAGGGTTTCGTTCGTACTATCGAGAGCTGTCCGCGGAAGCGATCCTGATCGCGAAGCGCGCGGTCTATCGCCGACGACTCGAGGACGGCCCGATCGCGCTTGAGCGCTACAACTGCGCGGAGCGAAGCGACCGAGAGCGAGCGGTCGCGATCCTTCAAGAGATCGTCCCGACCGGATCTCGCGGCCACGATGTTTGGGTGTGGATCAACGGGGGGCTCGACTCGCGCCTCGTCACCGGTGAGAGCGGTGCCCCGCACGCCTGGAAGATCCGCGAGCTGGTCGCGCGCGCACCGATCGAGGCCTCGCGCGTTCGCTATCTCTCCAAGCCACATGAGCGCTTCCGCGGCGACGACATCCCGCGCGCGTTCTTCTTACAGGCTCGGCGCTACCAACGACTCGAGCTTGGGATGCCGGTCGTGTACCGAACGCGCTTCGTTCGTCGGCTGATTCAAGAGGCGCCGGCCTACGCGCCCGACGCGCCAGTCGTTCCATCTCCGTAAGCGGGCAGGCCGAGCGCGGAGAAGGGGAGCTGACTGGAGCGCGCGCCGCGGAGCTCGGTCTCAACACGCGCGAGCTCCTCGTCACTCGCCCCTTCTTGCGCCAACCAGCCGAGCGCGTCGGGCAGCGTCGCGTGTACCGCTTCGCTCCACGGTTTCCGGACCAGCCATCCGATCGCGGTGATGATCCCTCGGGTCAGCGTCCCGAGATCGGGCGTGAGGCATGCGTTGGCGCGAACGTTCCGGGAGAGGACTTCATGCTTCCGGATCATCTCCGCGATGATCTTCCGTTGCGATGCGTTCGGGAACGAGTTCGGACCGACGACCAAGAGAACGTAAACGTCTTCGTGGATCTGGCGCCTCGATGACGTGATTGATGTAGGTCATCAGGTCCTCGTCGATCATGTCTGCGATGTAGAACCAGATGACGTTCTTGGAGCCCCCGTTGACGATCACATATGCAGGGTAGCGGTCCTCCGAAGACGCGCTCGTCCCCGCGCGATGAATTCACCCAACAGCGCTATCTGAGCTCAGAGGACGCGAAGGCGATACGGGCAGCATCACAAGTCGCATCCAGCGACCTTTGCAGCAGCTTGCTAGCGGGTCTGAATCGCCGGCCGAACGGAGGCACGTGACACGAGCGCGGCCGACGCGTCGTGAAGCGCGGCGGTGACGTGAGCCGCCGAGGCACCTTCCTCTTCGAGCCAGCTCATCGCGTTCGTGAGGTGCGCGTGGACGGCTTCGGTCCAAGGCTTCCGCACGAGCCAGCCCACTGCGGTGAGGACGCCGCGCACCATCGTGTTGAGCTCCGGTGTGACATACGCCACTGCGCGGACGCGCTTGGTCGACTCGTAGTTCGCGCGAATGGCGTCGGCGATGCGGCGACGTTGCGCTGCGTTGGGGAATCCCTGACGGCCCACAATCAGAACCGCGAAGACGCTTTGGTTCTCGTCGCACAGTGTGAGGAAGACGTTGAGGTACGCCGAGATGTCCTCGTCGGTGACGCGCGCCATGTAGAACCACGCGACGTTCGCCTTCGAGCCGTGCACCAGCATGTCCTTACGCTAGCAACCCGATCTGCTGCGGCGCTCGGAAGGAACAGAAGGTGACCACCCTTTGGGGTCCCTGTCGCACGAAACGACAACGACAGAAGATCTGCGTCTTCGTCGAGCGACGGCCCTCGAAGGTAGCGAGTTCCGCTCGCGCTTTAGTTAGAGCGAAGTTCGGTACCTCACGAACGCGATCACGATCCCGAAGGTCACGCTTCGACTTTGCCATTGGCCATGGTTTGGTCCCCCGCTCAAACGCGAAAGAAATCCCATGATCAACACCACGAAGTACTCGCTACCCTTTCAATATCCGACCTGGTCCGGCGAAGCCCGGTCGCTTGGAAGCGTGTCGCTGACCGAGTGGCTGCAGACCGCTCCCAAGCTCCTCGAGCCCGTGCGCGTGAAGGTTGAGGTTGCCGGAGAAACGGCGGAAGCGCAGCTTGAGGCGCCGAGCGGCGCGGGGTTCCCGATCGATCCGTCGCGTCTTCACGGATGCGTGCTCTTGACCGGGACCACGGGTTCGCTCGACGGGCTCGTGGGCTACCTCGCTGCCCGGCGCGCGCGCGTGATGAACAGTCACCTCGTCGTGATGGAATCAGGGAGCCCTTTGGCCGAACGCGTCTCGGCCAGCGCGATCCCCGGCGTCGAAGGTTACGTGGCTCAACGGGTCGACCGTATGTGCAGCGCGCTCTTTGACGACGTTCCCGCCGACGCACGAGGTGCGCTCTTTACCGACGAGTTGGTCGAGACCACGGAGCGATGGCTCCAAGAGCTTTGGCAGGTCGGGTTCTTCCGCGCCGTCAGTGATCGGACGCTGACCCGCGAGCAGTACATCTACACCCTCGAGAACATGCACCAGTTCGTTCGCTGGACGACTCGCATCTTGGGTCGCTGCGTCGGCCACGCGCACGATGGTCGTCTCCGCGATCACTTCCTCGATCACCTCGCGGGTGAGGTGAACCATGAGCGCCTGATCGAAACGGACCTCGAGGCGCTCGGCGTCTCGGTCGACTTCATGAAAGAGAGCATGGCGCCGAACGCGGGCACCCGGATCTTCATGGCCGTTCAAGAGAGCGCGGTGGGGTTCCATCACGACCCCGTCATGCTCATGGCGTCACCGACCGCGGCCGAGGGAATGTCGGCACATCTCAGCCCGCTCTTCATCGAGTCGCTCCTCGCGTGCATCAAGGGGTTTGGAGTCGCGGAGCCCGCCAAGGCGGCTCGCTTCCTGACGTCGCACGTGAAGACAGACGGCGGCGACGATGGCCACTGGGTCGGGACCATCGCGTCTATCGCGCACCAGTTGCTGAGCGATTCGTCGCAGCAGATGTTCCTCTCGACGCTCCGCGCGTCGATGAGCGGACTGAAGCAATCGTTCGCCGACGCTGCGGATCACATGGCGCTCTTTGGTCCCGAGCCGAGCTGAGGACGGTGTCGCTGACGCAGAGTGAGCGACCTGAGCCATGGGGGGCGCGGGAAGAGTGGATCGAGGATCCGGTTCGAATCAGTCGGATCCTCGCGGTCGCGGAAGAGAACCGTCGAAGGGTGGTCTTTCGCGGCGCGGATGGAGAGCGCGTTGTCGGCAGGTGGGGTGATCTTTGTTGGCGTGCGGACCGGGCGCTGGTCGCTGGGGTGCGGCTCAGCTCGCCGGTCACGTGCACGCTTGACCTCGTGCTCGGTGTCGCGTCGTTTACGGTCGACGAGTCGAAGCGAGTACCGAGTCGCGTTCATCGCTCGCGTGCGCGCGATCATGTCCGCATCACGTGCGAGCGGACGGTGCGGGTCTGGCTTCGAGGGGACGAGCTCGAGACGACCACGATGAACGTCTCACGAGAAGGTCTCGCGCTGATCGAGCCGCGGGAAGTGGAGGTCGGCGACCGCGCGCGCGTCGAGACGGACTCAACGCCACCGTTGTTCGCGATTGTTCGCCACGTCTCCGCGGAGGCGGGAACGGTTGGGCTTGAGCTTGAGTCTCCGCGCGCGGCGCAGCCGTCGTGGGACGAGTACATCCGGAGCGCGCGAGGTTGGCGAACCGAAGAGAACCAAGCGAGCGCTGACGAGGTGTACACCCTCTTCGAGCGCGCGGGGTATCTCGAGACGGGGCCCTCCGCGCTCTCGGTTTCGCGCGAGTCGTATTTGGCCGCGTTCGACAAGCGGAGACGCGCGCCGGAGCTGGCCGTTCAGCACTCGTGGCCGGACGCGGATGGTCTGGTGTATTCGCTGAGCGGGGTCCGGCTTTACTCACGCGCTTGGTTTGGGTTCCACTTGGCCAAGCGCCCAGGTGACTGTCACGGCGCGTCGAAACGCGAGCTCTTGCGAAGCGCGATCACCGAGCATCACGAAGCGCTCCTTCAGCGCCCCAGCGCGGACTTCGTGTGCACCTACATTCGCGACGACGCGCGCTGGAGCAAGCTCGCTTTCCACGAGTTCGCGTCGCGCTATGTCCCTGCGAAGCTCGCCGCGCAGCACGCGATCGTGCCCTGGTCGTTCGCGACGACGGAGCCCGTTCCGGTGTCCGTCGACGCGACCGTGCGGCGCGCGACGAGCGACGAACGCGACCAGGTCGCGGCTTGGTTTGCGCGACATCACTCCCAGGTCTTCTGCGCGGCGCTCGATCTGGGTGCCGAGGCGCTCGCGATGGATGAGATCGTAAACTCGTGGCGGTCACACGGCATGGATCGCGCGCGGGAGGTGTGGTCCGCGCGTCGGGGAGATCAGCAGGCGTACGCCATCTCCGAGCGCGTCGAACCTGGGGTTCACTTCTTCGAGGTCCTCAACAGCGTTCGCCTTCTCGGTGATCCAGAGCTGTGGCCGGCGCTCCTTGAGTACGCGCGAACGCACTTCTTCGCACCGCCGCTCGCGCGCTTCGTCGCGTTGGTCGAGCCCACCGCGCGTCACGATTTCGCGGAGCGAGGTGGAACCTCGTTAGGCAAAGCGGTGCTCAATATTTATTCGCGCGAAGTCATCGCGGACTTGCTCGAGCACGTCTGGGAATTGTGCGGAGTCGGGGCCGAGACTATGGCGCCGTAGCGGCGTCATGAGTCGAGTCGCGAGCTCCGGAATCGATGCGAGCCGGTGTGAACGTTACGACGCGGGCGCGAGCGAGTGGCGGAAAAGCTGATTCGCGTTTTCGACCGCGTGAGCGAGGTCGGGCGCGGCGGCCCCACGTTCACGGAGCCAGGGCACCGCTTCCACGGCGGACACGGTGACGGTCTCTTCCCATGACTTGCGAACGAGCCAGTTGATGGCCGTGAGGATCCCGCGCGCGACGCTGCTCAGCTTCGGAACGACGTAGGCGATCGCGACGATGCGGTCGGTTAGCTCGGGGTGATCGGTGATCGCGCTCGCGACGATTCTGCGCTGCGCTGCGTTTGGGAACGATCCCTCGTCCACGAGGACGACGGCATAGACGCGTTCGCGCTTCCTGCACAGCGCGAAGACCGCGTCCATGTACGCGCGGATCTCTTCGTCCGTCACTGGTCCTCGCATGTAGAACCAGCCGACGTTGTCTGATGCATCATGTACGAACAACGCCTTGCTCCATTCCGTTGCACGACAGAGTAGCGCTGCGCGTTACCCCAGGGTGCGGGGTAGGAGAGACGGTCACCCGGAAGGAGCGATCCGCGGCGCGTTACGAAACGGTCCAGGTATGCCCTGATCGCATCAGTGCCTCGAAGTCAGGTGTCCCGAACTTGTCTTCGGCGAGCTTGCGTTGCGTGCGAACCGACTCGTCGTAGACCGGACCCTCTTCGCGGAAGAGGACGCCAAGCGCGACCACGTTCGGCATATCGGCGAGCAAGAACGCGAGCGTGCGGTTCGTCTCGTCGTGGACGAGCAGGTCGGCTTCCGTGATGTCGCCGCCGAGATCCACGACCTCGAGCGAAAACGTGGCCTGGTTGAAGCGCACACCCTTATCGCTGTTCTTGCCGAAGACCATCGGCTTGCCGTGTTCCAACCAGAGCTGATACGCGGGGCCGGTCTTACGATCCGTGATGAGCTCGAAGATGCCGTCGTTGAAGACCGGGCAGTTCTGAAGGATCTCGACGAAACCGGTGCCCTGGAAACGGTAGGACGCCTCGAGGACATCCCCGAGCTTCTTGCTGACGTCGTATCCGCGGGCGACGAACTTCGCCCCCGCACCGAGCGCGAAGCGTACCGGTACAACCGGCTGATCGACGCTCCCGAGCGGGCTGCTCGGCGTGACCTTTCCAACCGTTGAGGTCGGCGAGTATTGGCCCTTCGTCAGCCCGTAGATCTGGTTGTTGAAGAGCATGATCTGCAGGTTCACGTTGCGCCGCAAAAGGTGGAGCAAGTGGTTGCCGCCGATGCTCAGCCCGTCGCCGTCTCCGGTCACGACCCACACGTCGACCTCGGGGTTGGCGAGCTTGTGTCCGGTCGCGAACGCCGGTGCGCGACCATGGATGGTGTGGAAGCCGTACGTGCTCATGTAGTACGGGAACCGGCTGCTGCAGCCGATGCCGCTGATCACGACGGTCTTCTCAAGGGAAGCGCCGACCTTCGGCAAAGTGCGCTGCACCGCCGCGAGGATCGCGTAGTCGCCGCAGCCGGGGCACCAGCGGACCTCTTGATCGCTGGCGAAGTCTTTGCGGGTGAGCTTTGGGTTCTCGGTCATCTTACGCCTCCGCTCCATGCGCGCTTCCATGGGCATCGTACATCTGGTTTGGGTTCTTGCCCGCGAGGCGGGCCTCGATCGCGGCGACGAGCTCACCAATGTAGAACGGCTGTCCGCTGATCTTGTTGTAGCCCTGTGCGTTGATCCCGAACTCCGCGCGGAGGACCTTGTCGAGCATCCCGTTGTTCATCTCCGGGACCATCACCTCGTCGAACCTACTGAGGAGCGCCGCGAGGTTCGGAGGGAAGGGCGAGAGGTGACGGAGATGAACGTGACTCACCCTCTTGCCGCTCGCGCGGACCTGCTCGACGGCTTGGTGAATCGCGCCGTAGGTCGAGCCCCAGCCGACCACCGCGAGCTCTCCCGAGTCTTCGCCCAGGTGGACCTTCGCGTCGGGCAGGTCTTTCTGAATCCCTGCGATCTTCGCTTCGCGCACCTTGGTCATCTTGTGATGGTTGTTCGGGTCGTAGCTGATGTGTCCCGAGTCGTGGTGCTTCTCGAGCCCGCCGATGCGGTGCATGAGCTCGGGCGTGCCAGGGACCGCCCAGGCGCGCGCCAAGGTGTCCTCGTCGCGGACGAAGGGATGGAAGCCCTCGGGGTCCGTACGGAAGTTCACCGGGAAGGGCTCGAACTGAGAGAGGTCGGGGATCTGCCACGGCTCCGCGCCGTTCGCGAGGTAGCCGTCGGTCAGCAAGATGACCGGCGTCATGTACTTGGTCGCGATGCGCACCGCTTCGATCGCCATGTAGAAGCAGTCGCCAGGAGTGGCCGCCGCGAGGACCGCGAGCGGAGCGTCGCCGTTTCGTCCCCACATCGCTTGCAAGAGGTCGCTCTGCTCGGTCTTTGTCGGCATGCCGGTCGAGGGACCGCCGCGCTGCACATCGCAAACGACCAAGGGGAGCTCGACGCCGATGGCGAGACCGATCGCTTCGGCTTTGAGCGCGACGCCAGGACCGCTCGTCCCGGTCACGCCGAGCTGGCCGCCGTAGCTCGCGCCCACCGAAGCGCAGACCGCCGCGATCTCGTCTTCGGCTTGGAAGGTCGTAACGCCGAAGTGCTTGAGCTTAGCCAAGTGGTGAAGCAGTGAAGACGCCGGCGTGATCGGGTAGCTGCCGTAGAAGACCTCAAGCCCCGCGAGCTTGGCGCCGTAGACCAGGCCCCACGCGGTTGCTTGGTTGCCTTCGATGTTGCGGTACCGGCCGGGGGCGAGCTCCGCGCGTGGAACCTGATAGGTGCCGATGCCGCTCGGCATCTCCGCGCTCTCGCCGTAGATGTGACCCGCGTTGAGCGCCGCGATATTCGCGTCCGCGAGAACAGGCTTCTTCTTGAACTTCTGCTTGAGCCAGTCGACGGTCGGCTGACGGTCACGACCGAAGAGCCAGAACATCAGACCAAGCGTCCACATGTTCTTACAGCGCTGACCATCCTTGGCGCCGAGTCCGTATTCCTTGACCGCCTCGAGCGTCATCTTCGTGATGTCGAGCGCGAGCACGCGGTAGGGATCGAGCGATCCGTCTTCAAGCGGGTTGGCCTCGAGCCCAGCCTTCTTCAGGTTGCCCTTGGTGAAGGCGCCGGTGTTCACGACGCAGAGCCCGCCGCGCTTGAGCGTATCGAGGTTCACCTTCAGCGCCGCTGGGTTCATCGCGACCAACACGTCGGGGGCATCGCCAGGCGTCATGATGTCGATCGACGCGAAGTGGATCTGAAACCCAGAGACGCCGTACGTCGTTCCCGCAGGGGCCCGGATCTCCGCCGGGTAGTCTGGGAAGGTCGCGAGGTCGTTGCCCATCAAGGCGGTCGCGGCGGTGAACTGAGAGCCCGTGAGCTGCATCCCGTCCCCTGAGTCTCCCGCGAAGCGGATGACGACAGAGTCCAGGTCCTCACGAAGATGCGTGCTGGGTGTGGTCATGGGTATTCCGAAAAGGCTGTTCGACGAGAACAACGCCGAGCTCCTGGCTCGAGCGCGCTGGACTATTGAGCCTCCCGACCGCTTGCGCCACAAAAACCCGCCCGGTACTTGAGCAATGTGGTCGAGGTTAAAGTCTGTGGTGTCCGAACCGTTCACGACGCGCGCCTGTGTGTCGCTTTGGGGGCCTCAGCCGTGGGTCTCAATTTCTGGCCGGGCACCCCGAGATGCGTCGATGTGAGAATCGCCAAAGAGATCGTCTCCGAGGTCGGCGGTTCCGTCGAAGTGGTCGGGGTCTTCGTGGACCAAGATCGGGCGTTCATCGAGGAGGTACGCCAGGTCACCGGGCTCCGCTGGGTACAGCTCCATGGAGGGGAAGACGACGCCTTCGTTCGCTCGCTGCTTCCCAACGCGTACAAGGCGGTCCGCGTCCGTCCGGGGGTGGCGATCCCCCGATTCTCCGGTGCGCGACTCTTGGTCGACAGCTTCGTCAAAGACGCGATGCCAGGCGGAACCGGTCATACCTTCGCGTGGGATCTCGTGACAGGGCTGGCTGATGAAGTGGAGCTCACCCTCGCTGGTGGGCTCACTCCGCGCAACGTCGCGGACGCCATCGAAACGGTGCGGCCCGCCCGCGTCGATGTCGCGAGCGGAGTGGAGCTCCGACCTGGGGTGAAGGACCGCGCAAAGGTCGAGGCCTTCCTCTCGGCCGTGCGCGCCGCCTCCGTTGACTGAACTGTGTCCCCCAGTTCCGGAGCGTGTTGCTCGCGAGTCTTCGAAGGACCGAGCCCGCCCGCGCGGATTTCATCGACCGTTCGTGCCGCTCGAAATCGGGACGGTACTCTCTCGCCGATGAACGATCTCCGACTGCTCCGCTCGATATTCTCTGGAGGGACTGTCCGCCCCTCCCTCCAAATAACTAAATGATTTGGAGCCTCCCTCCCGTGTTCGCTCCGCTCTGCGCTCCTTCGTCGCTTTCCAATATTGATCACCGAGCTGGAGAGCATCTCTGATAAGACCGTCCGGCAGCAGCGCGCCCACGAACGGATCCGCAGGTTGCGCGAAGCCGGTGAGCTCCCGGACGGCACGCTCTCCGTTCCGCACAAGCCTTGGTTCGGCATCAGCGCGATGGCGGCTCGCGCGGATGGTGAGCTGCTGGCGGTCGGACGGAGTGCGCGTCCGACTACTACTCCGGCGGAACGCTCACCGTTTGGGATCTGGAGACCCTGCGGGTGGTGCGGAGCACGGTCGTCTCTCCCGGAGGTGTGGGCTGGTCCGGTCACCGCGCGATGATCCAGTGGACCGGCGCGCGCGACCTCTGCGTCGCGTTCGACACGAGCACCGTGGGTCGCTTTTCTGAACTTGGCGACGAAGCAGGGAGCTGGTCACTCACGGATGGCTGGGACTCGCCCCCGAACTTCTGCGCGTCAACCGGCTCTCTGTTCATCGCGACCTACGGAGCCAACGGAGAGGTAGGGCGGCTCGTCTCGCTCGCCGATGGATCGGTCCGGGACGTCGGCGCTCCTCCAGACGAAGAGGTGCAGCCTTACGAGCGCTGCTTCTTCGTTGGAGACCGCGTCGTCGGTCACGCTCGGCAAGGGCGTCGCTACGCGATCGAGCTCGCGAGCGGCGCGTTCGTTGAGCTCTCGAAGTGCGGACGCGAGATCAAGTACTCGGCGACCGGCGCGCTCTTCGCGACGCTCGGGACGCTCCGTGAGACCGCGAACGACGCAGAAGTGTTTGCGTTTCCCGGTCAGCCCATCGCGGTGCACGAGAGCGGCGCGGTCTTGTCACGTCAGGGAACTCCCGGGAGTGCGCTGTGGTGGACCACGCGCTCCGGCTCCGTGGAGGTCACGACCACGCTCGCCAAGGAAGGTTGGATGATGGCCGACATCGCGCCGGCCGCGTTCTCTCCCGACGGACAGCGCATCGTCGTGATGGAGGGGGAGCGAGACCGAGCGCGACTGCGGACGTACGGATGGAGCGACGGCGCAGCGCGTCCGCTTCACGCGATCGATCTGCAAACATCCTTGGTGTCGTCGGGCGACCTCTCAGGATCGCTCCCGCTGGACGGCCTGCTTTGGCCTCGTGCCGATCGCGTGATCGCCGCCTCGAGCTCCTTCTTCGTGGCCCTCGACGATCGTCTCGACGTGCTCATGACGGAGCGCGGCTTCGAGAACGGAGTGGGACAGCCGTCATCGCCGATGCCAGACGAAGTGGTGCGCGTCGTGAACGGTGAACGGCAATACGTCGCGATCGACGGAACAACGGTGACCGGTCATCCCGTGATCACGGAGCAGCTGCTCGCGAACGAGCTCGCGATCCGGATCGAAGACACCGCGTGGCCCGCTTGGTGGTTCCCCGAGATCACGCGCGTTGACGACGATGCGCCGCACATGGCGTCGACGGTGGAGACGGTCGCGAGGCGCGACGCTCCCGTCCACCTGCAGCAAGCGATGACTAAAGCGAAACGGGCGACGGTGGAGTGGACGGAGGCGCCGGCCAGCTCGCTCTCCGCCAAGACTGTCCTGGTGGGCGACGCCATCACGGACGAGGCCATCCACCAGCTCGTCGGAAAGGTTGTCCTCTACGCGGAACGTTGGCGTCCTCACTATGTGTGCGCCGGAACCCTCATGCCCGGGCTCAGGGTCTTGCGGCGAAACGGGAGCGGCGGGCTCACGCGCGAGAAGCTGCTCTGGATCGGGGCCGTGACGTAAGTCGACTTATCCCCGGCGGGTTTGACGAATCGTTGCTCGGCGATGAACGTGTACCGGTTTCGCACGTCCTATCGATGATCACCCGTCCACCAAAACAGAATCGACTTCGTTCGACCGCGCTCTGGTTTGCGGTGCTCTGGTTTACCGTGGCGTCGTTTGCTCTCTTCGGATGCGCCGACGACCCAACGCAGCTCCTCGTCACGGTCGACTCCAACCTCACGCCGATCTCGCAGCTGACCCAGGTCAAGGTCGAGGTGAGCGAGGTGCGGACGATGTCCGCGGCAGACGTGAGCGAGTACGCGGTGTCTTCGACGCACAGCGCGAGCAGCGTCGCGATCCCGTTCTCGTTCACGGTCGTTCCGAAGAACGAGGACAGCTCGCGTCGTGCCTTCATCAAGGTCACCGGTCGCCTCATCGACGGCACACAGGTCGAGCGGATGCTCGAGCGCGGCTTCATCGATGGACAAGTGATCAACGCGAGCGTGTTCCTCTCGTCCGCATGTGTCGGCGTCGTGTGCTTGGTCGGGCAGACGTGTGACGAAGGGACGTGTGTGGATATCCCGACTGACGGAATGAGTGACGCCGGTCCGGACGCGACGGCGGACGCGATGGACGCGATGGACACGATGGTCGACGCGGGGACTGATGGATCGGCGGATGTCGGAACGCCCCCGCCCCCGCCGGTTCACACGCGCCCCATGAACGGCGAGTACACTGGATCGATCCACGCGCCCGGTTCCAGTGATCTCGACGTGTATTGGGAGGCCGCGCCCGACGCGACGCACTACCTGGTGGAGGTGCACCCGTGCGACGGTCCCGGCTGTGCGCTGTCCGCCCCCATCGCGACGATGATGGCGACGGAGACCGAAGCATCCGTGACCGTGCCGGGGCTCTCCTTGGCGCCTCCGGTCGGCGGGCGCGTTCTGTGGCGTGTTCAGAGCTGCAACGCAGATGGCTGCGGCGAGTTCAGCGAGCCTTGGTACGTGAACCTGGCCCGTTTGCAGGACGACGTGAACGGTGATGGCTACTCCGACCTCATCGTTGGCGCGCCGTACGATGGGGATGGCGTCACTTATGTCGTCCCAGGTGGACCACGAGGACGCGAGCCGGTTATCGCGGCGCTCCGACCTCCGGGTCCGGGCGCAAGAGTCATGGGGCGTGAGGTCACCGCCGGCGACTTCAACGGCGACGGTTTCGCGGACGTCGCGGTCGCGATGGGGAATCAGTTCTCGGATCCGCCAGACCCGGGAGCGGTCGTCATCTTTGCCGGAGGAGCATCGTCTGGTCTCGTCGCGACGGAATCGCTCAGCGCCCCGACACCCGACGCGAACTTCGCCGCCGGGATGACATGCGCTGGGGACGTGAACGCGGATGGTCGAGATGACCTGGTCGTGACCGCGTACGGCGAGCGCGAGGCGTACCTCTACCTTTCTGCGAGCGGGGCACCGCAACCTCTGTCGCGACCGGGTGTCCGGCCGTGGGCGCACACGAACGCGGTCGGAGATCTGGACCTCGACGGCTTCGCCGATTTCGCCGTCCAGGACGCGAGCGAGACCGCGGTCGGCGGCGTGATTCTCTATGCGGGAGGACGTGCTGGTGTCACGCTCGTCTCGGCTCTCGAACCTCCAGACGGTCTGGGGGACGGACTTCGGTTTGGGTCCGGGTTCGGGGGGGCGATCGAGGGCGGTGACTTCGACGGGGACGGTCGCCCCGACCTCATCGTCGGAGCACCGCAAGCCGAAGCGGTCGTGGCCTATCTTTCGGGTGGCGCCGAGCTCACGTTCGGTGCGCCGCAGACGTTCGTGAGTCCAGTCGCCGACATGGGGAGCGGCTATGGCTACGGAGCCGGCCTGCAAGCCGTCGACGTGCAAGGAGACGGTCGCGATGAACTCGTCGTGTCCGACCCTCGACACGCTGACAGTGTTGGGCTCTTCGATGTCGTGGCGTTCGACAACGAAGGTCGAACGTCGCACGACGACTACTTCGGGGAGGACGAGATGAACGGATCTCGACGGCCGCTGGCGTCAGGGGACCTCGACGGCGACGGCGCGGAGGAGGTCATCATCGGGGGGCCTTCCGTCGTTCGGCCCTCGATGCCGGGGGTGGTCGCCGTCATCTACGACGCAGGTCCAGACCGCGAGTTCTCTGCCATCTGGGATCCCTCTGGCGAGCGCGGCAACGGGTTTGGTCTCACAGTCGACTGAGCCGTCTAGAAGAGATCGAACGCGTCGTCGTCCGCGTCCCACGCTTCTTCTTCCGGAGGCGGCTCTGACTTCGCGCCGCAGACAAACTTGTCGTCCCCAGCGCCGCCGCGAAAGTGCGTCGGCTCTTCCGGCGTGAGCTCGGGCGGGTCGTCTGCATACGAATCGATGAGCCCTTCGCCGAGCGGATCAAGAAGCTCCCCCGGACGCACGAACGACTCGCGCGGCCAGTCTTCATTGGGCACCACGGGGAGGGCGTAGGTCGCGGCGTCCGCTTTGCCGGCCGGGTCGCTCTCCGAGTGAACACGTTCGTGCGCCCAGAGCCACACCTTGCGCCAGTCCTTCGCGCGTACCGGTCCCACCATCGGCATGATGAGCCGAAACTTGTGATGCGCCGCGGTGTGTGACCAGGTCGTGTGAACGATCCGGTAGTGACCTTCCCAGTCCTCGCTCGCTTGCTCAATCGGGACGCCGCTGTCGTAGTCGAGCACCAGGCAGCTCACGTGCACCACGTTGTCGGAGCCGCGCTTGCTGTCCGGCGGGTAGAGCACCGGCGACCAGATCCGAAGGTCGGTCTTCGCGCGGCCGGACGCCTTGAAGAGCATATGTTCGTACTCTTTGCGCGCGGCCTCGTGACCTCCTCGCTTGAACGCTTGGTGGATCCATCCGAAGCGCTTCCCTGCGTAGCGTTCTCCGCGCTCAAAGCTCTCCCACGCTGAGTTGATACGCTGGTGCTCGCGCTCGATGCTGCGCTTGAGCTTGGGCTTGAGGATGAAGCGCTGCAGGCCTTCGGTGAGCTGAGAAAGCGTCACCGCGTCGCGCGTCGGTTCGGTGTCGAACACGCGGCTGAAAGTGGTCACGGCAAAGCGCAGCTCATCCATGCGGTCGCCATGGTAGCGGCCGACGCGGTTGTCTCCCAGCGTCGTCTATTGTCCTTGATGTTGCCCTTCGGTCACCCCAGAACGAACGGCATGCCCGAGGGACACACGGTTCACCGCCGAGCGCGCGACCACACCAAGTGGTTCCGAGATCAATCGGTTCGCCTCTCGTCACCCCAAGGCCGTTTCGATGACGAGGCTCGCGCCCTGGATGGCGAGAGCTTCCGCGAAGCGTTCGCGATCGGCAAGCACCTCATCTACCGCTTTGATAGGGATCACATTCACATCCACTTAGGTCTCTTTGGGAAGTTCCGCGCTCAGAAGATCCCGGCGGGCGATCCCCGCGGGGCTGTTCGACTTCGCGTCGTTGGCCGAGACCGCGCGGTGGATCTCATCGGTCCGATCAAGTGCGAGCGATTCACCGACGTGGACCTGGTGCTGCTGCGGGCGCGTCTCGGCCCGGACCCGCTCGATCCGCGGTCCGACGTCGCGCTCTTCGTGGACGCGCTTCGTCGGCGGCGTTCGCCGATCGGCGTCGCGCTACTGGATCAGTCCGTCGTTGCGGGTCTGGGGAACGTCTACCGCGCGGAGCTGCTCCATCGCGCCCAGATGAACCCGTTCACGCCCGCGAACCAGCTGACCACACGGCAAGCCGAGAGCATGTTCGCGGACATGCGCGATCTGCTCGCGATCGGCGTGAAGTACGATCGGATCATCACGGTCGATCGAAGCGAGGTCGACCGGCCGTTCAGCCGCCTACGTCGCGGCGAGCGTCTCAACGTCTACGGACGCGCGCGCTGTCGCCGGTGCGATAGCCCCGTTCGGCGGGAAGATCTCCAGGGGCGAAACCTCCACTGGTGCGTGAGTTGCCAAGGCGGATCCCGCTGAGGTCGTCTCCTTGGGTCTCGCGCGGGAGGAAAGAAAAGCGGAGCTTTTTCTGCGAAATTGGCCGGCTTTTCTCTGAACGAATGCGCACGTGGCGACCGTACGCATTGCCGCTCCCAGGCCGTGTGGGACACCATGCGACGCGTGGACGGCGGGCAGGAAGAGTTCGAGATGCGGGACGACCGCAGCCTCCGTCGCCCGGAGCTCTTTCTCAACCGCGAGCTCTCCTGGCTGGAGTTCAATCAGCGCGTTCTTGAAGAGGCCCGCGACTCGTCGGTCCCGCTGGTCGAGCGCCTCAAGTTCCTCTCCATCTGCTCCAGCAACCTGGACGAGTTCTTCACGGTTCGCGTCGCGGGGCTGATCGAGCAGCGCGACGAGGGCGTTATGGACGTGCCCTCGGACGGGATGCCCGCCGGGGAACAGCTCGCGCGGATCTCGGATCGCGTCCAAGCGATGACGGAGATGATGTCATCGACCTTCCTCGATGATCTCCTCCCGCGCTTGGCCGCCGAGGGGGTTGAGCTGGCGGACGTGAGAGAGCTCGAAGCGGGAGAGCGCGCGCGGCTTCGGCGATTCTTCTTCCAAGAGGTCTTCCCGATCCTCACGCCGCTCGCGATCGACCCGGGTCACCCGTTCCCGCACGTCCCGAGCGAGTCGCTTCACCTGGTCGTCATGCTTCGCGGTGAGCGGGGCGGCGAACCGGTCTTCGCGGTCATTCGCGTGCCGCGCGTTCTCGATCGCTTGGTTCCGGTCGAAGGCGAAGGCGACGTCGCGACATACGTGTTGCTCGACGAGGTCATCGCCGAGCACGCTGGTGAGCTCTTTCGCGGCTTTCGCCAGGAGGGGGCGTGGCCGTTTCACGTGGTGCGTAACCTCGACCTCAGCATCGATGAAGAAGAAGCCGAGGATCTCTTGCTCACGATCGAAGCGGAGGTGCGCAGGCGAGATCGCGGGCGCGCCGTGCGTCTCTCGGTCGACTCCTCGGCCGCCCCCGAAGCGGTCGATATGCTCCGGAAGGCGCTCAGTGTGGACGCCGAGTTCGTCTACCGCTCCGACGCGCCGCTCGCGATCCATGAGATGGCGAAGCTGAAGGCGCCGCTGGTCGGACGACCGGAGCTCAGCGACCCTCCTTTCGTGCCGGCTCGCGTCGCGCCGCTCCTTCACAAGGATGAGATCTTCGACGCGCTCTCGCGCGGTGACGTGTTGCTTCATCATCCCTATGAGAGCTTCGACCCGGTCGTCGAGTTCGTGGAGGCCGCGGCCGCGGATCCCAACGTGCTCGCGATCAAGCAGACCGTCTATCGGACCAGTCGCGACAGCCCGATCATCAAGGCGCTCGTCCGCGCCGCGGGGAACGGGAAGCAGGTCGCGGCCTTGGTCGAGATCAAAGCGCGCTTTGACGAAGAGAACAACATCGTGTGGGCGCGCGCGCTGGAGCAGGCGGGCGTCAGCGTGGTCTACGGACTGGTCGGGCTCAAGACCCACTGCAAGGTCACGTTGGTCGTTCGGCGCGAGGGCAAGCGCCTCCGCCGCTATGTTCATCTCGGGACCGGCAACTACAACCCGAACACCGCGCGGCTCTACACCGACCTCAGCCTCTTTACCTCGCGGCCCGAGCTTGGCGAGGACGCCACCTCGCTCTTCAATCTCCTGACCTCGTGCACGGCGCCGAGAGAGTGGCGCAAGCTGGTCGTCGCGCCGCTTGGGCTCCACGAAACGGTCCTCGGCCTAATTCACCGCGAGACGCAGTTCGCGAACGCGGGGAGGCCGGCGCGCATCATCGCCAAGATGAACTCGCTGGTGGATCCGGACGTCATCGCGGCGCTCTACCGGGCGTCGCAGGCGGGCGTCGAGATCGATCTCATCATCCGCGGTATCTGTTGCCTCCGTCCCGGGCTGATCGGCGTGAGCGACAACATCCGCGTCCGCAGCGTCGTCGACCGTTTCCTGGAGCACAGCCGCGTCTGCTTCTTCGAGGCGGGCGGTCAGCAGGAGGTCTACGCCTCGAGCGCAGACTGGATGCCCCGCAACTTCCACCGTCGCGTCGAGGTGATGTTCCCGATCGAGAGCGGGTCGCTGAAGCGCCGGGTACTGGACGACATCCTCGGCGACGCGCTGAGAGACGACGTGAAAGCGCGCATCCTTCAGCCGGACGGCTCGTACGAACGCGCCGATGGAGACACCGGCATGCGGAGCCAGACGCACGGTCTCAAGCTCGCCAGCGACGCCATTGAAGCGGCGAGTGAACGGGAGCGCGCGGAGCGGCCGTTCATCGTGCGGCCCGTTCGAACGCGTCCGACGCTCGGCGAAGGTCCGACCGACGAGCCGTCTGAGTAGTCCGAGTTATCAGAGCCGGCGCTTCACGCTCAGGTACGCGCTGACCGCGCGAAGCGCGAGCTCGTTCGCAGGCGCCTCGACGAGCGGCACTTTCATTTGCTTGAGCCGAAGACGAACGGCTCTTCGCTCCCGCGTGAGGTCGATCGCGGCGGCGCGCAGGTAGACATCGTCCGCGCGGCGGAGCGGAGCCTTGACCAGGCGCTCGGTCACGGCGTCGTGGGTCGTGACACAGAGCGGAAGGTGTCGCTGTCGGAGCAAGCGCGCGTGCTCGATCATGTGATCGGCGTGGTCCTCGTCGAGGAGGTCGGAGAACAGGACGAAGAGACAGCGACGCTTCACGCGGCTCCGCACAAAGTAGAGCAGTCGCCCGAAGTCGACCGCGGCGTCGCCCACCCGCGCGTCGAACGTCGCGTCGAGTATCCGCTTGTACTGTGCGCGGCCGCGACCAGGTGGAACGAAGTGATGAACGACGTCCGAGAAGAGCACGACCCCGACGCGGTCTCCGTTTTTGAGCGCCGCGAACGCGAGCAAGAGCGCGGCGCTGACAGCGTGGTCGAGCTTGGTGAGGCCATCGAGCTCGGCGCCCATCAAGCGACTGAGATCGATCGCGAGCATCACGTGCTGACTTCGCTCGTGTTGGTAGGTCCGCGTGATCGGTCGGTGACGCTTCGCGGTCGCGCGCCAGTCGACGTCTCGGTAGGCGTCGCCGGAGACGTACTCGCGGAGGTGCGCGAACTCGCCGGCCCCGCCGGTTCGCCGAACCGTTCTGGCGCCGAGCTCCATCAAGCTCTGCATCTTGAGGGCGCTCTTGCCGCTCGCGATCGCGGGGTAGACGCGGACCTCTTCTCGGGCCGGCTCCACGAAGGTTCGCGCGCCGAGGCGTCCGTCCACGCGGACGTGAAGATCGCCGAAGAGATGCGTCCCGCGGCGCGGCGGGCGGGTTCGGTAGGTCTTCGTCGCGCGCGCGTACGGTTCGAGCACCACGTGGAGGTCCTCTCGAGCCCACCCGGTGGGCGCGTCATCGCGCACCGTCATCTTCAGTCGGCGGCCGCTTGGGTTGTGGAGGTCGATCGTGATGTCCCGTTCGACCCCCAGCGCGCACTGACCCACAGCGCGCCGGGTGACCTGTGGGAGTGTGTGGCGGAGGCTGCGGGACTCCATCGCCGCACCTGCGGCGAGCGCCGCGTCCACGGTGAGGGCCGAGGCGAGACCGAGAAAGGAGCCCGCGTCGAGCGCGGCCAGCGCGAGCCCTGCGCTCGCGAGGGGAGCGAGGAGCGGACCTGCGGCCCATCGACCTCGATCGGTGCGCCCATCGTTCGCGTTGCCATTGGCGTCGACTTCCCCGGGTTCGCTTCCGGACTGACTCACCTCGGGACGTCAACCGTTGCCGCGACGCGATCCATGACGTCGCGCGCGCGCAGCCCATCGAGCTCCACTTCGGGCGAGAGCACGAGGCGATGGCAGAGCACTGGGTGAAGGACGCGGACGACATCGTCTGGCGTGACGAAGACGCGCCCCGCGAGCGCGGCCGCCCAGCGCGAGGCGACCAGTAGGTGGACCCCGGCGCGGGGGCCGGCGCCGAGCGCGAGCATGGGGGTGGAGCGCGTCGCCCGAACGAGATCCCGGATGTAGCCGCGCACGTTGTCCTCCACCGAGACGACCCCTGCGGCGCGGCGCGCGGCGTGAACCGCGGCCGCCTGCGCAACGGGGCGCACGACCGCCTCGACATCGATCGTGCCGACGCTTCCGCTCGCCATCGCGAGGATGCGATCCTCTTCATCGGCGCTCGGGTACCCGACCTCGATCTTCAACAAGAAGCGGTCGAGCTGCGCTTCGGGGAGCGGGTACGTCCCCTCTTGTTCGATTGGGTTTTGGGTCGCGAACACCGTGAAGTCTTCTGCGAGCGCGTGACGTTCGCCGTCGATGCTGACCTGGCGCTCCTGCATCGCCTCGAGCAGCGCGGACTGCGTCTTCGCGGGCGCGCGATTGATCTCATCGGCCAAGAGCAGCTCCGTGAAGATCGGGCCCTTCGTCAGCCGGAAGCTCCCCGACTTTAGGTCAAAGATGTTGGTCCCGAGGACGTCGCTTGGCATGAGGTCGGGGGTGAACTGAATCCGTCCGAATTGGAGGCCGAGGGCGCGCGCGACCGCGCGAACCATGAGCGTCTTTGCGGTCCCGGGCACGCCCTCGAGCAAAACGTGTCCACGCGCCAAGAGCGCGACGAGGAGCGCTTCGAGCGCGTCGTCCTGTCCGACCACCGCCTTGCGCGCTTCCGCCAGCACGTTCTCTTTGAGCGCGGTCAGCGCGCGAAGTTCCTCTACGGCGTGTCCGCGTTCTCCACTCTCGGTCATGCGATCTCCTCTTGGGTGTTCGGGGGAACAGGAGCGTTGCCTGTACCATGGTGGGGCAGATCGTCGCGCGGGCGGGTCGCCTCACGTGCCGCGGCGAGCAGCTCGCGGTCGCGCGCGATCTCGTTTCGCGAGAGCGCGTGGAGCGCTTCGACGCGCTCGGCGGCGCTGGTCTCGCCGTCTCGGCGGAGCGCGGACGCGAGTGACTCAAGCGGGCCGTCGACGCGATGCTGTCTCGCGATGTCGTGGAGCGCTTCTGTCGTGAGAACCTCCAACGCCGCGCTTCGGTCTTCGCTCCGGGCGTACATCTTTCCGATCGAGCGTACGTACGAAGCGACCCCTCGCGGCGCGGGCGGCGCGGAGCGGAGCGGCGCACCGAAGCTGCGTCCGTGTCGCAAGAAGACGAACCCTAAGACGATGAGGAGCTGAACGAGAAGCGCGGCGAGCCCGAGCTCGCGTAGGTAGCGAACCAAGCTGCGCTGCGCGCCGAGGCCGAGGTGGTACTCGTCGAACATCACGGGACCCTCGCCGCCGAGGCGCTCGATGAGGCGCGCGAAGAGGATCGCTCCGCCGCGCTCCGCGAGGTCGCGGTTTTGGAACATACTGGCCGAGGACAGCGCTACGATCGCGCCATCGCCCACGGGCATCCGCACCGCTGCGCGTTCACCGGAGAGCGTCATCAAGACGTCGTGGTCACGCGCTTGATCGACGAGGATGAGCGCAGGCTGGCGCATCCCGATCTCTCCCACCCCTTCAACGATGGTGTGTGTCGCGATCGCGTTCTTCGCGCTGGGGAGCCCTTGTTCCTCTTCCATCAGCGCGCTGACGGTGTCGGTTCGGAAGGCGGCGGGGATCGCGTCATCGTCGGGACGCCTTGGTGCTCCCGGGGCGGGAGACGAGTCGCCCCGATCGGTGCCGGTACCGCTGAGGGCCCGCTCGACCGCGCTGGGCGGACAGGCGTCGGCGTCCCGATCGAGAACGACGCCTTGCTCGACGTCGAGGTAGTGGTCTGCCCCCGCGACGATCAGGATCCCGCCGCCCTCGAGGAACGCTTGCAGGTTCTCCTCTTCAGCGGTCGTCAACGAGCGACGCTGCGCGCTCTCGCATCCGCCGAGCGCGATCAACACGCCCGCGTCGGGGAGCCGCGCGAGGTCTTCGCTCCAGCGCGAGGTGGGATAGCCGAGGCGCTTCGACAGCTCAAAGACACCCCGGGCGCCGCCGGGGCCGGCGCTTAAAGTGGAGTACGCCGAGACGTAGCGGCCGCGCTTGGTGACGCGGCTGCACATCGCGCCCGTGGTCACGAGACCCAAGAGCGCGAAGGTAACGATCAGCGCGCGTAAGCGGAGGGCGCGACTCATCGGGTGGCCAACTCGTCGGCGAGCGCTCGACCTGCTTGGTAGTCCGCGAGCTGCGTCGGCTCGTCGCCATACCACTTGTGGTCGAAGAGCGAGGTGAAGCGCTCGAAGGTCGCGCGAACCGCGGGCTCGCGGATCTGGCGCGAGTAGTGCCAGTTGGTCTTTGTGGGGTCGAAGCGAATGTGACGCCTTCGATCGAGACCTCCGAGGGTCGCGAGATAGAGCGCGCGAAGCGCGGCGCGATGATCGCCACGCGCGGCGAGCGCCCCGGCATCGTCGAGGTGCTCTTCAGGCGACTTGCTCAAGGCTTCCGGAACCTCGCGCTTCTTTGCTCGGAGGGGCGCGCCGCGGCCCCGACCCGCGACCAACACCGCGACCACGACCGCTACCAACGCCAACGCGAGAACACCAAAGACCCAGGTCGGCGGCATCGGGAGGCGCCTCAGGTCGAGGTCTGCAGCATCCGGGCGCGGCACGTTTTCTAAGAGGTCACGGAGGTATCGAAAGAGACCATCCACGATGTCGAACGCGCGCTTTCCGCGACCATCTTCGAACTCTTGGTATTCCCTCGCGGCGAGGATCCGCTCCGCTTCGGCGACCGCTTCCTGTTCCCGCGGGCTGAGGTCGCGCCCAGGAAGCAGCGGCGGGGGAACGAAACGGGCGGGCGCCTCGGTCACGACCGGGTCGCTTTGATCCGGGGGCGGCGGGAGCGCGGGTTGGGCCTGAGCGAGTGGCGAGAACGCGAGCGCAGCGACGAGGACGAGCATCGCTTTGCGGGCGTCTCCGAAACGTCTCGATTGGGCCGCCTCGGCGATCAGCTCCCGGAGGTCACGACCATCCCGGCGCGCGCGCGCCCGCTCGTAGACGATCGCGGAGAACGAAGCGCGGAGCGGTTCCAGCGCGGTGTACGCGATGAGCGTGATCGCCAGCGTCGCGAAGGGGTTGTTGAAGGAGAGGAACGAGACCAACGAGGTGACGTCTACGCCGAGAAAGATCCGCATCATCGCCAGCCCGGCACCGACGAAGAGAAAGAGGTTGAGGGCGAGCACCGCGCCGCCGAAGAGCAGCGCGAGCTCGACGACGGCTCCGGCGAGCCGGAGATCGGTGCTGTCACTGGTGGCGGTCGCGAAGGTCTTGAAGCCGCCCGGATCTCCGCTCCCCACACGGGCCCACTCGCTCGGCGCGATGGCGCCGCGGAGCGCGAGGATCGGGAGCACGATGAGGAACCCAAAAGGTCCCGCGAAGGAGGCTAGACCCAGGAACCATGCCCACGCCCACGCGAAGAGGCCTGCAGATGCCGAGGCGCGCGCAGCGGAGCGCCACGTCACTCGTCTCGCTTCGCCGATGTACCCCGCGGCCGCGGACGAGATGAAGTAGGTGCGCGCGAGGTAGCTCGCGACGATCAAGAACGCGAACGGCAAGCGGAGACCGCGCGCGCCCTCGACCCGCTCAAAGAAGTAGAGGGCGAGGAGCGAGAACGCCAGGGGGACCCCCGCGGAGATCGCGGTGAGCGCGAGCTCTGGGCCTCTGCTCCGCGCGCGCTCGAAGGTCGCGTCGAGAAGGGCGAGGGCATCATCGCGAGAGGAGACATGACGCGCGCTCATGAACGGCTCTTCTGCATCACCACCACGCCGAGCCCGGGAGCGTCGCTTCGAGGAGCCCCCATGTCATGATCGTGAGCGCGACGAGCACGCAGAACGAGAGGGCCACGCGCGCGTCACCTTGTTGCGGCAGCTGCGTGGTGCGCTTGTCCGCCGCGATGCACGAGGCGCAGAGGCCGCGTCCATCCACCCGCGTCGTGCACTCGCCGCAGATCAGCAGCTTGCACGACACACAGACCCCAACGGCTTCGCGTTCGGGGTGGTTCTGGCACCCAGCGCGCACGCCCTCTTGTACCAGCTCGCGTGACCGAGCGCTTCTGCTTCAAGCGCTGCTACGCTGAGCTGTGTTCACGTTGATCAAGGTCGGGCAGACGCTTCCCTCGGTGAAGGCCAAGAAGGGGGACTTCGAGCGTTGGTTCGCGAACGGACTGGGGGTCGCGGAAGACGAGCTGCGGGTGGTGGATCCCCGCGATGGCTCACCGCTCCCGACGCTCACCGATGCGGACGCGGTCGTGGTGTCAGGATCCGCGGCCATGGTCACGGACCGAGCGGAGTGGAGCGTGCGGACCGGAGCGTTTCTCGCTGACGCGCTCGCCCGTGACCTCCCGATGCTGTGTGTTTGCTACGGACATCAGTTACTCGCGGAGACGCTGGGGGGAGCGGTCGGGACCAACCCGAGGGGTCGCGAGATCGGCACCATCCACGTAGCGCTTAATGAGCACGGTCGCGCGGACCCCCTCTTCGGCGCGCTGGAGAAAGCCGAGCTCGCGGTGCACGCGACCCATGTCGAGTCTGTGCTCCGGTTGCCGGCGGGCGCGGAGGTGCTCGCGTCGAACGCGCTCGATCCCCACCAGGCCTATCGTCTCGGCAGCGCGTGGGCGGTTCAGTTCCATCCTGAGTTCGACCACGAAGTGATCGCGGAGTACGTCGAGCGCCGGGCCGAGGTGATCGCGTCCGAGGGGCTCTCTCCCGAGGAGATCCTCGCGAGCGTTCACGCGACGCAAGACGGGCCGGCGATCCTCAGACGTTTCGCGGAACTGGTTCGCGCTCGCCGAAGCCATCCGTCAGCGCAGGAACGGTGACGCGACGAGCGCTTGGGCAAGGAGCGTGAGCAACGCGATCCACCCCGCGCGGGTCCAGGTCAGTATGAAGCGTTTGCGGAGCGCCATGGCCAGGGCGAACAACGTCGCGAGTCCGGTCGCCGCGGAGGTGAAGCGAACAGCCGTCTTGAGCGCGTCGAATCCGTGAAGAAGGTAGACCGCGAGCTCGGGCAGCACGAAGAGGAGGAGGGTCGGGAGCGTAAGCGCGGGGAAGAGCGCGACGACAACTTCGCGGAGCGTAAGCGCTGAGGTGGTCAAAGAGAGGGCGAACCTCGCGACGACGCACGCGGCGACGCAGCCGAGCCCAAACACAGGAGCGACGAACGCCGCCTGGACGCTGTAGTAGCTCTCCTTCGGGATCGGGAGGAGGGCGACGCTCGGCGAGTGACCATCGCGCGCTAAGAGCGCGGAGAAGAAGGCGTAGGCTGAAGCGGTGAGGACGAACGGGAGCCACGCGCGCCAGAGGGTCGCGCGCGTCATGACTACTCAGCGGCGGCTTCGGTCGCGGCTTCGGTCGCCTCTTCAGCCGCGGCTTCGCCCGCCTCGCCCGCTTCGGCCTCGCCGTCCATCATGTCGTCTTCATCGTCGCCGACGGGATCGACCCAGTCGTCCTCTTCCTCTTCTTCCTCGAGTGACTCCCCACCCGCGAGCTCCCACATGTCCGTGTCTTCAAGAGCCGGATCGTTAGAAGGCGGGTACGCCGGAACGGGGGTGTCGGCGCCGCCGCATCCGATCATGGATGAGCTGGTGAAGCCGAGGAGCGAGAGCATCGCCGAGAGGACGAGAGCGCGGCGCAGGAACGTCATAGACCCGACTTAGCCATGGACGCAGGGCCTCGCGCAAGGCTTCTTTTGACCCGGGATCCGCGCCAACCGTGGCGTTCTCGGCACGAGACCTTGAACCACACGCGGAGTTTGGGCATCAAGAAACGATGCGCGTCCTTGCCGCCGTCTTCTTCGCTTGCGTGTTTCTCGTCAGCGCGTGCGAAGGAGACGACGACGACTTCTTCGACGCGGACGTCGTCGAGGAGGTTGGCCCCGACGTCTCCTCGGACGTCCAGACAGATGCTGAGGAGGGCGACGCGGACGTCGGGGTCGACACCGCGCCCGAGGTGGATCCTGACCCACCGCTCGACGGCGAAGCCGACTTCGTTCGTCAGCAAATGGACGCGGGTGGCTTGCCAGGGGTCATGCTCGCGATCGTCGACCGAGACGGAATTCGTTGGTCGTCGATGTACGGCTTCCAGGACGTCGAGAACGAGATCCCAATCACCGCGGAGACGCTCTTCCCCGTGGCGTCGATCTCGAAGCTGATCGTGGGGCTGCTCATGATGCGCGAGGTGGAGGCGGGGACGCTCGACCTCGACGCGCCCGCGTCGGACTACCTCACTCACGCTTTTGAGAACCCGGCTCATCCGGGCGCACCGATGACGTCACGCGAGCTGCTGAGTCACACTTCGAGTCTCCGTGATGTGTTTCTCTTGTTCACGACGGGCGCGTCACCGGACGATTCGTCAACCCCGGTTGGAGAGTTTACGGAGCGCTATGTACGCGCGGGAGGGGACTTCGCGAGCGGGCAGTTCAGCGGGGCGGCGCCCGGGACGACCTACGCATATTGCAACGCGGGCTTCGCGGTCTTGGGACACGTCGTAGAGGGCGCCTCCGGGGTGAGCTTCCGTGAGGGCTCGAACGCGTTGACCGATGCGCTCGGGTTCGATGGCGACTTCTTCTTCGCAGACGTTGCCGCCTCACGGGTCGCGGTCCAGTACACGTATGGACCGCGCGGCTTCGCGCCGCTGAGCCTCACGGAGTTCCTTCACTACCCGGCCGTGGGGTTGAAGGCGAGCGTCGGGGATATCGCGAAGCTCTTGCGGATGTACATGCGAGATGGTCTCGCGGATGACGACGTGACGATCTTGTCGCCGGAGTCGATCGCAGAAATGGAGCGCGTCGCGCGCCCCGATCTCAACCCGAACCGTGGCCTCTCGCTACACCGCGTGACCGTCGAGGACGTGAACCTTCGCGGCCACGGCGGCGCGCATATCGGATCGTCCGCGGATGCTTGGTACACCGACGACTACGGCATCATCGTCATGGCCAACTCGGACGCTTACGTACGCGAGCGTTTTGGCCTGAGCCGCGGCGCGGAGGCGATGCGAACGCTTCGCGCGTGGTTGGTGCGTCGCGCTGAAGAGATCCCGCGCTAGCAGCCTCTCCTGCTAGCGTTCGCAGCGCGCGCGTTCGTCGTCCTCGAGCCCATGGCAGAGGGCCGCGCGGAAGACGTCTTCATGATCCTCGAAGATGCCGACGTGGCCCGCGCCCTCGACCCGGAAGAGCGAAGCGGGATCAGCGGCTTCTTCGAAGAGGCGCTCCGCGTGCCAGAAAGGGAACGTCTCATCGGCGTCGCCGTGAAGGAGCGCTTTGGGGAACGCCTCCATCGCGCGGATGCGCGCGACGTTGTCCCATTCCCCCTCTGTCGTAAACGAAGCCGGGATGTCGAAGTACGTGGTTGACGAGACCGCCAGGGCAGCGCTCGCGATCGTTGATTCCAAGACCAGGCTCTTCGGGGGTTCGCGAATGGCCGCGTGGGTCGCGATGGCTCCACCAAACGAGCGCCCCATAATCACCGTCTGCGCTGGCGAGGTGCCGCGTTCGGAGAGCGCCGCGAGCGCGACCTCCGCGTCTTGATATGCGTTGCGTTCCGATGACGAGCCCTCGCTCTTGCCGAAGCCGCGGTAGTCGATGGCGAGCACGGAGAAGCCGCGGCGCTGGAAATAGGCGAGCCGCGGGGCGATGTCGGTGAGGTTCTCGCTCGCGCCGTGAAAGTAGAGAACGCTCAGGTCCGAGTCCCCGTTGACGAACACCGCGGCGATCGCGTCTCCGTTGGGCGCGGACAGCGTCAGCTCTTCGTAGCGCTCCAGGTCGCCAAAGTCGTAGCGGGTCGCCACGGGGCCCGTGAACGCCGCGCTGTCCACGTTGCAGCCGACAAGAGCGAGGGCCGCGAGCACAGTGAAGCCGAGTCGAGTCATCGGATGACCCCGCCGATCCCGAGACCCACGCCGATCGCGCCTCGTCCGGGCGAGAGATAGGAGAACGTCGTCGGCTCCTGATCGTCCCATGGCGCGAACCAGCGGACCTCGGGCCAGATGCGCACGTTCCCGATCGCGATCTGCGTCCCGACCGAGAAGATGCCGAGATACTGCACGCTCGGTGTGAGCGAGAGGGCGGAGTCCCAGGCGACGTACGGAGTGAACACGCGGGACGCCTCGACGCTGGCGACGAACGTGACCTGCGGCGCGATCATGATGTCCCGCCCGTTGGTCGCGATGTTGAGGGTCGCGGTGCCGAGGAGCCCGATCTTTCCGCTGACGAATTGATAGGACGCGCCGAGATCGATCCAGAACGTACCGAACGCGAACGGTACGGCGTGGACCGCTCCGTGCACGTCGAGGTCACCGTTGACGCCATAGCGCACGGCGAGCTCCGGCGAGTTCAACGGGAACACCGCGGTGCGACCGTTGACGCCGGTGACGATTGGTCCGCCATCGGTCCAGCTGACCTCAAGCTGACCTTTGCGCAGCGTTCGAACCGCTCGTACGCGTGCGCAGCCGCTGACGCTGGCCGCGAGAAGAACGAAGACGACGAGGGAGCGCAGGCGCACCGCAGCAGGCTAGCAGGCTCGTCCGCCTGGCGAACGCCTACCCGGCGGCGGGCTCGGTCTCCGCTGCTTCCGTGGTCTCAGCTTCCTCACGGTCCGGGTCGTCTTCTAGCTCGGGGAGGACGACGGTGAAGACCGCGGCGACCAAGAGGATGAGGAAGCCGATCCAGAGCACCGCGTTAGGCAGGAGCGGGCTCTTGCGTCGGTCGCCCTTCACGGCCTCTTCAGGCTCCGCCGGCTTGTCGTCCTTCTTGGACTGGCTCTTCGCCTTGGTCATGGCAGCTCCGCGCGCACGTCGGAGATCACCCGCGCGACGATTGTGTCGAGCGGGATCTTCTCCAGGTCACCCCCACCACGCTTCTTGTACTCGACCACGCCTTCGCCGAGCCCTCGGCCGCCGACCGTGACGCGAAGGGGAACGCCGATCAGGTCCGCGTCCTTGAACTTTACGCCGGGGCGCTCCTTGCGGTCGTCGAGAAGGACCTCGAGGCCCTCGGCGCGGAGCGCCTCGTAGATCTTCGTGGCCTCTGCTTCCGCCGCCTCGTCCTTCTTCTTGCCCTTGCCGAGCGTCGTGATGATCACCTGGTACGGCGCGATCGCCATCGGCCAAATGATCCCGCCCTCGTCGTGGTGTTGCTCGATCGCCGACGCCATCAAGCGCGAGACGCCGATGCCGTAGCACCCCATGACGACGGGGTTGCGCTTGCCCTCGGCGTTGAGGAACTCCGCGCCCATCTTCGCGCTGTAGTGCGTGCCGAGGACGAAGATGTGACCTCCCTCGATGCCGCGGAACGACGCGAGGGGTTCGCCGCAGTTCGGGCAGGGGTCACCGTCGGTAACGGAGCGCAGGTCGACCACTTCCCCTTCGAAGTCACGGCCGTGGTTCACGTTGACGAGGTGATGATCTTGCTCGTTGGCGCCGGTCGCAGCGTTCTTGACGGCGGCGGCGCTCTCGTCGATCAGCACCCGGACCTTCGCGTCGACCGGTCCCGCGAAGCCGATGCCCGCGCCGGTCGCCTGACGGACGGTCTTCTCGTTCGCGAGCAGGACCTCGGTCGCCCCGAGCGCGCGCGTCAGCTTGATCTCGTTGACCTCGTGATCCCCACGGACGACCGCGAGCACGATCTCCTCTTTGGCGTCCGCGCCTTGCCCGGACTTCGACAAGTAGACGAGGGACTTGAGCACGCGGGTGGCGTCGATGTGCGAGTGGTCGTTCTTCTGGAAGAACCCGACCACGTCCTCGATGCTACCGACGCCAGGCGTGTGGACCTTGGCGAGGTCGCCGGGGGACTCGTCGCTCGTCGCGTCGTCCTGACGCTTGGCGGTCGCGACCTCCACGTTGGCCGCGTACTCGCAGGCGTGACACGCGACGATGTCGTCTTCGCCGGTCTGCGCGAGGACCTGGAACTCGGCGCTGGTGTCACCGCCCATCGCGCCGCTGTCGGCTTTCACGATCCGGAAGTCCAACCCGAGCCGCGTGAAGATGCGCTTGTAGGCTTCGCGCATGATGGCGTAGCTCTTGAGCGCGTCCTCGTGGCAGGTGTCGAAGGAGTAGGCGTCCTTCATCAAGAACTCACGACAACGGAGCAAGCCCGCGCGGGGCCGCGGCTCATCGCGGTACTTCATCTGAATCTGGTAGAGGTTGATCGGGAGATGCCGGTAGCTCTTCACCTCGCGGCGGACCATGTCGGTGATGATCTCTTCGTGGGTCGGGCCGAGGTGATACTCGCCGCCCTTGCGGTCTTTGAGACGGAGCAGGGTGTCGCCGAACCCGTCGTAGCGACCGGTCTCCTTGAAGTACGTCGCGGGCAGGAGGCCGGGCATCAAGACCTCTTGCGCGCCCGCGCCGTCCATCTCGTCCCGCACGATCGCCATGATCTTCTTGAGAACGCGGAAGCCCAACGGGAGCATCTCGTAGAGGCCCGACCCGATCATCCGGACGTATCCGCCTCGGATGAGGAAGATGTGCGACGGACTGGTGGCGTCTTTGGGAGCTTCTTTGACGGTGGGGATGAAGGCGTTCGAAAACCGCATGGGCGCGTCTAGCACGTTGCTTAATCGATGACGAGGTAGCGCGGGGACGAAGCGCAGAGCGACCTCGCGGCTTCGCTGAGCGCCCGAAACGAAAAGCGGCTTAAACGAAAAACGAGGACCCGGAGGCCCTCGTCGTTCAGTCCCATCGGGCTCAGCTCAGGGAGCGCACTCGAGCATCGAGGGCGCGCCGA
>CALJDU010000010.1 GCA_938024995.1 uncultured bacterium
GGCGACTCGCCCTTCCCGCTCTCGTTTCCAATGGGCGGCGTCCTCGAGGTCCGCCTCACGTTGGAAACCGAAGCCTTCGACGGCGCGCCGTTGATCGACCGCGTCGGCGTCGAGTGGCTCTGCGGCGGCCCTGAGTAGAGCCGCCGCGCGCCGAGTCGTTACGCGACCGCGCGCGCTCCCTTCTCCTTGTCTCCACCCTTCGCCGAGAGCTTCTCTGCGGTCTTCCCGTTGGCCGCCGCGACCGACGGCTTCACCGGTTCGTCACCGCGTACCGCCTTGGCGATCTTCGCGTGCAGCGCCGAGTCCTCGATCATCGCGAGCCGCGCCTTCTCCCGTCCCTGCGCGAGGCTCACGCCGTCGTAGCGGTAGTAGGAGCCGTTCTTCTCGACGACCTCCGCTTCGACCGCGCGGTCCAAGAGGTCACCGACCACATCCATGCCCTCGCCGTAGCGAATGTCGAACTCGCACTTCTTGAACGGTGGCGCGAGCTTGTTCTTCACGATCTTCACGCGCGTCCGGTTGCCGATGACCTTCTCGCCCGCTTTGACCGCGCCGATCCGCCGAACATCGATGCGCACCGAGCAGTAGTACTTGAGCGCGTTGCCACCGGTCGTCGTCTCCGGTGAACCGAACATCACGCCGATCTTCATGCGGAGCTGATTGATGAACATGATCGTGGTGCCGGTGCGGTGCGTGATGCCGGTCAGCTTGCGGAGCGCTTGGCTCATCAAACGCGCCTGCAAGCCCATGTGCGAGTCTCCCATGTCGCCTTCGATCTCGGCCTTGGGCACCAGCGCCGCGACCGAGTCGATCACGACGAGATCGACCGCCCCGCTGCGGACCAAGGTCTCCGCGATCTCGAGCGCCTGCTCACCGTTGTCGGGTTGGCTCACCAGGAGCTCGTTGATGTTCACACCGAGCGCTTGCGCGTAGCTGGTGTCGAGCGCGTGCTCCGCGTCGATGAACGCCGCGGTCCCGCCTGCCTTCTGACACTCCGCGATCGCGTGCAGCGTCAGCGTGGTCTTGCCGCTTGACTCGGGCCCGTAGATCTCGACCACGCGACCGCGCGGGTATCCGCCTGTGCCGAGCGCGTTGTCGAGCGACACACAGCCGCTCGAGAACACCGGCACATCCTGCGCGTCGCGCTCCCCGAGCCGCATGATGGCGCCCTTCCCGAACTGCTTCTCGATGCTCTGCATCGCGTGGTCCATTGCCTTGAGCTTGTCTTTGACGCGGCCCCGCTTGTCCTTGCCCTTATTCTTGTCTTTGCTCTTGATCATCGGTTCTCCAAAGTCGTGCCGCTCGACTCGCCGCGACCCTTCGCGCGACGATGACGAGTGACGTTTGGGGCCCAAAGAGCACAGGTCGTGCCGCAGCTCGGCCGACGTCTTTTCGGGGAGTTACGGGAGCGATTCGGCGGATGGACCGGCGGACCGCCGGTGGCCGCCAGCCGCGAACGCGAACCCGAGCGTGGCGAAGACGCCTGCGCACGCGAAGCCCGCCAATACGAAGAAGAGCACGCGGTGTCCTTCGGCTCCGGAATGCGCGTCGAGGATCGCGCCCATAAGGGGTCCGAAAAAGACGTCGGGGGTGTAGCCGACGACGCTCACGAGGCCGACCGCTGTTCCCGTGACCGCGACCGGAACCCCTGCCTCCGGGAAGAGCGCGAAGTAGACGCCGCGCAACGCATAGACCGCGACGCAGGTCCCGGCGACTGACGCGAAGAGGAGCGGGACGACGGGCGCAGACGATGCGGTCGCGACCCCGAGGTTGGAAAGCAAGAGCAGCACGAAGCAAGCCGCGACGGTGCGCCAACCGCCCACGCGATCCGCCAAGAGCCCCGCGCCGACAGCCGCGAACGGGCGGATCCAAAACGCCGCCGTTCCGACCCAGGCCGCGTCGACCTCGCTTTTGCCTGTCACGTCGCGAACGAGGAGCGAGAGGTCATCGGTCCCTTTGTACCCAACGTAGGCGCACACCATCCCCACTCGCGGGTCGCCCGAAGCAGTCCAGACCAGAACAAGAGGATCGTCGTCACCCCCCACCCGGCGTAGAGCGCGACGAGGACGCTGAGGCGCGGAACCGTGGCGAGGCAGAGCCCTCCGAGCGCGGTCCCCCACAAGGCGATCGCCATCATCTTGCGAACCTGGAACCGATCGGCGAGCGGCCCTCCGAAGAAGTACGCCGCCATCGCGACAACACCGTAGACGCTCATCGCCCCGCCGAGCTCCGTGTTGGTGATGCCGAACGTCTCGAGAATGGTGGGTCGAAAGACGCGCGGGAGAACAAAAGGGAGCGCGAAGATCGCCTCGCCGGCGATGATCAGAACCGAGAGTGATAGGGCGCGCCGCACGGCGAACTGTCGCATGGACCTCCGCGCGTCACGAAACCAAGCGGCGCGAGTTCACACCTGTTGCGAGAACTGCACACCTTGCCGGGGAGCGCTGAGCGTATGCGCGCGATTCAGCATCGAACCGCCGTGGTACGCGTCGTGCGTAGACCGAGCGCATGCTTTTCAGGTTTGCTCTTCTCGTCATCGGAATGACGTTCCTGCTCCCAGTGTCACGCAGTGAGGCACAAGCAGAGCTCGTACCGCCCGCTCACCTGACGCTCACCGAACTCCCGACCGCTTGAGGTCGCGCTACAGCCCCCCGCGCTGCCGGCCCCCGCGCCGCCGCCTCGCCGTTACGGATGGTGGTCCGTTCTATGGGGCGCAGGGGCGCACGCGATGATCTCCGGGACGACTCTCTACGTCGCCGAGGTTTTTGGCTGCATCGACGAAGAAGAGTGCGCGCCGAGTTTGATCGGGCCCGCGATCGCGACCCTCGGCATCGCGGCGCTCATCTCTGGTGTCTTCGCGCACGCCCACTTCGCGAAGCGTTGGCGCGAGCGAACACGTGAACGAACACGCGCGCTCTCGGTCGCGCCGCTACGGTTGCGGACAGAGCGGCGCGCGCGACGTGTCCGCGCAGCGCCCGGACGTGCACGACCCGCTAGCGCACTCTGAGGGGTGCCGGCACGGGGTCTCGGACGCGAACGCGCCGATGCATTTCAGCACGAGCGCGTCGCGATCCTCTCCCGGCATCTCGACGCACTGAAGCCCCTCAGCGCACGGACGCTCTTCGCAGCGCGCCCCTCGTTCCGCTACCGCGGTGCAAACCGAGTCGACGCACGCGCTCCCAGACACACACGCGAACGGACTGAGCGCCTCGCTGCCACAGTCACCGCCCAGCGCGACGTGTCCTTCGTAGATGACGCGAACATCGTCGCTCGAGGGCGTCTCACAAGCTCGCATCCGCGCGAGCGTCGCCTCAAACTCACGCGCCCGAATCGTCACGCGTCCCGACGCGAGGAGCTCGCCTTCCACCATCGCTTCGCAGCCTTCGCGCTGCCCGCGGCAGATCGCTTCGGCGTCCACGGCGTCACCACAACATTCCGTAACCGCGTCACACGCTGCGCTCGTGAGCTTGGCGCAATAGCCCGTGGGCTCCACCGTTTTGGGAGCGCTACATCCGAGCCACGCGATCGTCATCAGCGCGGCGATCGCGTAAGTGATGCGTGCCTCTCGCTTCGCTGAAATTTCGCTCACGTCATCTCCCTTTTCGCTAGCCTGTCGCGCCTCCGGTCCCGGCGACTGAACCTGGGCATCGAGCGCGTCGAAACGCCGGAGTAGAGCAACCTCCGCGGGAAGAGAGAACGCGAAGTCTCACGGAGCGGACCGGTCGATTCTGAACGCGGTCTGGCGCGACGCCGAACCGTCGAAGTACACTCACGCCTATGTCTTCCGCACTCCTCCGCGCGTCGCTCGGCGCGACCTCGCTCTCGCTCATGCTCGTTACCTCTCTTTTCGTGTTGGCGTGTGGAGACGACGATGACGGCGGCGCCGTTGGGTCCGCGTGCACCTCGACCGATATGTGCGCGAGCGGCCTGACCTGCTCCGACGGGACCTGCGCCGTCGGCAATCCTGCGGGCTCCGCGTGCACCTCGACCGATATGTGCGCCGTCGGCCTGACCTGCGAAGCGGGTGTCTGTACCGCGGGGCTCCCCGCCGGGAGCGCTTGCACCTCGACTGACATGTGCGCGAGCGGCCTGGCTTGCACCGCGGGAATTTGCTCAGCGGGCGATCGACCTGCGGGGAGCGCCTGCACCTCGACCGACATGTGCGCGAGCGGCCTGACCTGCACGGCGGGCGTCTGCCTGGGTGAAGGTGGCGTCGACATCGGCGGCGCGTGCGCGGATGTGTCGGAGTGTCGCGCCGGTCTGGAGTGCCAAGGCGGCACCTGCGTCCCGCCCGAACCGGGCGGCGAGCTCGGCGATGCGTGCGGCGACTCTTCTCCCTGCCGAAGCGGTCTCTCGTGCGAGTCTGGGCGCTGCACGGGCGGCGGCGGCGGCCTCGGGGCCGGTGAAGCGTGCGTGCTCACCTCGGTCTGCGCGACGGGCCTCTACTGCAACGACGACCGCGTCTGCGCGAGCGGTGGTACGAACACGGAAGACGTGGAGTGCGAGACCACCGCGGACTGCGTCCCGGGTCTCATCTGCGCGCCTGCTCTGCTCGGCACGGTGTGTCGACCCAACGGCGGAATCGCCGAAGGTCAACCCTGCTTCCGCGTCGAGTCCTGCGACGCGGGTCTCTACTGCATCGACGGAATGTGCGAGCCGATGCCAGGTGGAATGACGATGGAAGACGGCGGGATGCCAGGGTGCACCACCGAGAGCTGCGACGATGGGAGCAACTGCACCATCGATCAGTGCATCCGGGACATGTGCCTGAACCAGCTCTTCGACAACGACGAAGATGGATACGCGCCGACCAACCTCGGCAGATGTGGTCGCGACTGCGCGGACGAGCTCCCGATGGTGAACCCGGATCAGACCGGCTGGTTCACGGAGCAGTTCACCGGCAACCCGCCCGACCGACGCGTCACCTACGACTGGAACTGCAGCGGCATCGAGGAGAAGGAATTTCCGAACCCGCTCCCGACCGGATGTGGCATCGGCAGTGAAAAGGACCCGTGTCCGGCCGGCCTCACTGGCTTCTTCGCACCGGTTCCGGAGTGCGCAACGAGCGGTCGCTTCGGCAGCTGCACCGAGCGCGAGTGCACGTTCACCGAGATGCGCACCCAGCGCTGTCACTAGAGCACATCCCTTAGCCTCCCTTGGTGCCCAGGGGGTTGGGTTGTGTGAGGCCCTCGCGACGGCAATGCCGCGTATTTTCGAGTCGGCTGCGGATGCGTGAAGCGGACGGCTGAGCACCGTGACTCGCGGCGATGGCGCCGCGGGTGCGGGCGCTCAGCCGCGGGTTCCCGCAGCGGAGAACGCGCGGCGATGGCGCCGCAGCTGCGGAAACAAAGAACACCGTTTCCGCACACGCGCTCAGCCGCGGGTTCCGGAGCGCAGCGGAGAACGCGCGGCGATGGCGCCGCAGCTGCGGAAACAAAGAACACCGTTTCCGCACAGGCGCTCAGCCGCGGGTTCCGGAGCGCAGCCGAGAACGCGCGGCGATGGCGCCGCAGCTGCGGAAGCAAAGAACACCGTTTCCGCACACGCGCTCAGCCGCGGGTTCCGGAGCGCAGCGGAGAACGCGCGGCGATGGCGCCGCAGGTGCGGAAACAAAGAAATATTGAGCGAACACATACTCCCACTTGAAGACCACGGGGAGCGCGCTACGCCCCGCTGGGGAACAGCGGCCGCAGGTCGTGTTCTGGGAGTGAATAACTTATGAAAAAGCTTACTTGGTTCGCAGCGTCCGCGCTGTTGGTGCTCTCTTTCGGCGCAGACGCATTCGCGCAGCGCACGGTCAACCCATCCGGCGGCATGATCGTCGGAGACGGACTCCGCATTGAAGTCGGCCCGAAGTCGATGATGCAGATCTGGCGACGTGGCTCTGGACAGGTGTACTCACCGTCCGGGACGCCGACGCTCACTCCGACCTCGATGTTCAACGGCGTCTTCCTCGCTCAGGGCACCACGCTCTACGGCGCGGACGGCAGCGCATACAGCAGCAACATCGACGCGAACTGGACCCCGATCTCGCAGACCCCGATCACCGGCGCGGGCACCTCGCTCTCTCCGTATGAGGTCACGACCGTGGTCGGCGCGGGTGTTTCTGGGATCACGCTGGCGTACAAGATCTCGTACGTCTCGCCGAACGACTTCTTCACCTGCACGCTCACGGTGACCACCCCGGCGACGAACACGCTGCCGATCAAGGCCTACCACATCATCGATACGTTCTTGGACGGCGGCGATGAGGGCCCGGCTTTCCGGCAGCCCGCTGTCGGTCCCCCCACGATCATCGGCGTCAGCAAGGCCGGTCAGTTCGAGGTCTTCATCCAAGGCGACCGACCGTGGAACGCCTGGTACAGCGCGCAGTACGCGATGCCCTTCGCGCAGATCGACGACGGCGCGGACCTCCTCAACACCGAGGACACCGACCCGACGACCGACAACGGCATGGGCGTGCAGTGGAACCTCGGGCCCCTGGTCGGGACCACCTCGTGGAACTACCGAATCGCGTTCACCACGGACACGAGCTTCTGCGGCGACGGAGACATCACGGGCTTCGAGACCTGCGACGACCGCAACCGCAGAAGCGGCGACGGCTGCTCCTCCACCTGTCAGGTGGAGCCGAACTGGATGTGCGTCGACGAGCCGTCGATCTGCACTCCCGAGTGCCGCACCAACGCCGACTGCAACGACGGCGCGGAGTGCACCATCGACGCTTGCGTCTCTTTCGGCTGCGTCAACACCCCGCGCCCGACCGGCACCCTTTGTTCCGGTGGCGTCTGTGACCCGACCGCGATGTGCGTGCCGTGCCTGGACGGCGGCCCAGGCACCGATCCTGGTTGCGCCGGCGACCGCCCTTTCTGCGACACCCGCGGCCCCATCAACGTGTGCGTGTCTTGCTTCACGAACGCGGAGTGCGCGGACGCGAACCCATGCACCAACGACGCCTGCCTCGGCGGTCGCTGCACCGGGAGCCCGTTGCCCTCGGGCGCGGCTTGTCCCGGTGGCGTGTGTGACGGGCTCGCGTCGCCGATGTGCGTACCTTGCCTCGACAACGCCGGAGCGGGTCTGCGTGACGCCGGCTGCGCGGCCGCGACCCCGATCTGCGACGAGAGCGGCGTGGTCCCGGAGTGCGTGGAGTGTCTCTCCAGCGCCGACTGCGGCGGCGGGATCTGCGACCTCACGACGAACACGTGCGCGCCCTGCGTCGACTCGGCGGGCCCGGGCGGTATCGACAGCGGCTGCATGGCGGCGAGACCGGCTTGCAACGTCGCGCGCGATCCGAACATGTGCGTCGAGTGTGTCTCGGACCTCGACTGCGACGGCACGAACGTGTGCGATGTTGGAACCAACATCTGCGTGCCTTGCTTGAACACCGCTCCCGGCGGCGGGATCGACAGCGGTTGCTCACCGACCGCGCCGATCTGCGGCGGTACGGGCGTGGTCGCGAGCTGCGTTGAGTGTGAGGTCTCCTCGGCCGCGATCGACGCGGGCTGCGACGCGACCCTCCCGATCTGCAACGTCGCCGGCGTCGCCCCTGACTGCGTCGAGTGCACGACCGACTCGCACTGCGACGCAGGAACGGTCTGCGGACCCGCGAACACCTGTGTTCCCGGTTGCGCCAGCGACGCGGACTGCGTTCCGACCCCCGAGACCCCGGTGTGTGACACCGACGCGCGCGTCTGCGTCGAGTGCATCGATGACTCGATGTGCGACGGGATCACCACGTGTGACACCGCGACGAACACCTGCGAGTTCGGTGACCACGACGACGACGGCGTCCCAGACGATGAGGACCTCGATGACGACAACGATGGCATCCCCGACGTGGTGGAGCTCGGCGGAACCGACCTCTCGACGGACGCGGACGGCGACGGAATCCCGGACTACATCGATCCCTCGGTGACGGGCTGCGCGGCGGGCCCGGACGGTACCTGCGCCAGCGTCCCGAGCGACTACGACTTCGATGGCGACGGCGTCCCCAACCACCACGACCTCGACGCGGATGGCGACGGCATCACCGACACGGAAGAAGCCGGCGGCGCGGACATGAACGGTGACGGACTCATCGACGGCTTCACCGATGGCAACGGCGACGGTCTCGACGACGCCACCGCCGCGGCCCCGCTCCCCACGCCCGACAGCAACGGCAACGGAAGCGACGACTTCCTCGACCTGGACAGCGACAGCGACGGAATCCCTGACGCGACGGAGGGCCACGACGCGGATCACGACGGCACCGCGGACACCACGCCCACCGGTACGGACGGCGATGGCGACGGCATTGACGACGCTTTCGATCCGGACGCCGCGGGGACCCCCGCGCCCACCCCGGATCTCGACGGTGACGGAATGGACGACTACCAGGACGCGGACGACGACGGTGACACCATCCCGACCGCTGCAGAGGTCGCGGACGGAGCGATATACGGGGATGACATCGACGGCGACGGTCTCCCGAACTGGTACGACGAAGACAGCGACGGCGACACCGCGCCCGACGTGAGCGAGGTCGCTCCGGACAGCGATGGCGACGGCATCCCTGAGAACATCGACAGCGACGTCGATGGCGTCCCCGACTACCTCGACCCCGACGCGGCGCCCGGCGACACCGACGGCGACGGTCTGCCGGACATCGTCGAGTGCCCTCCTCCCGCGACCCTCGCGGACCCGGCGTCCTGCCCGGACACTGACGGAGACGGAATGCCCGACTTCAACGACACCGACGATGACGGCGACGGCGTCGACACGGCCGACGAGATCGCCGACGGCGGGACGACCGACGGCGACGGCGACGGTCTCCCGCCGCACCTCGACATCGACAGCGACGGCGACGGAATCACTGACGGCGTAGAGTGCGGCGCGGGTCCCTGCGTCGACACGAACGGCGACGGCGAGAAGGACTATCTCGACACCGACAGCGACGCGGATGGGGTGCCGGACGCGATCGAAGGGCACGACGCCGACCACGACGGCGCGGCGGACACCACTCCGAGCGGGACCGACACCAACAACAACGGGCTCGACGATGCGTACGACCCGGCAGCGGGCGGAACCAGCGCCCCCGCTCAAGACACCGACCTCGACGGCGCGCCTGACTACCAGGACGCCGACGATGATGACGATGGAACGGACACGCTCTCGGAAGACACCAACGCGGACGGCAACTGGCAGAACGACGATGGTGACGGGGACGGCATCCCGGATTACCTCGACCCCGACGGAGGCATCGGCGGATCCGGCGGCGGACTCGGCGGCGGCGCGCTCTGTACCGTCGGCGCAGAAGGCGGGCCCGCGCATATCGTCTTGATCTTCGCGGTTGCGCTCCTCGGCATGCGTCGCCGGCGCTAGTCGGCGCGGGGAAGAGACTGAAAAACGGTCGCGCAACTCGCGCGGCCGTTTTCGTTTGAGCGCCCGGCTCCGGTTGTGCTCGTCCGGGTTGCTGCGTCACAGTAGAGCGGTGCAACGCATTCTTCTCTTCTCTTTTGTCTGCTTGAGCGTCGTTGGCGCGCTCGGCTGCGGCGATGACGACATCCCGAGCCGTGACGGCGATACGCGCGACACGTACGTACCTCCCGTCGGGACCTCCTGCGACGACAACGACGACTGCGACGAAGACGAGTACTGCTCGACGACCAGTCGCTGCATCGAGGACACCTTTTGCCTCGGCCCGCGCGACTGCGACAGCGGACGGTGCGGCGCAGGTTCGCGGCGATGCCTCGACGGCGAAGACGCGTGCTTTGACGATCGCGATTGTCCCTCCGGACAGCAATGCGGCGCCGACCTACGCTGCGAGATCGGGACCGATTGCGGAGGGCGCGAGTTTGGGACGACGCGGCTCGCGCCGAACATGCTCATCGTGCTCGACCGTTCAGGCAGCATGAGCGGTCGTATCGACGGGGTGACGCGGTGGGATGTCGCCAAGGAGGCGATCGAAGAGGTGACCACGCGCTTCGACGCGAGCGTCCGCTTCGGGCTCGCGACCTACTCCGCTTGCCTCTCCGGCGGGTGCTCGGCGGGTTCGGTGGTCGTCCCGATCGCGGATGAGAACGCGCCCGCGATCAACGCCTTCTTGCGTCCGCTGATCGGAGACGGGAGCCGCGACGGGTCCTCTCCGCGCTACCTCTGCGACTCCGGCGTACCCGAGACCACGACAGGGAAGACGCTCTTGTCCTTCGTCGGCGAGGCGTCGCTTCAAGACGCGACCCGCGCGAACACGATCTTGCTGGTCACCGATGGCGAGGAGAGCGGCTCGTGCACCGAAGGCGGAGCGCAAGACGGTCCCTCGGGGGCGGCCGCGCTGTTCTCGCAGGCGACCTCCGTTCGCACGTACGTCGTTGGCTTCAGCCGTGACGTCGACGCCGGTGAGCTCAACGCGGTCTCAGAAGCCGGCGGAACGGGGACATACTTCGCGGCAGACGACGCCGCGACCTTGGTCGACGCGCTCTCCCGAATCGCCGCCGATGTCGCGACCTGCGAATACCGGCTCGACGAAGCCCCTCCCAACGAAGATGAGCTCTACGTCTACTTCAACGACGATCCATCCGGGGTCGCGAACGAGGCGATGAACGGTTGGACGTACGACGCGGGTTCCATGACGCTCACGTTCCACGGCGAGGCTTGCCGCGCGATCACCGCGGGCGAGGTGGACGACATCGACGTGGTCTTCGGCTGCGAAGGCCCAGTGCTCGAGTAGTCGACTCAGCGTCGGCGACGCTTCTTTAGGAGCTGCTCGGCGAGCGTCTCCGGCTCTGTGTTCGTCGGTTCGTCCGGCGGGCTCGGTTCCTCCGCGGGCGATGCCGCGTCCGTCGGCGCCTCGGGCTCCGCAGTAGACGAACGAGGCGACCGAGGTTCAACCGCTCGGCGCTTCGGGTCCGCTGCGGTGGTCACGTGACCGCTCGCGGTCGGGCGACGACCGAAGCGGAACACCACGCGGCGCAGCACCACAGAAACGAAGAACAGGACGAGCGCCGCGATGGTGAGCGGCCGGAAGAGCGGCGAGTACGTCGTCGCGTGTGGCGGTCGGTCGGAGAACACCTCGCTCAGGTCCGCGCGGACCTTTCCTCCCGTGACCGCCGCGAGTTGTGCGAGCAACGCGTGATCCGTCCCCTCGCCCCGAAGCTCATCCCCACGCGGTCGAACGACCCCGGCGGTACCCACCAGCGCCGCCCGATCCTCTTCGCGAACGGTGACGAAGTAAGGACCAGGGGACGACGCATCGAAACGCCCTGTGTAACGACCCGCGCCGGTCTGTGACAGCTCCACCTCGATCGACTGGCCGCCGGGCGCGGAGACCGAACCGCCAAGGTCGAGGTAGTTCCGGTATCGCCCCCCTTCGCCGATCGCCTCGACGACGACTTCGCCCACGCCGTCCTGAATCGACACGGACACCCGCGCGTCCGCCTGCCCAGGGGCCCGTAGAATCTCACGCGCGACCTGGTGAAAGAGCGTTCGATACCCCGGCCAGCTCAGCCACGCCTTTGTGAACTCCGTTCCGCTGTCCGCGCCGAAGACCGCGCCCCGGCCGATGCCGTGCTGCCAAACAGCGAGCAGTGGGTCTTCTCCGGCGAAGAGGTACGTCGTGGCGCGCGGTCTCGCGTTCATGACCACGTGCCCGGTCACGTCCGGCGCGGCGCTCAGGTCGATCCCTTGCGTGACCGCGCCGGGTGCCCCAGACGTGACCGCTGCGGGGTCGAGGCTGAGCGCGGCCTTGCTCGCCTGGATCGTCTCTTCGGTGAAGATGCGCGGGAGCTGCTCCATGTTGTCAACGATGTAGAAGCGCCCTTCTCCAATGCCGGAGAGCACCTCCAGCTCAGGCGTGTGCGTACCGTTGCCCATCGAGACGATCGACGTCGTGATCCCCTGGCGGTGCGCTTGCCGCACGACCTCCCGCATCCCCGCAAGGTTCTGAGAATCGTTCCCGTCGGAGAACAGGAGAAAATGACGAAGCTGCGTTTGCTCCGATCGCAGCGTGCCGTACGCAGCGGCCATGGCGACGTCAACGTCAATGCCGCCCCCCCCGGGTTCCGCCGACCTCGCGCGGCTCGCGATCGCGCCTGAGTCGCTCGCGTTCGTCATCGGTTGTGTCCAATGAGGCGCGGTGTCGACATGCAGGATCCCGACCCGGTCCGACGACGAGAGGAGCTCTGCCGAACGCGCGGCGGCTTCGTTCGCGAGGTCGAGCTTGGTCTGTCCGGACGCCACGACCATGCCCATGGATCCGCTCTGGTCAATCGCGATCACCATCGCGAGCGACAATCGGTCTCGCCGCTGCCGTAGATCAAAGGTGGCCGGCAGCGCTTCCTCGACCGGCGTCCGCGCGTAGCCGCCAAGCCCGAAGCTGTCTCGCGCGCCGAGCATGAGCAGCCCCCCGCCGAGATCACGCACATAGCTTCGGAGGTCGCGCATCTGTCGCCGGCTCAACGTCCGCGCCGGGAGGTCGTCGAGGATCACCAAATCAAACGCGCTCAGCGCCGAGAGCTCGCTCGGGAGCGCATCACGCGTCACGACCTCGAGGTGAGGGCCGCCGATCGCGTCCGCGAGTGCGTCGCTCTGCGTTCGAGGTCCCGCGACCAAGAGCGCGCGCGACTCACCCACCACGCGCAAGAACGCGCCGCCTTCGTTGTTTAGCGCGGAGCCGTCTTGGTCACCGGATACGGGCGTGACCTCCACCCCGTACCGCGCGACGCCGCGCTCGGGTGCGGTATCACGAAGCACGAGCACGTCGCTGCCAGCCTCGATCGTCGTCTCGCCCGCTGCGATCACCGTCCCGTCACGTGTGACCCGGACCCGGACAGGCGTCGGCGCGTTCGCGCGGGTCACGACGCGGAGCTCCACGGGTTCTCCAGGGTGCGCGGTCTGGGGCACGCGTACCTGCTCCACCGCGATCTCAGGACGCGCGGGGCGCTCGATCGGAACGACGTCGATCGACACGCCGCGACCTCGCGCCAAGACCGCCGCGTCGAGCGCGTCCCCGCTCGTCTGGAGGCCGTCGCTCATCAGGACCAGTCGGCCGGCGTACCCTTCGGGGACGTCGGAGAGCGCGCGCCGAAGCCCATCGGCGATCTTCGTCCCGTTGCGCGAGACGGTGCCATCATCCGGCGGAACGGCTGACCGGGGACCCGCGAACATGTGCGTGGCCGCGCTCGCGCCGAAGACGACGACGCCAGCGAGATCGTCGGCCGGCATCCCCTCGGTGGCGGCGCGAACGGCGTCGAGCGGGTCGTCGGCTCCTTCGGCGCTCCTTGAGCGGTCGACGACGAAAATGATCGCGGCCTGATCGCGCGCGCTTCCTGCCTCCAGTCCGGCCAGCGCGAGCGAGGCGCAGAGCGCGCCGCCGACCATGGCGATCGCGATGAAGGGCCGCGCTCGCCCGACGTCTCGCTTGACCTTAAAGACCCGCGCGATCACGAACGCGAGGAGCGGGAGCCCCACCACGAGCAGCCACGGATGCGCGAAACGGATCACGCGCGCCTCGTGGAGACGAACGCCTCGATCGCGATCAGGAGGAGCAACGCGAAGACGAAATACGGCCAGGACTCACGCGGCGTTGTCGCGCCGCTCGCGCGCGCGACCAACTCTTCGCCGTGCTCGGCGATCTCCAGACGCGGGCGAAGCTCGCTCTCTTCCGGGTTGAGCAGGTTCCGCAAGGCGTGAAGCGAGCGACCATCGGCGTCGACCTGAAAGACCCCGGCGACGGCGTCGACATCGACGACCGCGAGACCGCCGCGGGAGACCGCCGTGTAACGACGACCGCTCGGGGAGACCACCTCAACCTCGGCGCCCTCGGCAACCGGGACACGCAAGGGTTGGCCGAGCGCGGACGCCGCGACCCCGCCTTCCCGTAAGCGCTGACGCGCGCTCTCGAGCACGTTGCGAAAGAAGACGACGAACGAAGGACGACGAGGCCAATCGGTCTGGTCGGGATCGAAGGAGACAAGGGTCGTCTCGCCGTCGCTGCGGACCTGTCGCGCGATCACGGGCCCGCTACGCAGCTCCGCGAGCGAGGTCACGGACGACGACTCGATCGGACGCGCGGACCGAAGATGGACATCCGCGAACGAGACGAAGCGCAGCGCGTCGTCGGTCTCGGCCCACTGAATGATCTCCGGCTGCTCCACCGCGGCCGCGAGCGTCGCTCCGAAGACCGCGTCTTCCGTCGGCGCGATCACCATAGAAGGCCCCGGCGGTGGCTCGGACGGAACCTCTCCGGCGTAGACGACGAGCCCCGTCAACGGCTCCTCTCGCTGCGCGAGACGCTCCAGGCTGGTCGCGTAAAGCTCCACGCCGCGGTCCGCGCGGAACACACGTCGCACGCTGCTGGGCGCGTCTCCGACCAGGAAGACCGGCACGCGACGCGCGGCGGGGCTCGGGATCACGGCGAGATCATCCAGCGCGAGATCGTCCGTGGCGTCGCTCTCGATCGCGAACGTCAAGACCGCAGCGCGCCCGTCGGGATCCGGCGGGAGGTCCGCGGTCATGAGGATCGACTCGGTCTCCCCGGCAGCGATCGTGACGCGGCGGGAAGCGACCAGTCCTCGCCCTTCGACCCGCGCGGTCACGAACACATCCGCTGGGGTCGCGCCGAAACGCGCGACGCGAAGAAAGAGCTCCGTTCGATCGGGCGACTCTTCCGTCGCGCGAGGGTGCGCGTCCGCGGAGACGATCGCGGTGTTCTCTGGCTCGCGCCCGCCCTCGTCGACGACGGATATCAGCGTGAGCGGAACCGTCGCGGCGAGGTCGATGGATCCATCTGCCGCGCGATCCGTCAGGACGACGACCCGGCTTCCAGACGGCGCGTCTCGGAGCCGTTCACTGCTCACCGCGACGGCTTCCTCGAGATCGCTCCCGCCGCCCTCCACCTCGAGCGCGTCGAGCGCCGAGAAAAGGGCGTCGCGATCACGGGAGAGCGCGCGCGTCACGACCGGCTCGCCACCCGCGGACACGATCATCAACGCGCCGCCCGGGGGCAGACCATCGATCAGGTCACGGACGCGTCGCTTCGCCTGCGCGAGGCGCGTCGTCCCGTCGCCGTGCGTCGCGGCCATCGACGCGGAGGTATCGATGACGACCGCGATCTGAGCCCCGTCTGGGACCCCCCCGACCCCGACCGGGCGGGCGAGCGCGACCGCCGCGAAGATGATCGCGAGCGCCTGAAGCAGCAGCAGCAGGTTCGGCATCAAGCGCTTGAACGGGGACTCGGCGCGGAGGTCCTCAAGCGCCTGCTCCCACAACATCGTGGAGGCGACCTTCTTCTCGTCGCGTCGACGCTTCAACACGTAGAGCAACACCAAGGGCACCAGCAGTCCGAGCCACGCGAGGCTCAGCGGCGAGAGGAAGCGCATCGTCAGCCCGCCCTCAGGTACTCGAGCAGCGCCGCTTCGAGATCATGTCCCTGTACCAACGAGTAGTGCGCGCCGCGCTTCTTCGCCCAGGCGCGCGCGCCCGCGAGAAAGGCCTCCAGCCGTTTCCGATAGGCGGCGAGAACCCGCGCGTCGACCGAGACATCCACGCGCGTGCCACGCTCCGAGTCGACCAAGACGAAGTCTCCCTGCTCCGGCTCCAGTTCACTGGGGTCCAAAATGTGGAACACCGCGACCTCGTGTCGCTCCGCGATGAGTCGGTCGAGCGGCCGCGCGTACCCGCCGGGATCGAGCAGATCGCTCAGCACGACGACCAGTCCCTTTCGAGGTCGCCGCGCGAGGAACGTCTCGACCGTCTTGTCGAGGTTGGTCTCGCCGTCGGGCGTGAGGGCGTCGAGGTACTTCAGCATCGGCGCGACGCGCTTGCGTCCGCGCGCGGGGGGAAACGGAGCCCGTACGCGATCGCTGAACGGCACGATCGAGACCCGCTCGCTCCCGGCGAGCGCCAGGTACCCGAGCGCGGCCGCCATCCGCTTGGCGACCTCGATCTTCTTCGGTTCACCCACGTCGAGAGAGCGGCTCGTGTCGACGAGCAGATAGACCGTGATGTCTTCTTCCGCGACATAGAGACGCAGGATCAATTCACCGAGGCGCGCGTAGGCGTTCCAGTCGACGCGTCGCAGATCGTCGCCTGGGCTATAGGCGCGGTGGTCCGCGAACTCGACCGACGCGCCGCGACGCGTGGAGCGACGTGCGCCTGCTCCCGCGCCCGCGAGCTTTCGGCGGACCTGCAGACGCAGCTGCTCGAGCCGACGAATGAAATCGGGATCGAGCAGCGTCACTTGAGGTCTGTAGAGATGAGCGGACCTGTGTCGTCATCTCGCTTTGGTGGGGTCGGTCGGCGCTCCTCCGCGTTCCCAACATCACTGTTCCCAGCGGTGGCCGGCGTCGACGGTTCGGGTTCACCGTCGGCGGCCCCGCTCGAACGAGCGAAGCTCGGCGGCATGCTCTCTCTCGCGCGACGTTGGCGTTCCTCGCGTCGCGCCGCGACGAGCCGCGTCACCTTGCGAACCCGAAGCTCGATCAAGAGCCAGAAGAAGAGGCTCAGCCCGCCGAACACCACGACCACAATCGCGACCTCGGGTGCCCGGTGAAGCCAGCCGTGGCGACCGTCCAAGAGCTGCACCGCGATCACGTCGGGGAAGGCGGGCGAGAGCTTGAAGAGAACGGGGACGTGTTCATCCAGATCGTTGAAAGCGTTCTCATCCGCCAAGAGCGAGAGGAGGACCGGGGCGATATAGGCCACGAGCATCACCGCGACCGCGACGATGCGCGCCGCGATCGCGTGCCGCGTCACCAACCGCAGCCACTCGGCGAACGTCAGCGTGAAGACCCCGACCGAAGCGTGCCCAATCGCGAGCACCCCGATCGCGACGTCGTAGCGCGTATGAACGCCCGACGAGCAGAGATGACGCGCTGCGATCAAACACGCTGACGACGCGAACACCGCGGTCACGATGGCGACGAAGGCGAAGCGCGTCGTCCCGGCGGCGCCGGGGCCAAAGAGCGTGAAGGGGACGCGCCAGAGCGGAAACGACGCACGGTCGATCTGATACTGGCGCGGAGGAAGCGGAGGTTCGTTTGCGAAGAGCAGCGCGAAGAACGTCGCGACGGGGAGGCTGAACATCCCGAGGACGGTCGTGAACTCACCGATGTCGCCAGAAGACGACGCGAGCCACGGCAACGCAAAGCTCAAGAGCGCGTACCCCACGATCGCCACTGCCGACCAGAGCTTGAACGGCCCGGAGCGATCTTCCGCGGTCGGGCGAACACCCGCGACCGCAGACGCGAGCATGAACCACACGAGCATCACCGCGAGGTAGATCGGGATCACGACCAAGAGCAGGAACGTGTCGAGCTCGAAAAAGCGATTGGCGAGCGCCTCGGTGAACCAGAACGGCCCCTCCATCGTCAGGCTCCAGCGCGACTTCAGTCCGTCGCCGATCGCCCACAAGATCGAGAAGAGGGGCAACCCAATGCCCCCGGCGCTGATGACCGCGATGAGGATCGCGATCCGCGTCCGGCGCCTGCGCGAACTGATCGCGATGCCGCTCGCGACCGCCGGGCCCATCACCAAGAACAGCGCGCAGAAGCCGAAGAACACCGCGACCGGGCTGACGCCGCCGAAGAGGAACGCGATGCCGACGACCGGCGCGAACGAGATCAACACGAGCGACATGCCGCCCATGCACGCGATGAACTTTCCGCGAACGATGCGCCACGGATCCATACCCGTGAGGATCAGCGACTCGTAGGTTCGGCCCTCGTGCTCGGAGGTCAGCGTGGTCGCCGCGTACGCGGGTCCGATCACGACGATCACGGCGAGCGCGAGCGTGAAGAAGAGCTGAAAGACAACACGGCCAACGTCGGCGGGGACCATCGCGGTGCTCGCGATGCTGGCGCCCAAGGTCAACGTGGCCAGCGCCACCACACCGGTCGCGAGGTAGAGGAAGCGAATGAAGAGCGGTGTTCGCAGAACCGTTCGCAGCTCCTTGATCAGCAGCGGGTTCGGATCTCGAAGCATCCGCGTCAACGCGCCGACGGGCTTCGTGGATGAGGCGTCAGTCACTGCAGCTCTCCTCGAGTAACCTCCAAGAAGATGTGCTCGAGATCATCTCGCTCCGGCTCCACCCGCACGACCTGCAGACCCGCGTTCACCGCGGCGGCCACGATCCGCGAGACCGTTCGATCATCGCCTTCGTGCCCGATGCGGAGATCGCCATCTGGGCTGCGCTCCACAAAGCGCACCCCCTCGACCGCCCGGAACACAGCCTCGGTGTTGTCCGCGTAGGACAGGAGCGCGACGCGAACCGCGCGCTCGGGTCGGAGCTTCTGCCCGATCTCGTCGATGCTGCCCGCGGCCAAGACGCGACCACGCTCAAGGATCGCGACCGAGGTCACCATGTCGCTCAGCTCGGTCAGGATGTGGCTGCTGAGCAAGATCGTTTTGCCCATGCCCTTGAGCTGGTCGATCAAGTCACGCATCTCGATCCGCGCGCGCGGGTCTAAGCCGTTGGCGGGTTCATCAAGGATCAAGACCTTGGGGTCATGCAGGAGCGTCCGCGCGATCGCCAAGCGCTGCTTCATCCCCTTCGACATCGTCGACACCAAACGCTCCCGAAGCGAGGTGAGCTCGGTCAGCTCCATCACCGCCTCGACCGTCCGGCCGCGAGCGCGGATGGGGAGGTCGTATGCGGCGGCGAAGAACTCCAAGTACTCGCTCACGGTGACGCGCTCATAGACGCCGAACGAATCGGGCATGAACCCGAGGATCTTTCGGACCGCCGCGGGTGAGTCCACGACATCAAGCCCATCGATCAAGATCCGTCCCTCCAGCGGCTCGAGGAGCGTCGCCATCATCCGGATCGTCGTCGTCTTGCCGGCGCCGTTGGGCCCGATGAACCCGAAGACCTCCCCGCGCGGAACGTGAAACCAAACGTCGTTCAGCACCGCCAGGTTTCCGAAGCGATGCGTGACGCCTTCAACTCGAATCACGGTGACGCCTCCGCGTGGTGGACGAGCGGCTCGGTCGCGCGGCTGGCGATCCGAATGAAGCGCAGCACACGCTCCGGACGATAGAGATCTGCCTCACGTGGCTCCTCTGTGACGTACCAAGCGAGCACGTAGTCGCTCTGCCGCGGCATCAAGCGCATCGCGCCGACCAGGAGCTCGAGCTCCACCTCTTCCGCGTTGAGCATCTCCTGAAGCCGGCTGACCCCGGGCGCCGAGACGTGCATTTGAACAGGGGTCCACGCGGTCGGCGAGACGGGTCCGACCTCGCGGCGACTGTTCGCCGGGATCGCGCCGACGGGGCTGACGCTTCTCCCGCGGACTACGATCGCGCCGCGGAGGTCGATCGACGAGTCATTGATCACTTCCGACTGGCCATCGTCGGAGAAGCGAATCGAACCGCTCAGCTCGCTCTCGGAAACGCGCCGAACGAAGAGGGTGTCCCAGAGACCGCCCACGATCGGCCCCGCGCTTCGGCGCTCGGTCCCTGCTGCGATCGGCGGCGAGGCAGAGTAGCGCGTTCGGACATCTCCAAAGCGTGGCACCTCCATCGCGAATGATGTGGGTCGCGTGGTGAAGAGACCGAGGTAGCGCACGCTCGTTCCGCGCGTCTCTCCGGCGACATATTCATCCACTTGGACCGCGCGGTACCTCATGGTCACGCCCTTCCCGACATAGCCCACGACCAGCAACCCGATGATGCACGCGGCCGCGATCAGCGGCGTGGTCAAGAGCGCCAACATGGGTTGGTTGCGCTTCTCGATGAGCGAGAAGTTGATCGGTCCAACGAGCAAAACGTAGAAGAACAAAACGAAGGCGACCGCCACCAACGCGGGTCGAAACGACTCGTTTGGATCGAGCGCGCGCCGAACGTCGTCGAAAGCGGAGCCGCTGAACTGAGTGTCTTGATCGAAGGACGCGACCTGCGGAGTGTCTTGACCCTGATGTTTCGGCGTCGCGACGATCGAACGGATCAGCGCGCGGGTCTGCGGAGCGCTCACGAGTGGAGGCGCCGTGCCGTCCCAGGTCGCGAGGTAGACGCTCCCGAAACCGAGACGCGCGACTCCACCGAAGGGCTCGGGCGTCACGCTCGCCCCAGAGAGCTCGATCAAAGGGGACCCTCCTGGAAGAAAGAGGGGATAGCCGCGCGATCCCGTTTCGGGAGAGGTCACGAACGGCGGGACGAAATCCGAGAGAGACTCGCTCGCGAGTTCGCTCGGCGCGCGAGGAAAGATCAGCATCCGCCCGCCGGTTTGAATCCAGCTCCGCAGCGCAGCCCGCTCCACGCCACGAACACGAGAGAGCGCGCGCGGAGTCGTCACGAGAAGCCCGACCGAGCCCCAGCCGCTCGGCGAGCGCGGCAGGATCGGGTCGCCGGTCGTCGGGTGGTCAGTCACCGCGCCGATATCGACCGTGGTGCGAACGGAGTCGATCTCGACATCCATGTCGAGGAGCTCCCCGCGCAAGGTGGACGGGTCCGCGAGAACGACCACAGAGGAGGGGAGTCCACGGTGCGTCATGTTGACCGTCGCGCGCCCCAGCTTGTCTCCGCCCGCGACGAACTCCACGGTGATCGACGAGTTCTGCCCGATGATGTCGACAAGCGCCGACCGGGTTTGCCCTCCCGGCAGATCGAGCCTCTGACGAAACTCGCGGCGATTCTCGCTCCACCCCGAGTAGACGACGAGTTCACCGCGGAGGTCGGCTTGGCGTCGGTTCGTCAGGCGAATCGACAGCGCGCTTCCGCGGTTCTGCGAGACGAGCGCGTCCCCAAACACGCCCTCGGCTTCGACGCCGACGGGGTCGATCGGCTGTGCGCGCGCATCGCTCGGGCTCATGAACAACAGCGCTGTGACGAACAGCAGAGCCAAGCGCGTTCGGACGTTTCGCGTCTGTAGAGACATGTGCCTCAACTCGCTCAACTCGCGATGCCCACGCGCGACGCTCCGTCCAGCTCTTCCAGCACCTGGTCCAGGATCGCGTCGGGGGAGATCCCGTCCGCCTCGGCTTCGAAGCTCGGGATCACGCGGTGCCGAAGCGCTGGTTTAATCACGCGAGACAGATCGCTCGCGGTGACGTGCCCGCGTCCGCTCATCAGGGCGTAGACCTTGGACGCGACGATGATCGCCTGCGCGCCGCGTACCCCCGCACCGTAACGAAGCAGACGGCGGGCGCTCGGGGTGGCCGCGTCATCCGTCGCGTCGGTCGCGCGCGTCAGCCGGGCAACGTACTGCAGAAGCGGCTCCGTCACCCGCACCTCACGCGCGAGCTGCCGCATCGCGAGGATCCGCGGCCCATCAATGACGACCGGGACCTCGGGATCCCGGTTGCCCGTGGTTGACCGAAGGATCTCGATCAGGGTCGCCTCGTCGGGCGAGGGGACCAAGACCTTGAACAGGAAGCGATCCAGCTGCGCCTCAGGCAGCGGGTAAGTACCCTCCATCTCGATCGGGTTCTCCGTCGCGAGGACCACGAAAGGCGCCTTCAACGAGTGGCTCTCACCGGCGATCGTGACCGACCGCTCCGCCATCGCTTCCAAGAGCGCGCTCTGCGTCTTGGGGGTCGCGCGGTTGATCTCATCGGCCAACACGAGCTGCCCGAAGATCGGACCGCGCTGTAGCTCGAACCGCTTTCCGCGCTCATCCTCAACGACCATATGGGTGCCGACGATGTCGCTGGGCATCAAGTCCGGCGTGAACTGGATGCGCGAGAAGTCGAGATCGGCGGCGCGCGAGAGCGTTCGAATCAAGAGCGTCTTTCCCAGACCCGGCGCGCCTTCGAGCAACGCGTGACCTCCCGCGAAGAGGCAGATGAGCACCTCTTCGACGACCTGATCTTGGCCCACCACGACCTGCGCGACCGCGCGACGGAGGGCGGTCACCGAGGCTTGAAATTGTTCGATCGCGTCTTGTGGGTTCTGCATGGGTTCCTTCGAGCATTGGACCGAGCAAGCGCTCAGGTCTGCAGTCGTTGAGCTCAGTCGCGAGGGCCGTCGAAAAAGGTTCGAACATGTTCTTGGTAGTCTTCGGGGATCGGCGCGCGCTCGATGCCCGAAGCGTCGCCGGAGACCGCTCGGGCGCCGGTCCCGGTCCCGGTCGTGGGGGCCGCGGTTCCGTCCGCGCTGGCCTCGGTCCACTCCACCCAGGAACGCGAGGGCGCGCCGTCGCGGATCATCGGACGTACGCGCGCGAGAGGTCCGTTGGCGGTCTCGATCTCTTCGGTCCGGCCACCCGTGTGACCGGGTCCGCCGCCACCGCCCGTGCCGCCGACTCCGTTCCCGTTCCCGTTTCCGTTTCCGTTTCCGTTCCCGTTTCCGTTCCCGTTTCCGTTTCCGTTCCCGTTTCCGTTTCCGTTTCCGTTCCCGTTTCCGTTCCCGTTCCCGTTTCCGTTCCCGTTCCCGTTCCCTGGCCGAGGTACCGGGATCCCGCCGCCCGGCGATCCGCCGTTCGTCACGGCGCCCTGCGCTTCGTCGAGTCGCTTCAACGCTTCCCGGAGCTGCTTCTCAAGTTCGTCGGCGCTCAGCTGCTCGCCGCGCTCCCCCGCCGCTTCTCGCGCGTGATCGTTCTCCGCGGCCTGCGCTTCGCGGACCGCTTCCGCCAGACGCTGACGCTCTTCTTCGCTGAGCCGGCTCCAGGCTTCGCGCATCGCGTCCACCATTTCTTGGGTCAGCTCGCTGCCGTCCCCATCGCGCGAGAGTCTCTCCAGCTGTCGACCGAGCCGCTCACGCATGAGCTCGGGCATCGCTTCCGCGAGTTCACGCGCGAGCTCCGCTTGTCGCGACCGGCGGTCGAGCAGGTTCCGTCGGCGCAAGAGCGAACGCGAGAGCGCGTCTCCCCCTTCTCGCTCCGCCGCCTCGGCCGCGCGGGTCAAGGCGTCGCGAGCGCGTTGTCGGTCAGCCGCTTCGCGACGGCCGGCGGCGCGCGACGCTTCTTCGTCAAGCTGGTCGAGGTTGCGGTTCCCGAGCGCCTCCGCCATCGCTGGCTCGTCTTCCGCCAGCGCCTCGATCGCTGCGTCCCGAGCGCGCCGTTCTTCCGCGGACTCTTCTGGCCGCGCCCGCGTCAGCTCTTCCCGAATCGACTCCATGGCGTCAAGCGCTTCGCGCAGCTCCGTTCCGTCTCGAAGTGCTTCCTCCAGTTCGCGCGCTTGCTCGCGAGCGCGCGTAACGTGCTCTCGCGTGCCTTCTGGCAATGGGCGCTCTTCCAAGCGCTCGATCGGGGTCAAGATGTCGACGTCGACCGTCACCCGCTCCTGTTCCGGCGGCGGCAACGTCGCGGCCGGAACGACCTGCGGAACAAAGAAGACCGCGACCAACGACGCGATCGCCAAGAGCGCGAGGAGCCGCTCCTTGGGTCGGGAGATGGCCGGGCGTACTTCGCTCGCCTCGCGATCCGTCAGCGCTTCTTTCGCGCGATCCAAGATCCTTCGATCGACCGGCGAGTGACCGGAAGCATCGATCTCACTCGCGAACTCAAACGCGGTCACCACGCTGTGCTCTGCCTCGAGCCGCTCATCGACGTACGCGACCACCTCGAGGTCGGCCGGCCGCATCCGCGCACCGAGGAACGCGCCCATCATCGGCCCGATCGCGAGCGCGGCGAGTACGCTCCATCGCGGAACCGCCGGCACGAAGAGGAAGAGCATGAGCGCGAGGACCGCGACGCCGAACGCGACGATCAACGAAATCCGAAATACCCAACGCGCAAAGAGCGCGCGCTTCACCGTCGCGATGTATCTCGGAAGCCCCGCGAGCGCGTCTCGTGTCTGGTCGTTGGGCATTTGGATGTCCCGCGCGACGCCGGGGTGTCGCTAGCTTAAACGCTTAGACCCCACGGTAGCTTCCTCTTTTGGCGAAACCGTGACGAAACGATGACCGTCGCGAGATTGCCGGTGAAGGACGCCGTTATCGTTTCCGCACAGGCGCTCAGGCGCGGGTTCCGGAGCGAAGCGGAGAACTCGCGGCGATGGTGCCGCAGGTGCGGAAACAAAGCATACGCATCCCTCAAAGGTGGGAACGCGCGCGTGGATCACGCCAACGTCAGAGAAGACACATCGCCATCGCTTCGTCGGACTCGTTGTTGCCCTCGCGACACTCGCGGAACGTACGCGCGTCCTCGTCGATGAGGATCTTGGCGACATAGACATCGCTTCGCGTCCCCGCCACGTCAGTCAGCGTGACGCTCCCGACCTGCCCGGGGAAGAGCGGCCCACTGGTCGCCCCGCTGCCGAGCAAGATGTCCTCGCCGTCTCGTCGCGCGTAGAACCCAACCTCGACGCCCGGCGGGAGGATCGCGCTGCCCAGGTTACGAACCGATGCGCGGAGCTCAAGGGGATCGCAACCGACCTCAAGGGAAACGGTCGCGTCGGGCGCGTTGAAGATCCCGCTCTCGCCGACGTTCTGCCGGAAGTTGTTGAGCCACGGCACGCTCCAGTTGTCGCGCTGACGCGCCGGGATGCTCCCGTAGGTCGCGCCTTCTTCGCACGCGGTGTCGCGATCATCGCAGATGTTGGTCACGTGGTAGGCGTGCTGGTTCCAGAGCGCACGGGTGCCGACCCAGCTGTTCGCGGTGTCGCGGAATACGGTCAGGCCGCGGTAGACCGTCTCGCCCTCGGGCGGCGCCCACGCTGGGCGACCGAGCGCGGGGTCTGGCGAGATCCAAGGCTCGATGTTGCAGCGCCAGCTCGTCGGGTTCGCCCCGTTGCTGGTCATGATCATCTCGGCGTGTCCATCGTCATCCACGTCAGCGACGAGCGACGCTTCGGTGGCGGTGAACGAGAGCGTCGGCGTCGCGAAACGAACCGCTCCGGTCGGCCCGTCGTAGACCCACAGGAAGCACTCGTCCATGTAGATGACCTCCGCGATCCCGTCGCCCTCGAAGTCAAAGACCGTGGACCCGGTCACCGATGAGCTGAGGTCGTGGTTCGGCGTCTGCCAGACGACCTCAAGCGCGCCGTCCGCGACCTGGAACATGGAGTAGAAGTTCTGCATCGCGACGCCGATCTCGGGAGCGCCATCGCCGTCAAAGTCCGCCACGGTGGGAGGACCACCGGTCCCGGTCCCGGGGATCGCGAGCGGCCCGTACTTCACGACTCCGGTCGCGGCGTCATGGATAGAGAGCATCCCGCGGGAGACCGCGACGAGATCGGGAGCTCCGTCTGCGTCAAAGTCGCCGAGCGCTGGAAAGGTCGCGCCGAGATCTGCCGTGTTGCTCCAGACCACCGAGCCATCCGCGGCGTACACGGTGCGACCGGCGATCAGCTCGAGGTCTTCGTCGCCCGCGACGTTCGCGAAGAAGCTGAGCGCGCGGTTCGCGCCTCCCGCGGTCCCCGGGCTCCCGGTGAAGCGCTCACGAAGCATGCCGCCCGCGGTGGAGAACACGGTCGCGCCGTACGCGATCTCGACCGCGCCGTCTCCGTCCATGTCCGCGATCGCGAGTCCTCCGCCCCATCCGAACGCGCGGGTCGATGCGTATGTCACGCGCGTGTCGCTCGTCATCAAGACCTCGCCGGCGCCGCTGATGATCACGACATTGCCCTCGCCAGTCATCGCGACGATCTCCATGCGGCCGTCGCGGGTCACGTCCCCCAACGCGACGGACAAGCCCGCGAAGCCGATCGAAGTAGGCGACACGCGATCAAGCGACCAGAGCTCCTGACCTGTCTTGCCGTCGAGCACGCGAAGCACGCCGGTGAGACACGTGCTCGGCGTGAACCCGCCACAGGAGCAACAGGTGCCTCTCGCGTCTCCGCTCACGAACACGACGTTCGGGGGGTCCTGGCGATCCAGCTCGCCGTCACAGTTGGTGTCGTAGACGCGCCCGACCGTCGGCGTTGCCCACACATCGGTGAAGCCAGGGAACTCCTCCGCGGTCGGGCCCCACTGCCACTGCTCGGTCGCGGAGAGCGTGGTGACCTCGGGTCGGAACTCGCACTCTTCGAGATCCGTCGGGAGGTCGAGGCAAACTCCGTTGGACGCGCCTTCCAAGCAAACGCGATCGAGCATCGGTGGGTCGCTAGGCCCTTCGCCAAGCGCCGGCTCGCAGTACTGATCGTCTTCGCAATCAGCGGTCGTGCGGCAGTCCGCTCCGGGCGTCACGCACGCTCCGGCGAAGCAGGTCTCCGCCCCTTCGCAACAATCGTTACCGCCACACACGCTCTCGGGAGCGCAGCACGCGCCGGACGTCGTGAGACAGACCTCTTCGCCATCACACTCACTGTCGGAGGAGCAGAGTCCGTCGTCGGTGTCCGGCGGGACCGAGGTGTCGGGTGTGCTCGTATCGTCGGTCCCCGTGTCTCCCGCCATCGCGGTGACGCAGCGACCATCGGCGCAGGTCATGCCGGCGAGGCAGTCCGAGGAAGAGACGCATTCCGTCACGGGGGTCGTCGGGTCACAAGAGCAAGCCGAGACGAGACAAAGAAAACCAATCCAGACAATCGCGCGCATGACGGAAGCGTACGTGATCCTTCATGTGAAGAGCATACGCACCCCAAAAAGGTGATCACGACGGCACGTGAGGACCACAACAACCCTCCACACAAGCTTGACTTCCTCGTCAGTCAGACCAAAGCTTTCAATAAGTTTTGAACGTTCGGAGTTTTCATGAGCACCGTGTCCCCGTCCGCAGCGCAAATCCGGCCAAAAACGCCAGTTACGCCGCCTGATCGCTCTCCCGTCCTGCGAAGGCTTCAACGCGCCGCGGGTGACCGAGACCTCTCATCGCTGTCAGATCGCCTGGCCACGCTGAGCGAGTTGGTCGCCTGGGATGCGTCTGAGATCGACACGGCGATCGCGTCGCTCCCGACCAGCGATCGGCACGTTCACCGCGCCGCGCATCACCTACTGGCGCTCGGCGGCAAGCGGCTGCGACCGGTCTGCGTGGTGCTCGCTTCGCGTTTGGGCGGCGAGCTTCCCGAGTCACGACATGACCTCGCGATCGCGGTGGAGCTCGTTCACTGCGCGACATTGCTGCACGACGACGTTGTCGATGAAGGCGACGTGCGTCGCGGCGCTGAGGCGTCTCGCGTTCTCTTCGGCAACGCTGCCTCGGTCTTCGCGGGCGACTGGCTCTTGGTCGAAGCGCTCCGTCGCGTGCGCGCGACGCGTGTCGATGAAGCGCTCGGTCGACTGCTCGACGTGATCGAAGAGATGATCGTCGCGGAGTCGCTGCAGCTCGAGGCCCGCGGCACGCTCAACCTCTCCGAGGATCGCTACTTCCAGGTGGTCGAAGGCAAGACCGCCGCGCTCTTCCGTTGGGCGATGTTCGCTGGCGCGAGCGCCGCGGGGCTCTCTCCCGCGCAACGCGACAAGCTCGAGGCTTTCGGTCGACACCTCGGGGTCGCGTTTCAGCTCATCGACGATCTCCTTGACTACGCAGGCGACGCAGACGTCACCGGCAAGGCGCTCTTCACCGATCTCCGCGAAGGCAAAGCGACCTACCCCATCTTGTACGCCGCAAAGCACGACGCAGAGGTCCGCGCCCTCGCGCTTCGGGCGATGAAAGAGGGCCACGGTCCTGAAGGTCATCGTCACAACGCCGCGCTCCTCGCCAAGCTGCGTGAGCTCGGCGCGCTCAAGGCCTGCCGCGAGCTCGCGGACGACCATGCCAACCAAGCGCGCGCGATCTTGCTGGAGCTCCCGCGGACGCCTGCCCGCGACGCGCTCTTGACCGTGACCGACGCCATCGTGACGAGGGACCGATGATGAACACGCAAACACGCTCCCCCGCCCCTGCCGTCGCGCCTGAAGACGTTCGTCTGGGCTCCGGCGAAATGTTCGACGCGATCGCGCACCGCTACGACTTCCTGAACCGCATCATCTCGCTCGGCATCGATCAGCGCTGGCGACGACGCACCGTGGACGCCCTCCGCGTGTCGGCCGGTCATCACGTACTCGACGTCGCGACGGGCACCGCGGACCTCGCGATCTTGACCGCGAAGCGCACCGGCGCACAGGTCACCGGGGTCGATCCCAGCGTCAACATGCTCAAGCACGGGCAGGTGAAGGTCGACAAGCGCGGCCTGCCGATCTCGCTCGTGTGCGGCGACGCGCAGGACCTCACGTTCGCGGACGACACGTTCGATGGAGCGACCATCGCGTTCGGGATCCGCAACGTGCCGGACCGCGCGCGCGGTCTCGCCGAGATGAACCGCGTCCTAAAGCCCGGCGCGCGACTCGCCGTGCTTGAGCTCTCGGAGCCACGGGCTGGCATCCTCGGCCCGCTCGCGCGGTTCCACATTCACCACGTTGTGCCCTTCCTCGGCGCGTTGATCTCCGGGAACAAGGAGTACCGCTACCTTCAGAAGTCGATCGCCGACTTCCCGCCGCCCCAGGCGTTCGCGAGCTTGATGACCGACGCTGGCTTCCGCGTGACCGAGGTGACCCCGCTGACGTTCGGCGTGTGTTGTCTCTACGTCGGAGAAGCATCGTGACCGCCCCGAGCGTACGCCGTCACCCGGGCCGTGAAAGCGAACGCGGGAAACAAGTGCGCGCCGATGGCTCGCCCGAGCTCCGTCGCCTCCGCGAACAGCTGCGCGATCAGCTCGCCCGCGCTGAGGCGGCCGCGGAGCCGTGCTGGCTGACGGTCGAGACCCCCGACGTCGAGCTGACGGCGCTCCTTGACCACGCGGACGCGACCGTCGTCTTCGACCCGCCCGATCGCGACGGCGTGATCGGTCTCGGAGCCCATCGCCGCTTGTTGGATCAACGCGGCGCGACGCTCACGACGAAGGCGACCGAGGTCTTGGCGGAGCTCTCTCGCTACGCCTGTCACGGAGGCGCGTTCACTCCGCGCTTCTTCGGCGCCTTGAGCTTCTTTCCGGACGCGAACGACGGCCCGATTTGGGAAGGCTTCCCAGAGACATGGTTCGTGGTTCCGCGGGTGCTCTATCGCCGCGGCCGCATGACGGTCGCGCTGGAACGCGACGAGCTGCGCGGCGAAGGGATCCAGCGCGTTCGCCGTGAGCTGGACGCGCTCCTGACACACTTGGCCGCTCCGCGCGCGCCGCAGCGCCTGGTCGCTCGCCATGAGCACCGGATGTCACGCGCCGACTACCGCGCGATGTTCACGAGCGCCAAAGAGCTGCTCGACAGCGGACGCGCGGAGAAGATCGTCGCGGCGCGCCGTACCGACGCTCAGCTGGAAGACGCGGTCTCGTGCGCGGAGCTGCTCTCGCGGCTCACCGCCCGCTTCTCGGGGTGCACTCGTTTCGCCGCTCGCCCGAGCGGTCACGCGACCTTTCTCGGTGCATCCCCGGAGCGCCTCATCTCTCGCGCGGGGACGGAGGCGAAGACCGAAGCGCTCGCGGGTTCGATCGCGCGCGCGGACAACATGGACGACGCGATTCACGCGCTCCTCTCGAGTCAGAAGGATCACGCCGAGCACGCTCACGTGGTCGACGCGATCGTCGGCGCCCTCAAGCCCTTCGCCGCGCAGATCGAGCAAGACGCTCGCCCTTCGATTCGCGAACTGCCAAATGTGCTTCACTTGAACACGCCGATCGGCGTCAAGCTGCTCTCTCCGCCAGCCCACATCCTGGAGCTCGTCAAAGCGCTTCACCCGACGCCGGCCGTCGGCGGCGTGCCGCGGCGCCCCGCCCTGCGCTGGATCCGCGATGAAGAGCCGATGGCCCGAGGCTGGTACGCGGCGCCCTTCGGCTGGTTCGACCAAGACGGAAATGGTGAGTTCGTCGTCGCGCTCCGATCCGCGATCGTTCGCGAGGACATGGTCCACGCGTTCGCCGGAGGCGGACTGGTCGCGGCTTCGACCTGCGACGCGGAGTACGACGAGGGCACCGTCAAGATGTCGGCGATCCTGCGGGAGCTGAGAGACGCGCCGAAACTCGCGACGGTATCGTGAGCCATGACCGGGGAACACGAACGAAGGCCTGAGGACGTCCAAGCGGATTGGGCGGAGCGCATCGTCGCGGGCCTCGTCGATGGCGGCGCGCGGCACTTCGTCTTGAGCCCAGGCTCGCGCTCGACGCCGCTCGTGTTAGCGCTCGCGGCGGTGGGACACGGCGAACGCCACAACATCGCGGTCGACACCGTGATCGACGAGCGCTCCGCCGCCTTCTTCGCGCTCGGACGCGTTCGCGCTTCCGGGGAACCGAGCGTTCTCATCTGCACCTCCGGAACCGCGGGCGGACACTACTTGCCGGCGATGATGGAAGCCGCCGCGAGCGGCTTGCCGTTGGTCGCCCTCACCGCGGATCGACCTCCCGAGCTTCAAGAGTGCGGCGCGAACCAGACGATCGATCAGCATGGTCTCTTCTCCCCTCACGCGCGAACGATCTCGATGGGAACCGCGAACGGTTCGAGGCGCGCGCTCCTCGCTGCGCGGAGACGCGCGCAGCAGGCGGTCGTCGAGTCTGTTTCGTCGCGACCAGGACCGGTTCACTTGAACGCAAAGTTCCGTAAGCCGCTCGAACCGAGCCGCGGACGACGACCGGTTGCGCTGACCCCTGCCACGAAGATGTTCACCCCGCGCGCGGCGCCGGCGGACGGCGCGATCGAGGCGCTGCTGACGGCGTGTCAGGGTCGCGGAATGCTCGCGCTCGGGCCCGATCCCCGGGCGCCGCGGTCACGCGCGGCGAAGATTCAGGCGCTCGGAACGCGCCTCGGGTTCCCCATCATCGCGGACGTCACCAGTCAGGTCGCGCGCGTCCGGACCTTCTCCCTGGAAGACGCCGCCCTCCGGTCTCCGCGCTTCGAGCGCGACGCCCACGGGGCGCTCCGCGACGACGCGCCCACGGTTGTGTTGCAGCTGGGGCGCGCGCCGATCGGAAAAGGCTTTGAGCTCTTCTGCGAGCGCAATCCGGAGCTGTCGCGTATCGTCGTCGACCCTCTGGGCTTTCCTGATCCGCACGGCACCGCGGAGCTCCTCATTCAGGCGGACATCGACCTTGTGCTGGACGCTGTCCTCGCCCGCCTTGAGAACGACGCCGTCAAAGAGCCGGATCGGGCGTTCTCGCGACGCGTCGCCTCGCTGGAGGCCCGCGCGGACGAGCTGCGACAAGCGTGCTTGCCCGAGACGCTCAGCGAGCCTGCCGTTGCCCGCGCCGTTGTCGGAGCGCTCGCGCCGCGGGATCAGCTCATGATCGGGAACAGCCTCGTTGCGCGCCATGTCGATCGCTGGGCTGATGCGCGCGAGACGAGCCGCGTCATCAGTCAGCGTGGCGTGAGCGGGATCGATGGACTGATCGCGGGCGCGTCTGGAGCCGCCTCGGTCGCGGGAGTCGGCGCGACGTTTCTTCTCCTCGGCGACGTCAGCTTTCTGCATGACATCGGTAGCCTCGCCCTCGCTCGTGCCAGCCGCGCGCCGCTCGTCATCGTTGTGATCAACAACAACGGTGGGCGCATCTTCGAGGAGCTCCCGATCGCGCGGCGCGATGATCTGGGTGACGGTCTTGAGCGTTTCACGACGCCGCACGGGATGACGCTCGCCACCGCGGCGACGCTCTTCTCTGTCGAGTACGCCCGGCCAGGCACCCCTATCGCGCTCGCCGAGGCGCTCCGAGACGCGCGAGAGCGCGGATGCTCGATCATCGAAGCGGTCGTCCCGCCAAGCGAAGCGCGCGCCTTGTTTGCGTCGCTCTGCACACGTGTGAGTGACGCGCTGTGACCAGTCTCTTCGTCCACGGGTTCACGGGATCGCCGCGTTGCGGCGATGTGCTCGGCGTCACCTCGCTGGAGGTGCTCGGTCACCACCCGCGCTGGCGCGAGACGCGGGTCAACTCGTTTTCCGAAGAGGTCGCGCGACTCGCGGCCCGCGTTCCCGCGAACGCCACGTTGATCGGCTACTCGATGGGCGCGCGTCTCGCGTTGGCGGTCGCGCTCCAAACGGAGGTCGCGCGGCTCGTGCTCATTAGCGGCCGCGCGGGCATCGATGACAAAGATCGGCCAGCGCGGGTCACGTGGGAAGACGAGATCGCCGCGGACCTGTCACGCGATGGCGTCGATGCGTTCGCGACGAAATGGGAAGCGCTCCCGCTTTTCGCGACGCGGCGGAACGCCTCGGCCCCCGCGGTCCGGATGGCCTATGCCGAACAGCAACGTCGCCGGCGGGCGCACGACCCGGAGGGACTGAGCGCCGCGCTCCGCGTTCTCGGAACCGGGCGCATGCCCGACCTTCGCCCCGAGCTCTCGCGCGTCCACGCGAGGACAGATCTGATCGTCGGGGCGCTCGATACGCGCTACGTCTCGATCGCGGACGCGATGGCGCACGAGCTGTTCGACGCGCGCGTTCACGTCGTCCCGAACGCCGGCCATGATCTCATCGTCGAAGCAGGCGCGCGCGTTCGCGCGCTCCTGAACGATCCCGCTCTGTCGCGATCCGCATCGAAGAAGACCTCACGACGGACCTCAAAAAGGACAACGCTATGACCACGGCGGCTCTCTCTGGCATCGAGCGCGGATCCGTTCGCGCCTGGATCCTCGCGTCACGTCCAAAGACGTTGAGCGCCGCCTTCGTCCCGGTCGCGGTTGGTGCAGCGTGCGCATATGTCTGTGGCGGCTTCGCGCCTTGGCCTGCGCTCTTCGCGTTTTTCGGCGCGGCGATGATCCAAATCGGGACCAACTTCGCGAACGACGTGTTCGACTTTGAGTCCGGCGCCGACGACGAAGATCGACTCGGACCCACCCGGGCTGCGCAAGCCGGTCTCCTCAGCCCGGCCGCGCTTCGACTCGGGATGGTCGTCTCGTTCGGCTTGGCGACCGCGGCCGGTGTTTATCTGACGTACGTCGCAGGCTGGTCGATCGTGGTCATCGGGGTCTTCTCGATCGCGTCCGGCATCGCCTACACCGGAGGCCCGTACCCGCTCGGCTACAACGGACTCGGCGACGTCTTTGTCATGATCTTCTTCGGGTTTGTCGCGGTGTGCGGAACCGTCTTCGTGCAGATGCGAGCGGTGCCTGAGCTCGCGCTTTGGCTGTCGGTCCCGGTCGGCGCGCTCGCTACCGCGATCTTGGCGGTCAACAACATCCGCGATCGCGAGACCGACATCCGCGCGAACAAAAGAACGGTCGTGGTGCGCTTTGGTCACCGCGCTGGCGTCGCCGAGTACGCGGTTCTTTTGCTCGCGAGCTACGCCGTTCCCGTGGCGCTGGCCGCGACCGGCCGCACAGGCGTAACCGTCTTGCTCCCGCTGATCACGTTGCCCTGGGCAATCGTCCTCTTTCAACGCGTCCGGACGCGAGACGGAGCCGCGCTCAACCCGGTTCTGGAGGGCACCGCCAAGCTCCTTTTGGTCTTTGGGGTGCTCCTCGCCGTAGGGCTCGCGCTCGCCGCGCGCGTCACGTCGTAGACTCGCGCGGTGCGACTCACGCAGACCGAGCGAACGATCGAGCTGAAGCATCGTGACGCGAATCGCTCCTACGGTTCACGACCGTCGATCGAGCTCGCGCTTCATCACGAGGGCGTGATCGGGTTGGGCGAAGCGAGCCCCCTTCCTGGTTACTCCCCCGATACGCTAGACGACGTGCGCGACGCGCTGGTCGCGATCGAGAGCGCGCTCGGAGAGATCCCCTTTGGGCCTCCCGCTCACGATCCGCGTCCCGCCCTTCGCGCGATCGCCGCGCTCGCTCCTGGGAGCCCCGCGGCGCGCTTCGCGGTGCAGTGCGCTTGGCTGGACGCTCGGGCGCAGCTGCTCAAGCGACCGTTCCACCTCACCCTCCCGGGGCCGAGGTTCGCGGCGAAGCACGTCCCGACGACCGCGATGGTTCGCTCGCTGACAGAAGCGGAGCGCGCGCGAGAACGCGGAGTGCAGCGACTCAAGGTGAAGATCTTTGACGATGACTTCTCGCTCGCTCACGCGATCCGCGCGCGAGCCCCTGAGATTCCGCTCCGCCTCGACGCGAACGGCGCCCTGACCCTCTCGCCGGAAGAGGTCGCCTCGATCACCGACACGCTTGGGCCGTGCGTCATCGAAGAGCCATACGCACAAGCGCGCGCGTGCCCGTTCCCGCTCGCGCTCGACGAATCGCTCATCACGACGCGCGAGGAGCAAGAGCGGTTGGCGGGGTTCGCGGACATGCTGATCTTGAAACCGACCACGCTTGGTCTGCTCCGCTGTGCAGAGCTCGCTGAGGCGCACCCTCACGTGGTGCTGACCCACACCTTCGAGGGTCCCATCGCGCGCGCCGCCATTGCCGAGTTGGCGTTGGCGATCTCGGCAATGGCGGTGAGCCTGGGCGCGCTCCCGGACAGCGTCATCGTGAAAGCGTTCGCAGACGTCGGGGTCGTTGGGACGATCGGCTACCACGGACTCGGACTGCAGCGAGAGCTTGATGGTTGACGATCCCTTCGCGCGCGGATCGCTCCGCGTCGTGACCGAGCGAGAGGTCATCTCGCCTGCCGCGCTCGCGCAACGCGTCGCGGTCGCTCGCGGCGCGCTCCAGGCCATCCAAGGAGCGCGCGTCGCGATCGCGCCGTCCCGCGACGTCGACTCCATCGTCGCGATCCTGGCCTTGATCACGAGCGGGCGTCCCATCGTCCTGATTCACCCAAAGCTCCCGCACGACGAGCAACAGAGACGCGCGGCCCGCGCCGAAGCGACGCTCGTCTCTGTGGACGCCCTCCTCGCGACAAGCGCAGAGCCGCTCCCGGCGAGCGTGATCGAACCCAGTCGGGATCTCGCGCTCCTCTTTACGTCCGGGACCTCGGGAACGCCGAAGGTCGCTCGCCTCTCCCGCGGCGCGATGGCCGCGTCCGCGTTCGCAAGCGCGGAACACCTCGGGACCGGTGCGGAGCGATGGCTCCTCTCGATCCCGCCCGGACATGTCGGCGGGCTGTCTGTCCTCACGCGGATGTGGCTCGCGAACGGCACGGTCGTGCTCGCGCCGTTGAGCGAACGCGCGCTCACCCTGCACCAGGTCACCGCCTGCTCTGTGGTTCCGACCTTGTTACGTCGCGCGCTCGCGACCTTCGATGAGGTCCCCGCGAACCTTCGCCTCGTGCTGGTCGGAGGCGCTGCCGCGGACCCGCTCCTCCTCGCGCGCGCGAGAGAGATGGGGTTCCCGGTACGCGTGACCTACGGACTCACGGAAGCGGCGTCGCAAGTCGCGACCGAGAACAAGGAGGGAGCGGGTCTCCGCGCGCTCCCAGGCGTTGAGGTCCGCGTTCGCGAAGGACAAATCGAAGTCCGCGGCCCGACGCTCTTTTCTGGCTACCTCGATCACCCACCGCGTGACACCCACGCGTGGTTCAATACCGGCGACCTGGGGCACATCGAAGACGGTCAGCTCAAGGTCCACGGGCGCCGATTTGATCTCATCGTGACGGGCGGGGAGAACGTCTATCCCGCGATGATCGAGGCCCAACTCGCGGCCAATGGAATTCGCGCGATCGTCTTCGGTCGGGATGACCCTGAGTACGGACAACAGGTCGCGGCGCTTGTCGCGGGCAAAGACGTCGCTCACGTGCGTGGGGTGATCGCGCGGAGCAACGCACGAGCGGCGGCGTTCGAGCGAATTCGTGCCTTCGCGGTCACCGAAGAGCTCCCCCTTCTAGGAATCGGAAAGCCCGATAGACGGGCCGCAGCGAACTTCCCCGGGACGTTTGTGAACGTGTAGCATCGGCGGATGTCGACCATTCGCGCATCCCACATCCTGCTTATGTACAAAGGCGTTCCTCGCTCCTCGGCCACCCGCTCGCAAGCCGAGGCCAAGTCGGGCATCGACGAGATCAAGACGAAGCTCGACGCGGGACACGATTTTGAAGGGCTCGCCCGTGAGCACAGCGACTGTCCGTCGAGCGCGGATGGGGGATCGCTCGGCGCATTCGGGCGTGGCCAAATGGTCGGCCCCTTTGAAGAGTCAGCCTTTGCGCTCGGTGTGGGCGAAGTGAGCGGCGTCGTCGAGACGATCTTCGGCTACCACATCATCCGGCGAGACGCGTAGCTCGAGCTGTTCGCACTTTCTTCCTTCCACTTCATTCGCTTGGGCCCACGCCCTCTGCATGACCATGACCTCTGCATGACCATGACCTCACTCCACCGATCCATCACGCTCTGCGGAATCATCGCGTTTGCGCTGCCTGGGTGCTTCGTCGATCCCACCCCTCTCGGCACCGGCGGCGACACGGGCACGCCAACTGACGTCCTGGTCGACACCGCTCCCGATGGTCCGCTTATGTGCGAAGACGGGTTCGTCGATCTCAACGGCGACCCGAGCGACGGCTGCGAGTGCAAGGTCGAGGTGGAGATCTGCGACGGATTCGACAACGACTGCAACCCGCGCACGCCAGACGGTCTCGGAGAGCCGACGTTGGGCCAGGCCTGCGACACGGAGCTCGACACCGATCTCTGCGAGGACGGCGTGATCGTTTGTGAGGGTGCTTCATTGTTCTGCAACGACGATGAGCTCGTGGGCGCGGACCTCTGCGACGGAATCGACAACGACTGCGATCCCGCGACCCCAGACGGCGCGAACGATCCGATGCTCGGGATCGCGTGTGACGGCGCAGATGCCGACGAGTGCACCGAAGGCGTGCTCGAGTGCGGCGACGCTGCGTTGGTCTGCAATGACTTGACCGACGACACCGTCGAGCTCTGCAACATGGACGACGACGACTGCGACGGAACCATCGATGAAGGCCTCGGTCTTGGTGACGCCTGCGACGGCATCGGAGAATGTGGCGCGGGTGTCCTCGAGTGTGACGGCGCTGGAGGCGTCCGTTGCTCGACCGACCCTGGCGGCAGCGATCACGTCGCGCGCCCCGAGATCTGCGACGGCCTCGACAACAACTGCGACGGCGCCACCGATGAGGGCTTCGATGTCGGCGGCTCCTGCAACGGCGCCGGAGAATGCGGCCGCGGCTCGATCGAGTGTGACGGTGCAGGCGCCACCCGCTGCTCTACGGAGCCGGGCGGAACGGAAGACGAGTCTTCTATGGAGCTCTGTGACGGGTCGAACGACGAGGACTGCGACGGTTCGGTCGACGAGTCCTTCATGGTCGGCGAGAGCTGCACCCTTCCCGGCATCTGCGGACCCGGCGCGTTCCGCTGCGCTGGGGACGGGACCGCGGAGTGCAACTCGATTCGACGCGCGAGGGTCGAGACGTGCGAAGGCCGAGATCAAGACTGCGACGGCAACATCGATGAGGACTTCAACATCGGGCGAGCGTGCGACGGTGTCGGCGAGTGCGGCGCGGGTGTCTTGGAGTGCGATGGTGAGCGAGACACGCAGTGCAGCACGGACCGCGACGGCAGCGAGGCCGAGAACGAAACGGAGCGGTGCGACGACCTCGACAACGACTGCGACGGCGACACCGACGAGACGTTCAACCTCGGCAACACGTGCAACGGCGTCGGCGAATGCGGAAGCGGCATCTTCGAGTGCGCCGCGGACGAGACGCGACAATGCTCCACCGACATCGGTGGCTCGGCGTTCGACGGTAGCGACGAGACCTGTAACTCCCGAGATGACGACTGCGACGGAGACACCGACGAGGACTTCGACATTGGGGCGAGCTGCGATGGTGTCGGCGCGTGTGGTGATGGCGAGTTTGAGTGCGCGGGCGGCTCAGGCGTGCGGCGCTGTTCCACAGATCCCGGCGGGTCAGACGACGAGAGCAGCAGCGAAACGTGCAACGACGACGACGACGACTGCGACGGCGACACCGACGAGGACTTCGACATCGGGACCGCGTGTGACGGCATCGGCGAGTGCGGGGCCGGCGTCTTGGAGTGCGCGGGGGCGATGGACACGCGATGCTCCTCCGACCGAGACGGGAGCGCCCCGGACACTCGTGATGAGACCTGCGACGGACTCGACAACGATTGCGACGAGGAGATCGACGAGCGGGAGGCTGGAGTGGACACCTGCGAGGACTGCACCCACGTATCGCGCCCGAGCGGGACCACCTACCAGCTCTGTCGTACAGGCTTGTCGTGGCTCGCGGCGGAGGCCGCCTGCGAGGATCTGGGTGACGGCTATCACCTCGCCAGCATCTCCGGCGGATCCGAGGACGCCTTCCTTGGTGAGGCGATGGATGAAGTCAACAGCAGCGAAGACTGGTGGATCGGGCTCAACGACCGCGACACCGAGGACAGCTTCGAGTGGAGCAATGGGGAGGCGTTCTCCTACGGCGCGACGCTCCGCTCCGGCCCTCCTTGGGCGGTCGCGCAACCCAATAACGACGACCCAGGTCCACAGAACTGTGTCGAAAAGGGCACTGACGAGCGGCTCTGGAACGATGACGCCTGCGTCGAAACAAACTTCTTCGCGTGCGAACTGGAGTGACCTTCCGCGCGCGCCTCGCGTGTTCGAACCGGAGTGATACCTTGTCGCTGCAGATGAACTTCTCCCTGCTGAGCGTATCCCTCCTCGCCCTCTTCCTGTGCTCCGGGTGCAAGGTGTTCGATCCCTCGCTCGTCGAGGGCGGAGCCACGGGCCTGGGTTGCGGGGACGATGGAAGCGCCACCCCGCCGCCTCGCCCGATGGTGGAGGAAGGCGAGGGAGCCGAAGTGGTCTTCGGTTTGAAGGAGTTCCGGCTCGATCAGAGCGGAGACCTCTGGCGCACGATCGGGTTCGATCTCGACAACATCTGCTCCAACCCGCCCGATCCGATCGTGGAGTGCGTCCCGAAGCGCTTCCCCGCCGCGCAACCTCAAGCGGACGGCGACCGCGGAACCGACAACGCGTTCGGGGCGTCGCTCTACCCTCTCGTCAAGCTCGCGTTGCCTGACCTGGAAGCTGTCTCTCGCCAGTCCGCCGAAGACGGCGTCGGTGTCGTGACCCTTCGCGTCCGTGGTTGGAACGGGACGCCAGACGACAATCGGGTCGAGGTCGCGGTCTCCCAGAGCGTCGACGGCACCGTCGGCACCGGCGACACCCCGCCTGGCGTCTCGGTGGTCGACTTTGAGCTCCGCAACACCGACGACGGCGAGCTCGCGCCCACTCCTGCGTGGGACGGTCGTGACTGGTTTTGGCTTCGCGAAGAATCTTTTTTCATGGGCGACACCGACCGTCCGCGCATCGTCGACGACAACGCCTACGTCGCGAATGGTGAGCTGGTCGTTCGCCTCCCCGACCGCGTCGCGATCAACTTCAGCGGCCCGGAGAACGGCGTCTCCATTCGTCTCACCGACGCGACGATCGTTGCCAACATTACCGAGGGGGCAGGGTTCCCGGTCACGATCGCGGGCCGCTGGGGCGTCTTGGATCTCCTTGAGGTCGCCGCTTCGGTAGGGATCTGCGAAGGCTCCACTGAGTACGATCTTTACCTGCGCCAGCTTGAGTCGATCGCTGACATTCGCAGCACCCCAGGCACTGGGGGCGAAGGCGTCGAGTGCGATGCGCTGAGCTTCGGAATCACGTTCAACGGCTACCCCATTCGGATCGCCGGGACCTCGGAGGGGCGCCCTGTCCCGAACGCCTGCGAGTGAGCGCCGCCCGCCAGACGCCGCCAAGAACGCGCTGTACGCCACGTGTGATAGCGTGCGCTCGCCGATGAACGTTTTTCAAAGCGCGCGGTGCCGAGCGCGCACCCTGCTGAACGACAACGCTGGGCTCTCCTCCGTGGAGTACGTGATCCTCTTCATCTTCATCACGGTGGTCGCTCTCGGGCTGTGGTCGCTCTTCGGGACGCGGCTGACCGACGCGGTGGTGGACGCGACCGAGGAGATGCCCGACGGCGAATCCGCCCGCGCAGGTTCCGGCGGCGCCGCCTCGATGAGCGGGATGAGCTCATCCATGGGCTCGTCGATGCGCAGCTCGATGATGTCGCCGCCGTCTCAGATGCGGGTCGCGACGAGCACGCGCAACAATGACGATCCCGCCCGAACCGGATCGACCAGCAAGATCGCGCCTCGAATGATCAACTCTTCGGTCATGCGCGGCTCCGGCTCCATCTCGAAAATGAGAGGCCACGTCCGGTTCGACGAGAGCGGCAACATTGTTGAGGACGAGGAGACGAGCTTCGGCCCGTTCATGATCGCGTTCGTCGCGATCGGGCTCATCCTGGCCGGCGGGATCACGGCATACAAACGCGGCAAGGGTAAGGGCTAGAGCGCAGACGCTCGCTTTGGTTTCTTTGTCTCGCGGGAGCTTCTACTCTTGCGCCGTGGACAACAGCTTTCTCGCACACCTCGACAACGAGACAGAAGCGCTTCGCGCGCAGGGCCTCTTCAAGGAAGAGCGCGTCATCACCTCGCAGCAGCAAGCCGCGATCGAGGTTGTCGGTGGCAAGCAGGTAATCAACCTCTGCGCCAACAACTACCTCGGGCTCGCCAACCACCCTGCGTTGATCGCGGCGAGCCGAGACGCCGCGGAGCGACACGGGTTCGGAATGGCATCGGTCCGGTTCATCTGCGGAACGCTCGATGTGCACAAGGAGCTCGAAGCGCGGGTCTCCGACTTCCTCGGGACCGAGGACACGATCCTTTACTCCAGCTGCTTTGACGCCAACGGCGGGCTCTTCGAGACCCTGCTCGGCAAAGAGGACGCGATCATCAGCGACTCGCTCAACCACGCCTCGATCATCGACGGGGTCCGGCTGTGCAAGGCCGCGCGCTATCGCTATCGCAACAACGACATGGCCGACCTGCGCGAGAAACTCGTCGAGGCGAAAGACGCGCGCTTCAAGATCATCGCGACCGACGCGGTCTTCTCGATGGACGGTTTTTACGCGGACCTGCCGACCATCTGTGACCTCGCCGATGAGCACGGGGCCCTCGTGATGATGGACGACTGTCACGGCGTTGGCTTCGTCGGCGAACGCGGTCGGGGCACGCATGAGAAGACCGGCGCGTGGGGGCGCGTCGACATCATCACCGGGACGCTCGGAAAAGCCCTCGGGGGCGCGAGCGGCGGGTACACCAGCGGACGCAAAGAGGTCATCGCGTGGCTCCGGCAGCGCAGCCGCCCGTACCTCTTCAGCAACACGCTCGCCCCGGTCATCGCGGCGACCTCCATCGCGGTCCTTGATCTCTTGGAGAAGGAAGGCGCGGAGCTCCGCGCGAAGCTCTGGCGAAACGCCGCGCACTTCCGCGAGAAGATGAGCGCGCTCGGGTTCTCGCTCTTGCCTGGAGACCACGCGATCATCCCCGTCATGCTCGGCGACGCGAAGGTCGCGAGCGAGATGTCGAACCGCCTGCTCGATGAAGGCATCTACGTGGTGGGCTTCAGCTTCCCGGTCGTGCCGCGCGGACAAGCGCGCATCCGAACCCAGATGTCGGCGGCGCTGGAGATCGAGCACCTCGACCTCGCGATCGCGGCGTTCGAGAAAGTCGGGCGCGAAATGGGCGTCATCTCGTGAGCGCGCCTCTCCCGAGCGCGATGCGCGCCCTCGTCAAAGCGGAGCGCAAGGAAGGGATCTGGCTGCGCGAACAACCGGTCCCGGAGATCGGTCCAAACGACCTCCTCGTGAAGATCAAGAAGACCGCGATCTGCGGGACCGACATCCACATCTACAACTGGGACGATTGGTCGCAGCGCACCGTGCCGGTCCCGATGACCGTGGGCCATGAGTTCATGGGCGAAGTCGCGGTCGTTGGCACGCACGTCCGCGGCTTCAAGGTCGGTGATCGCGTATCGGGCGAAGGGCACGTCACGTGCGGCCACTGTCGAAACTGCCGCGCAGGCAAACGGCATCTCTGCCGCAACACAGTCGGCATCGGCGTCACGCGGAGCGGTGCGTTCGCGGAGTATCTCTCGCTCCCCGCGGTCAACGCCTTCCGGCTCCCCGCGAGCATCCCGGACGAGATCGCGGCCTTCCTGGATCCCCTCGGGAACGCGGTCCACACCGCGCTCAGCTTCGACCTGGTCGGCGAAGATGTCTTGATCACTGGCGCGGGACCGATCGGGTGCATGGCCGCGGCGATCTGTAAGCACGTCGGCGCGCGGTACGTCGTCGTCACGGACGTGAACGAGTACCGCCTCGACCTCGCGCGCAAGATGGGCGCGACCCTCGCGATCAACGTCACCGAAGAGACCATCGCCGGGACCATGAAGACCCTCGGGATGACCGAAGGCTTCGACGTCGCGCTCGAGATGAGTGGAAACGGAAGCGCGTTCCGTGACCTCCTCGCGAACATGAACCACGGTGGTCGCGTCGCGATCCTGGGCATCCCGCCCAACGACGTCTCGATCGATTGGGATCAGGTCATCTTCAAGGGCTTGATGCTCAAAGGCGTCTACGGCCGCGAGATGTTCGAGACCTGGTACAAGATGGCGAGCATGCTCCAGAGCGGTCTCGACGTGACGCCGATGCTGACCCACCAATTTCCGGTGCAGGACTTCCAGCAGGGCTTCGACATCATGCGCTCTGGTAAATCTGGAAAGGTCGTCCTGAGTTGGTGATCCAAGCCGCGCGCGACCGAAGGAAAGCCCAACGGGCGACCCTAGGCCGACATGGCGATCACGCTCACCGACAAAACTGAACGTTCACCTCCTTCCGGTCGATGGTCACGCGAGAGGCGCGATTTACCTTGATCACGTGGAGCTGATTCAGACCTTTCAAGACGACTGCGCGACGTTCGGGTCGTTCGGGCGCGTCAACCTCCTCCACTTCACCCACGACGTTCGTGAGGCGCACGTGGCGGCGGCCAACAAGCTCGTGATGGCGAACCCGACGCACGCCTACTTCGCGATCATCGGCGAAAACGCGAACCCGCCTAACGACTCGCAACGAAAGCGCTTGATGGAGCCGTTCGCTACGGTCGAATGTCCGGTCGCCGCGATCGTCTTCCTTCAGTCTGGGTTTCGAAGCGCGGTCGCGCGGTCGGTCATCACCGCGATGGTGCGGGTCGGGCGGATCTCGTTTCCGATGAAGCCGTGCGCCACGATCTCAGATGGCGTGGAGGCGATCCAAGATCGCATCGGACAAACGCCCGGTCTACTGGACACGACGGAGCACCTGATCCGCGATCAGGTTCAGCTGTTTCGACACGCCGTTTAGGCGCGCGACTCTCGCGACGAGACCATCGCGCCCAACGCCAACGAGACGACGAGCGCGAGCCCGAAGCTAACGGCCGAGACCACCACCACCGCGGTCATGTAGTTCCCCAGCTCCGGCCACCAAACGTACGTGTACTGCGGGAGCATCCCCGCGGTCGCCCCGATCGCACCGCCCGCGGCATGGGCGAGGAGCTGACCACGTCCCGACCGCTCCGTGAACACCGCGACGTCGATCGTGTCCGAGAGCGCACCTGGTGGCTCAAACGCAGGGGGGACAGGAACGCGCTCCTCCGCCATCGCGGCCAGCGTCGAGGCATCGACGATCGTGAACGCGACCGAGCCCAAGAGCACGGTCGTCCCCGGGCTGAGCAGTGACCCTTTGGCCGCGAGCCGAACCTCGTCATCGCTCTTGACCCAGACCTCCGACTTCGTGACCGCGCCGTCGCGATGATGCTCAAACGCGACCGCGTCGCCCCGGCGGTCTCGCAGCCCGTTCGTCGAGAGGCCGGGGATCTGGTTCAGGTGCTCGATCTCAGCGAGGCGCGCGCTCGAGAACGACGCGTTGAGTCGGCGGTAACCGTCGACGTCATCCGCCGAGCGCCAAACGATAGAGAGCGTCTCCGCGGAGCTCCTTCGCGCCAGGCTCGCGAGCGCGCCCAGCAAGGCGAAGAGCAACGCGAACGCGAAGACCAACGGGACCGCCCAAGGATGCATCCGCGTCGTGAGCGAGATCTTCTCGTTACCGAGCGTGACCTCGACCCGCCGTTCCTCGCTATCGCTCGCCCACCAGTAAGGCGCCGTCGCGCAGAGGCGGCCGCTGGTGCGGGTCAGCTCGAAACCGTTCAGCCACATCCCATCGTCATCGTCGAGGAGGCTGCGGACGCAGGTCTGCGTCCCGGCGCGAACGACCCCCAAGTCGGCGTACGCGGGCATGTGAATCATGAGCGTCTCGCTGACGATCTCTTCCGAGAACTGCCGGGCGACGAAGGTACAGACCACGCGCGCGGTGATCGCGTGATGTCCCGGCGGGAGGGCGAGCTTGAGCGTCGCTTGCTCATCCATCACGGTGGACTCCACATCAATCGACTCTCCGCCCAGGAGATAGCGACACGTGGTCTCTTCGTGCAGCCCGCCGTCCCGACTGGTGGTCGCCTCGACGACGACCTCGCCGCGGACGCCGTCGATCGTGGGGCGAAAGCGAATGAACGCGAAGCGACGGTTTTGCACTCGGCGCCACGCGCTCGCGCTGGGCAGATTCCGCGCGCGTTGAGGCGGCGTCAGCTTCGCCGGCGCTCTTGGCCGCGGGCCGGTGTATCCGAAGTTTCGATCTCGCGCTTCCCGCCACGCTCGCTGCGCCGCTTGAACGCGCTCAAGCGTAGGCGGGTCCGCGCAGACCTTCGAGGAAGGCATGATCAGCGTCAGACAAACAAACGCGAAGAGCAGCGAGACGACCTTCACCCTCGGAAGTATACGCGGTCTCACAAGCAATGACCGACCGTCGCGAGCGTAGGAGAACTCCAGCGTAGGCCTGGTACTCTCAGGCTTCGCGAGAACATCACCGCGCCTCGCACCGCGAGTCGCCGTTATCGTTTCCGCACAGGCGCTCAGGCGCGGGTTCCGGAGCGAAGCGGAGAACTCGCGGCGATGGCGCCGCAGGTGCGGAAACAAAAAATATCGCTCTTGGAGGAGAACTTATGCGTCGGAACTTAGTCATGTGTGGGCTCGTCGCCCTGGCGTTCGTGATCGGATGTGGAGACGACGACGACGGCGGGGGTGACGCCAGCGCGGATGGCGGATGCGCAACGGACATCGACTGTCCGGGCGAGACCATCTGCGTCAGCGGCATGTGCGTCCGCCCGAGCGACCCCTGCGCAACGATCGATTGCGGCGAAGGCTTCATCTGTGTGGACGGTTCGTGCATGCGTCCGCCCGCCGAGTGCCTCGACGACGACGACTGCGGCGCCGGGCAAACGTGTGACGCGGGTCGGTGTGTCTCCGAGATGAGCGGCTGCACAGACGACGGCGGCTGCATGGAAGGCGAGCGCTGCCTCGACGGGACGTGTATCGAGGAGCCCACCTCGGGCTGCCGCGAGAACGCCGACTGCGAAGGCTCCCAAATCTGCCTGAGCATGGTGTGCGTCGAGCGAGGGTCGGACTGCACCGACGTGCCTTGCGAAGAGCCCGGTCAGCTGTGCATCGACGGTGCCTGCGTCACGCCTCCCGAGTGCGCCGCCGACGCGGACTGCGATGACGGGCTCGTCTGCGCCGCCGGGATGTGCGTCGCTGCGCCGGACCCCGACTGCCGCGCCGACGACGACTGCGACGGTGACCTGGTGTGCCTCGCCGGTCGGTGTGTCGATCCCGCGCCCGAGTGCCGCACGGACGAGGATTGCCCGGACGGCGGAGCGTGTGTCGCGGGGATGTGCCGACGCGAGACCCCCGAGTGCCGCGCCGACGCGGACTGCGAAGACGGCCGCTGCATCGAGAACATGTGCGTTCCGGACGATTCGCGCTGTCGCCGCGACGCGGACTGCCCCGATGGCGCGGTCTGCGTCGAGAACCGATGCGTCCGAGAGGAGCCCAGCTGCCGACGCGACGCCGACTGCGAAGGCGACCTTATCTGCGTCGACGAGACCTGCGTTGAACCCGCGCCCGAGTGCCGAACGAGCCGCGACTGCCCAGACGGTGAGCTCTGCGTCGAGAACCGCTGCACCCGAGACGTGCCGACGCGTTGCGAACGCAACGGTGACTGCGTCGCCGGCCAGGTCTGTAACGACGGAGTCTGCGAGGGGGTGGAGTGTCGCGTGAACACAGATTGCCCGCCGCCTTCCTTCTGCATCGACATGAGCTGCGTCGCCGCGTGCCGCAGCGACTTCGACTGCCCGGACGGATCATCCTGCACCCGCGGCGTGTGCGAAGAGGGCGACGCGCCGGAGTGCACGACGGACCGCGACTGCAGCGCGTTCGGCGAGCGATGCGTCGATGGAAGCTGCGTGGGCTTCGGTCCAACTCGGTGTCGCACAAACGATGATTGTGGCGATGGGCAGATCTGCAACGCGCTCACGATGTTGTGCATCGACGATCCATGCGCCGACATGCCGGACGCGCCGGTCTGTGGGTCGGACGGCGTGACCTACCGCAATGAGTGCGCCGCGACGCTCGCGCGGGTTCGCCCGATCAACCGAGGCGCGTGCCGCGAGTGCCGCCGCGACCGAGACTGCAGGGACGGCGAGTCCTGCAACGACGATGGTCTCTGTACACGCTGACCATCCGCGAAGAGAAGCCGCGCGATCGCTTCTCTTCGCACCGGCTCACGGTTTCCGCGCGATCATGAACGCAGTGGTCGCGTTGGTGGCCACGTCAGGCTCCTGAATGTCCGCGAACCCCGCGGCATGGATCTCCGCGCGCAAGGTCTTCTTCGACACGACGGAGACGGACGGCGCCTTTCCGAGCCAGCGCATCATCGCGAGCACCGGCGTGTAGGGGACGAAGGACTCACCGAGCACCGCGGTCGATGTCACCAAGAAGCCGCCCGGCGCGAGCAGGCGATACATCTTCTGGAGCGTCGCCGCGCGGTCGCCGACCAGGTGCAGGATGCTGTAGGCGCAGATACCGCTCACGCTCCCAGGCTCGAGCACGGTGAAGTCTTCAAACGCCCCGACGTGAAACGTGACGTTTGAGACCTCTCCCGCCTTTCCACGCGCGATTCGGATCATCTCCTTCGACACATCGAGCCCGTGAAGCTCAGCACCGGTGTCCGCGAGCCGCAGCGAGAGTGAGCCGGTCCCGCAGCCCACGGAGAGGACCACGTCGTTGGGCGACATCAGCTCGCGCGTGAGCGCGATCTTTCGCTCAAACGACTCCACGTTCGCGACCGGCTGCTTCGCGTACTTCTCAGCGATCCCATCCCAAAACGTCGCGTCTGCCATAGTCACCTCTCCCATCCTGGAGACGAATACGGCCGGCGCGCGGAAATATGTCAGCGCGACGAACTTTTTCTTCGCGGCTGACTCAGCGCTTCTTCGGTCCGACCAACGTGCGCAAGAGCACCTTCGAGACGACCTCGCGCTTCGGGTTCTTGAGCAAAACCTCGATCTGGAACTCTTTCCGCTCGCTCGTCTCGATCGGCGGAACGTCGCAGACCGCGGTCAGCGTCCCTCGCGCCTTCTTCAGGTACTCGATCGACATGCCCGCGACGATGAAGCGGGCGTCATCGGGCAGGGAGTACGCGAGCGCGACGTTCCCGCAGAGCTCCGCGACGTTGAGCTGCGCGATCGCGTGGATGCAGCGAAGGTGGTTTCGAACGGCGCGGCGGTCCCGCATCTTCACGGTCGCGTGGCCCATCCCGAGCTCGGTCACGACCGCCCCGACCGTTCCCGTATACGGCGCCATTCGCCCGACCAGCTTGCTGAACGCGACCTTGCCGCCAGGCAGCGCGTGCAGGCGGTCCCACGTATCGCGAATCAAGTTACTGTCTCCGTCCATCGACGGGAGCGCGTTCTTCACGAGGTTCTTGATTGGGGTCGTGACCATGGTGGACCTTTGCACAGTTCGGCGCCCGGCTGAACGCCCAAACTCACGCCGAACGAGACCCATGTTCGAGATACAGCCCTTTGTCGCGCTCGCGTTGCAATGCACGCAGCAGGAGTACCCCTCACACATCAGCCACGCGATGAAGGGCGACGAGCATGTCGGCGCTCCGCGGGAGCTCTTCCCGGCGTTCTTCGGTTGCTACGACTGGCACTCCGCGGTCCACGGACATTGGCTGCTCGCGCGCGCGCTTCGGCAAGGCGCGGTCGATGACGCGACCCGAGGCGCGATCCGGCGAGCACTTAATCGCAGCCTTACCACCGACAACATCGCGGGGGAGGTCGCTTACCTTCAGCCGCGCCACGGGTTCGAGCGGCCGTACGGTCTCGCGTGGTTGCTTCAGCTTCACGCGGAGCTCTTCGCGTTTGACGACCCCGAGGCGCGGCGCTTCTCGCAGACGCTCGCGCCGCTTGTCGATGTCGCGGTGTCGCACCTCTCCCGCTGGCTCCCGAAGCTGACGCATCCCATCCGCAGCGGGACGCACTCGCAGACCGCGTTCGCGATGGGGCTGATGCTCGACTGGGCACGAGACACAGGTCACACGCGCTTCGAGGACCTCTGTGCGCGACGCGCCGTCGACCTTCATCTCGGAGACACAGCCTACGCGGTGCACCTCGAACCGAGCGGAGAAGACTTTCTCTCTCCCGCGCTCGGCGCAGCGGACCTGATGCGTCGCGTGCTGGCCGCGGATCACTATGCCTCATGGCTCTCCCGCGCGTTGCCCACCCAGTCGCTCCGATGTCTCGCGCCGGTCACCGTGAGCGACAAGCGCGACGGACGTCTCGCGCATCTCGATGGCCTCAACCTCAGCCGGGCATGGATGCTCGATGGGATCGCGAGCGCGATCACCGACGACGCACGAAAGAAGGAGCTCACGCGTCTCGCGCGTGAACATGAGCAGGTTGGCGTCGCTGCGGTTGACGGACAGCACTACGCGGGCGCGCACTGGTTGGGGACGTTCGCGACCTACCTCGTCACCCGACGCGGAATCGCTCTCTAGGGGTAAGCCACCTCCAGACATGTGTGTCTACACACGACAGTGTCCCAAGCGGTTGGCTGTTACAGACATCTCTTACTCCATACAATGATTGCGTTATCAGCGTATAGCGAACTATTATCATGCGCTTATCGCTGAGCATCCATTCATTGATATAGCAATCGGTGAGTTGCGTGCTCTTGTTTTGGTGATAACAGTATCGGCATGAAGCACGGAAAGTTCCTCCTCCCTCCTCTCCTCGCCCTTTTCGCCTGTGCGCCCGTCGGACCCGACGCCCCGACCGCCGATGTACCAGCGATTGGTCCCGTTCTTGGCGCAGCGGATGGTTTCGACATCGCCGACCGTGAGTGCAACGTCGTGTTGCGAAGCGTCACTCGTGCTGTCGATGCCGATGGGCGCCCTGGGACGTTCTGCCCAGGCTTCAGCACGTGCTGGATGACCTTCGAAGCGATCGTCGAGATCGCGGACGCGGTCGACGGTGTTCCGCAGGTCCTCTACCGAAACCGCGCCGACTTCGGTGACTGGTACTCAAGCAACAGCGCCTACGAAATCGAGGGTGCCGCAGATGGCTTCCGCCGGTACCGCGTCATGTTCGCGGAAGCGGGTGTCCGCGACGGGATGTCCGCGACCGCGTACGAGCGCACCGATCTCGATCTCATCGCCTACGTGAACGACCGCGGATCACGTCTCTTCGATCACAACGACCCCGCCTACGCGGGTGACTTCGACGCGCTCGTTCTTAACGGCCGCTCCTCGTTCGAGTTCTCGGGCGCGCCCGTTTGCGGAGGGGACACCGTGACGGAGGAGAGCGCCTATGCAGACCGCTCGTGCGACGTGATCCTACGCAAGGTGGGGCGCGCGCGTGAGGCCGACGGACGTCCCGCGACAACCTGTGGAGCCACCGGCTGCTTCTTGACCTTCGCCGCGCGAGTCGACGTTCCTGAGGGCTCCCCCGCACCGGGACTCCGCTACCGCAACGCCAGCGATCGCGAGTCCGTTTGGTTCGAGTCGTTCGAGGCGACCGCGATCGAAAACTCGCCCTTCCTCTTCCAGAGCTACGAGATTCGTTTCGCGGTGGGCGGTGTTCGCGACGGAGTCAGCGCGCGCGCCATTGAGTCCGCGATCCTCGAAATGGTCGCGTTCGTCGACCTGACCGATGGGCGCGCTTACGACCACAACGAGCGCCCTGGTGACCTCGAGAACCTCTTCGTCCACGGGAGCGATGACTTTCGCTTCGAGGCGCGGCGTGGCCTCTGCGGCAGCTAGCGACCCACGAGCTGAAGTCAGCGGACGCGCACGGTCCGGCCGCTCGTCGGCACGAACGTCACCCGCGGCAAATCGTCGGTGACGTCACAAAAGTGGGCGTCATCGACGTTGCAGTAGAAGCGAGAGGTGCCCGACACGCACCCGCCGATTTGGCATCGGGTCGGCTGGAAGCACGCGCCGACGCTCGGGGCGACGCCGCATCCGTCGTCGCGCACACCGGTCGGCACCTCGGCGATCTCGAAGTCGAGCCAGGTCACGAACCCCGGGTAGAACGCGTCGGCGATCGCGATCCAGGACTCCGCGATCATCGAACCGCTACAGCCGCCCTCCCCGCAGAACTTGATCTTGACGTGGACGGGCGCTCCCTCACGCTCCGCAAGAACATCGATCGCGAACGGCTGGGGCGCGCTCGTCAACGTCGCGACGAAGCCGTCGTTGCCCCAGTCGCCGTCGAGACCGCGCGTCCGGACCTGCACCAGTGCTTGTCGGGCCATCCCCTGCGCAGGAGGCAGCACGATCCGGAGCTTGAGCATCGCCACGACATCGCTCGCGCCGTTTCCGCAACCGCTGAGGAGGAGAAGCATCGCGGCGCACGCGCAGAGAAGCGCGCGGCTTGTTTTCGCGGGGAGACCCACGTCCCATTGTGAACAAGGTCAGGGGGACGAGCCAGAAATGTGCTCAGCGCGTCCGGTAGCGCTGACCTTCTGTGTAGACCACCGTGTACGGGCGGGCTTGCACGATGACGAATTCGTGCGCTCGAGTCAGGAGAAACTCGACGTCCACCGCGTTGGAAGGCGGCGCGAACAGCGGGGTCATGAGGATGTGAAGATCAGTCAGCAGGTGAGTCAGCCGAATGGTGTCTTCCGGGGTCAGGATCGGCGCTCCGTCGGTCAGCGTGCTGCGGCGTAGCACCTCGGGCTCAAACTCCTGCGCCCAGGTGTAGACCACGATCTGTTCCGGCATCTCGTCGCCGCCCGCCCCGGTCACGCTCCCGCCCTGTTGCACGTTGACGAACACTCCGGGTCGGCCCTCGTCAAAGGGGTTCTTCGTGATCGCGACTCCGTTCCCGATCACGTCGTCCACGAAGGGTTGAATCAACACGCCCATTCCGACGCGTTCATGATCGATGCGGTACCACTCACGCTCTTCATACGCGCGCTGGAGCCACACGCTGGCCCAGACTTTGGCCAGTGCATCGCGAACCTGCGCACGGGTCGGGTGGGCGTCGACGACCACGCTCTCGTAGAGCCCAGCCCCGTTGAACCCGACCAGGTCCTCCGCGTTGGTGCTCGAGCGAAAAATCGTGCGCCGGTCGCCATACGCGCTGACGCGACGATGGATGTCGCGGACAAGCGTCGCGTCGATCTCTGCGCCGGCGATGGCGACGCGGATCGCTTCCAGCTCCGCCGCCCGGACCCCGCGGTCTTCGCGAAAGTCCGTCGCGCTGATGGTGCGAGAGAGCCGCTCGTCGATGTGGTGTTCGCGGAGATGACGAAAGTAGCGGGCTAAGGGGATCGCGAAACCGCGAGGCGTCATGAACCGTTCGCCCGCGGCGCAGACTTCTCCTAGCTGCGCGGCCTTTGCGCCGACGCTCGCGGTGTCTTCGATCCCGACGTCGCAGAGCTCGCGGAGCTGCTGCCGGGACTCGTCGAGAACCGGGCGGAACGTCGTGCTGGGCCGCCGGCTTCGCCAATCGGCCTGCGCTTCCTCGAGTCGCGCTTCTGTGATCGTGAAGTCCTGCGGCCCGACCGAGAGGCGAACCAAGCGGCCCTCAAACCGGACGAGGCGCTCATCCGTGATCGCGTCTCGTAACGCCATATCGGGCGTGTTTCGGTTCCGCGAGAGCACCGCCACATGAGCGAGCGGAGCCTGCAGCGCGGAGGTGATGATCCCGCTCACCGGCGGGAGCTCCATCGGCACGTTCTCGGTGACCAGGAGATCGTTCGGCTGCACCTGCGCGACGTCGAGCGTACCGCGCACCAACCGCAGGTAGCCGAACGTCACCCCGGTCACGACAGGCTGGTACTGCGCGCCGTCCATGATGTCGTCGATCCGGATGCTCGGGACGCGATCACCAAGGCTCTCCGCGTGTGCTTCTTGTTGCGTCGAGAGCGCGCGGTACCGGAGGTCGTCCGCGAAGTAGACCCGCTCCTTCACGAGCGAGAACGTTCGCTCCAGCTGCTCGGCCGACATCGTGTCCCCCGCCACCAGCTCAAGCGTTCGCTGGCCCCCATCGAGATAATGGACGAGCGACCCGAGAAGGTAGCGACGGTCCGGTCGGCGGTACTGCGCGATGTTGAACTGCCCGTGGTTCTCTCGCGGGTCGATAAACTCCGCGACGAAGGCGTAGTGGAGGTCCCACTTGAGCGACTGCAAAAAGTAGACGCGGGTCCCGTGCGATTCGTCCCGCGTGTCGATGACGAACTTGACGATCTCGGTCCGCGCGAAGTTGTGAAACTCCGGACGGAAAGCGAGCGCGTCCCACTCTTGCGCGGATTGAATTCGGTACGCGCAGTCGAGACCCGCCGGGGCCTCCGCGACCTCGCCCGTGACCTCCTGATCGGGCCGCTCAAGACGAGGCACGGTGACCGTCGACGGACAACCGACAACGAAGCCCGCGGCGAGGAGAAGAGAGAAAGCGAGCAGGAGCTGCTTCATACTTTGATCATACGCACGAGCGCGGCTTTCGGTCTCGATCTCGTAGAACTCTCCCTCAGACGACAGCCTACTTGTCTCTTCGCGCGTCCTGGGTCATTCCGTCTGCCGGATGTTGAGCCTCGCGCACCCGACGATGCTCGCCCCCATGGAAGGGGTCGGCCACCCCATGTTCCGTGAGCAGATCGCCTCGCGCGGTGGCGTGGGCATGGTCTGCACCGAGTTCGTCCGTGTCTCGCGCGCTCCGCTCTCCCCGGTCGCGCTTCGTCGGGAAGTGATCAAGGTGCCCGGCGTGCCCCTCTCCGTGCAGGTGATGGGCAACGACGCGGACAAGATGGCGGACGCCGCCATGCACGTCGCCGACGCCGGCGCGGACGTCGTCGATATCAACCTTGGCTGCCCGATGCCGCGGGTCGTCAAGAAGGGCGTCGGCGCCGCGATGCTCAAAGACCCCGTGCTCCTCTACGACGTGTTGTGCGCGATGCGAGCGAGCACGCCATGTTTGCTCAGCGCCAAGATCCGCGCGGGCTTCGATGACGCCGCGAACGTCGTCGCGATCGCCGAGACCGTGCAGTCCGCAGGGGTCGACTTCATCGCGGTGCACCCGCGGAGACGTTGCGATTTCTACGAAGGGGTCTCCGACTGGCGAATCATCAAGACGCTCGTGGACGCGCTCGACATCCCGGTCGTCGGCAACGGTGACTGCTGGTACGCCTCGGACGCCCCCAGGATGATCGCAGAGACAGGTTGCGCCGCGGTGATGATCGGGCGGCCCGCGATCCGCAACCCGTGGATCTTCTCCCAGATCGCTTCTCTTGCAGCCGGAGAGGCTCCCTTTGACCCGAGCGGCGACGACGTCCTCGCGTGGTTCCTCGATACGCGCGCGCGATACCGGGCCGCGTACGGCGGCGGGAAACGCGGAGCGCTCGGGAAGCTCAAGGAGCTCATCCGCTGGTTCGGACGCGCGATCAACGACGAGCGCGTCTTGATGAACAAGGCGCTCCGTACGCGCGACGAAGACGAGATGGTCGCGCTGATCGAAGCGGGACTGAAGGGGCTCGCGGCGGAGCAGATCGATCTCGACGCGCACGGGCGCCACCGCTTTGAGCGCTCCGGGTCCGCGGATGACGCCGCGCATGCTGCTCACGGATCTGAGCACGCTGCGTGACGGCTAGGCTGATTCAGGAGGAACGCGGCGACTACAACGTCCGCTACGCGGTGCACCTCGCGGACGGCGCGACCGTGGAAGCGGTCCGCTATCGCGGTGACACGCTCTGCGTCTCGAGCCAAGTGGGCTGCGCGGTTGGGTGCCCGTTCTGCGCGTCAGGCGCGAACGGCTTGATGCGCGCATTAACCCTCGACGAGCTGCAGTCCCAGGTCACGGAAGCGGAGCGCGATGCGGGGACCCTGGCGCGGGTCACGCTCTCCGGGGTTGGAGAGCCGCTCCACAATCACGCCAACGCGGTCGCGTTCGTTCGTTGGTGTCGCGAGCGGGGCACGCCGGCGAGCGTAACGACCTCCGGCGGCCCGCTCCCGCGTCTCCGCGAATGGCTCGTGGATGTGCCGCACAACGGGATCACGATCTCGACTCATGCGGGGACCGAGTCGGTCCGCGAACAAATGGTGCCGCAGGGACCCGCGCTCGATCCGCTCTTCGCGCTCTTGTCCGAGGTCTCGCCGGCGATCAGTCGCAAGCGCCGCAAGAAGGTCGCGCTCGCCTACTTGATGATCGCGGACCAAAACAACAGCCCGGCAGAGCTCATGGCCTTCGCCGATCGGGTCCTCGCGATCCCCAACAAGCGCGACATCGCGGTTCACCTGTACGCCTACAACCCGGTCGCGACGAGCGCTTGCGAAGCGGTGCCGCGCGCAGAGTACGAAGCCGCCTACGAGCTCCTACGAGAACGCGGGCTGATGGTGCGCATGTCGTCGCAGGCGCGACTCGAAGCGAACGGTGGCTGCGGCACGCTCGTGGCCGCGCGGCTCGTCCGATAGCTTTCGAGCCCCTCGAGGCGCTCGACGTTCGGTCGCTTCAGTTCAGCTCGCTCAGATCTCGCTCCTGAGAGTCCGCCGAGTCTTCTGCCACGAAAACGCCACGTGGCTGCAGCACGGGCGCAACCTGTACGGCTGATGCTCATCGCGTGCTCACCGCCCTTCGCCGCCGAACGTTTCCCTTCCCCCTCGTCGCGATCAGCGCGCTCGCTCTCGCGCTCCTCGGCGCACGCGTCCTCTATGGAGACACGCCGGAATTTCTCTTCCTCGCGTTCAACCTCTTCTTGGCGTGGATCCCGACGGCGCTGAGCGCGCTCCGGTGGCGCGGGCCGGTCGGCGTGATGTGGATGCTCGTATGGTTGCTCTTCTTCCCGAACGCGCCTTACCTCGTGACCGACCTCATGCACTTGCGACCGCGTTACGGGATCCCCTTCTGGTACGACGTCGGGATGCTCAGCACGTTCGCGTTCGCGGGCGTGTTCCTCGCAGGTCATTCGCTCTCGCACGCACACGCGCAGGTGCGCGCTCGCTTTGGCGGCGTCATCGGTTGGGGCTTCGTCATCGCGACGAGCGCGCTCTCTGGACTCGGGATCTATATCGGGCGCTTCCTTCGCTGGAACAGCTGGTCTGTCTTCACCGCGCCGCGCGGGCTCGTTCGCGACGCGATTCATCACGTGTTCCTGTCGCCTGCGGAGCTGACCCGGGCGCTCGGCGTGAGCGCGGTCTTCGGCGCGCTCATGCTCAGCGCGTACCTCTCGATCGGTTCCGCGCGGCCGTCGATCACGGACTCGATCGCGGGCGCCGAACCACCCGCGTGACTCAGTCGAGGTTGTGACGCTTGCTTGGATCGCGCTCGAGCAAGCCGACGCAGAGCTCGTGAAGATCGGGCGGGATGTCCTCGACCAAGGAGCGCGGGTCAGGCGCGGAGATGCTCTGCTTGCGCACCATCACCTCGCCTCCACCGCCATCGAAAGGGCGCGCACCCGTGAGGCACTCGAAGAGGAGCACACCGGCGGAGTACCAGTCACACGCTTCGTTGGGCGGGCGACCGAGGCCGAGCTCAGGCGCGAGGTAGACCGCGTTGCCGACGAAGCCATCATGCTGCGCCGACGCGTCCGGGTCGAGCTCTCGCGTGATGCCGAAATCCAACAAGGTCAGCCCCGTGTCGGTCGCCAAGACGTTCTCTCGCGCGACGTCGAGATGAACGTAACCCGCCGCGTGAACAGCCCGCAGGGCGCTCGCCAACCGCGCGAAGCTCAGGCGTAACGTCCGATACCCGGCGTCGGTGCAGCCAAGAAACGCGGACCGCCCCTCCTCCTGCAGCTCATATCCAAACGCCGTGACCAGATTCCGCCGTACCTTCGGAGAAGGCATGGGCTCGACGTCCGCGCGGACGTGGGTCGCGAGGTCACTTCCGGGAACGATCTCCATGACCATAAAGAACCCCTCCTCATCGCTGTCGAGCTCGAACGCCCGGACGATGTTGGGATGGTTCAGCTCGCGGAGGATCACGAACTCCCGCGCGAGCGCGTCCCGGTCGCCTCGCTTCAGCGCGACCTCTCCGCCGGTCCGCGTGTCCAGCGCGCGGACCACGCGCGATGTCTGTCCTTCTCCGAGCAGCTCGATGGTCTGATAGCGCGTCACGATGATTCAGACGCTCAACACGCGAATGACCTCGTCGATCGGGAGCTCACCACGAGCAGCACGCGCCATGGCCTGATCCGCGAGCGTCGACATCCCGCCCTCCACGGCCAAGCTCTCGAGCTCATGCTTGGACGTCTTGGCGAGGATCGCGTCGCGGATCCCGTCGTCGACCTTGAGCACCTCGATGAGCGGGACGCGACCGAAGCGCCCCTTGCCGCGACACGCGCCGCATCCCTTGCCTTCATAGAAGGGCCCAGCCAACTCCGGGGTGTCGGCGATCCCGAGCATGACCAACTGTTTCTGTTGAAGCTCAGTCAGCGGGCTCTCGACGACGCAGGTCGGACAGTTTCGAATCGCCAGTCGTTGGTTGACGACCGCGATCGATGCGCCCGCGACCTGAAAGGGGTCGACGTTGAGCTGCATGAGACGCTGGAACACACCCGCGGTGCTGTCGGCGTGAACGGTGGTGAGGAGCAGATGACCGGTGAGCCCAGCGCGGATCGCGGTCTGCGCGGTTTCCTCGTCACGGATCTCGCCGACCATGATGACGTCCGGATCCTGACGAAGGATCGACCGGAGACCGTCCGCGAACGTCAGCCCGACCAGGTTGTTTACCTGCGTCTGCGCGACACCGCGAAAATCAACCTCCATCGGGTCCTCGAGCGTCACGATGTTGAGCTTGTCGCTCTTGGTGTCGCGGATGTGCGTGAGCGAGGCGTAGAGCGTGGTCGTCTTGCCGGAACCCGTCGGCCCGGTGAGATAGACGAGCCCGTGCTCGCGGAGCAAGAGCGTCTTGTAGAGGACCAGGGTCTCGTCCTCGAAGCCCACGCGATCCAGCGCGTACCGGGTCTCGTCATTGATCGCGAGGCGGATGACGACCTTCTCGCCGTGGTTCGTCGGCAGCGTCGAAACGCGCGCCTGGAACTCATCCCGGTCGAACGTGAACCGACCGTCCTGAGGTTTCGCGTGCACATGAATGAGCAGGCTCGCCAGCACCTTCACGCGGTTGATGACGAACGGGAGATGCCGTCGCGAGACATAGCCGACATCGTAGAGCACGCCGTCGATACGATAGGTAAAGCGGAGGCCATCTTGTTCCGGTGTCATGTGAACATCGCTGGCCGCGAGCGAGAACCCCGTCGAGAGGAGCTCGTAGACGATCGCGATCGCGTCCACTTTCCCCGCCTCTGCTTTGTCGAACTCCTCGATCTTGGTCGCGGTGTCGTTCAGCATCGTGATCGTCGCGTCTTCGATCAGCTCGAGCTCGTCGAACTTGAGCACGTGCGCGAGGCTGACCGCTTCCTCCTCTTCAGGCGGCCGCAAACGCTGCCACCACAGGAACGAGAGCACGGGCGCCGCGAGCACGACGAAGACCATCCCGATTCGGGCGACGGGTCTGAGGCCACCGTGGAGAAACCACGGGGTCAACACGAAGATGACGACGCACAGAATGCAAGCGACCGCCGCCGCGATCGAGGCGTGGACGAGACGGTCAGGGGTGTCGGGATCGAGCTCTTCGGACTCGGCCTCAGCGTTCATCGCGGAGAGGATGCCACGGGGACTCAGTCCACGCTCGGGTCAGCTCGGAACACGGCCTGGCGGTAGTAGCGAAGCTCCGCGATCGACTCGCGGATGTCGTCAAGCGCGCGATGCGAGCCCTTCTTCCCAGGGCGCTTGGAGTACTGCGCCGGGTACCACCGCGCGGCGAGCTCTTTGACCGACGAGACGTCCACCAGACGGTAGTGAAGATATGTATCGACCTCACGCATGTACCGCGCGATGAAGCGCCGGTCCTGATGAATCGAGTTGCCGCAGAGCGGCGCCGAACGCTTCTTGACGTGCTCTTTGAGAAACGCGAGCACCTCCGCCTCCGCCTCCGCCTCGGTCACCGTCGACGCGCGGACACGCTCCGTGAGCCCAGAGTCACCGTGGTGCTGAGTGTTCCAGGCGTCCATCTCCGCGAGCAGCTCATCGCTCTGATGGATGACCAAGTTGGGCCCTTCCGCGATCACCTCGAGCTGACCGTTGGTCACGATCGCGGCGATCTCGATGATGCGTTCTTTGTCCGGGTCGAGCCCGGTCATCTCCAGATCCATCCAAACCATGCGGTCGGTCATCGCGCAGGTTGTACTTGGGCCGCTCCGTGTGATCAATAAGCCGCGCGCGATCCACCGGATCCGCTCTGGTCAGCGCCGGAGAATGACTGTTCCGCGAGGTGGCAGCGACACGCTCACCCGTCCCTCGCGCACTTCACGGGGACCATCTCCGAAGACGTCGAACACCAACCCGTCGTCGAAGCCGGTCTCGAGCTCGACCGAAGATCGCTTCGTGGCGTGGGTGTTCGCCACGATCAGGAGTCGATCGCCTCCGTCGCTTCGTTCGTACGCGAGCAGCCCCGCATCCGGCGCCTCGGAGAAACCGTCTTCCTCGCTCGCGTAGCGCAGCGTGAGCTCACCATACCGAAGCGCGCTCGATGACGCGCGAAGCGCGATCAGCCGTTGGATGAGTTCGAAGGTCGCCCCGCGCTCAAAGTCGCTGTCCCACATCCGCTCACGCTGATCGCCCCCCGACCGTCCCGTAAAGTCCTGCTCGGTGCCGTAGTAGAGCGTGGGGAGTCCATCGACCGTGAACAACAAGGTCAAGGCCAGCGCGACGACCTCATCGCGGTTCAGCTCCGCGCGGATCCGAGGCGTGTCGTGATTGTCGATGATCACTCCGCGGAGGCTCCAGGGGTTGCTCCCCGCACCGTTTGGCTGGGGCGCGTCGCTCAAGAGCAAGCGATCGGTCGTCAACAGCGCGGCCGCGGTGCTCGGCGCCTCCCCGTCGAGGACCACCCGACCGATCAAATCGAGCTTGAAGGAGAAGTCGAAAACCGCGTCGAGCATATCCCGCTCTTGGAAGGACGCCCGCGCCACCGGGTCTCCGTCGAACACCTCGCCGATGAGCAGGAAGCGCTCCTTGCCTGCCGCCTTCAGCTTCGCGCGGAGCCGCGCACAGAACGCGGACCAGAAGGCGTGCTCGACGTGCGGAACCGCGTCGAGCCGAAAGCCGTCGAGATCAAACGTCAGCGCCCAGTGCGCGTAGGTGTCGACCATCGCCGCGAGCACGCGTTCGCTTGAGGTGTTCAGGTCACGGAGGCCGGTTGGGAAGTCACCGAACACTCGCTGGTCCGGGAGCGATCCCGATCGTCCGCGCCGGCGAAAGTCCTCCGAGGTCAGCGTCGTGGTTCCGTCCGCGAGGAAGGCCTGTGGTCGCTCCCCGCGCCACAAGAGCGGGGCGTCGTACCCTCCCGCCAAGTACGGCGGCTCGTTCTCACCGACATCGACCACGCCGTTAGCGTTGAGGTCGTAGGAGAAGACGCGCCCGGCGTGGTTGGTCACAACGTCGACCACGATCCACATATCGCGCGCGTGTACGTCCGCGACCAGACGCGCGAGCTCTCCTTGATCACCGAAGCGCGGGTTCAGCTCGGTGAAGTCGCGCGCCCAATAACCATGGTAGCCATCCTCGACCTCGGTCACGTCCACGTTGGCGACGATCGGCGAGATCCAGATCGTGTTCGCGCCGAGCTCCTCGATGTAATCCAGGTTCTCGCGGAGACCGCGCCAGTCGCCGCCTTGATGACGCTTGAGAGAGGTCGCGTTTGGGCCGACGCCGTTCAGCACGTCATTGCTGGTGTCGCCGTTCGCGAAACGATCGACCACGACTTGGTAGATGATCGCGTCCCGCCAATCGTCCACGTTGGTGGCCGGGCTCAGGACTGGAGGAGGCGCCGGATCATGACACCCCGCGACACACGCCAACACGCAGCCGAGCGCCGCCGAGCCTGACCATGAAGTGACGTGATTTCTCATCCTCGCCGTCAATCGATATCATTCGGGAGGAACGGGGAGCGAACGATGTCGAACATGCTTAAATTTATCGCGCGCCGCGAGGCGCGTCACGTCGCGCTCTTCCTCCTCCTGAGCTCGCTGCTCCTCGCGTGCGGAGACGATGACATCACGACGCGACGCGACGGCGGGGGCGGCACGGACACGGCGACGACTGATACGACAGATGGGGTCGACGAGCGCGGCGACGTCTTGTGCTTTGACGGTGTCGACAACGATCGCGACGGCGCGACGGACTGCGACGATGACGGCTGCACCGACGCGTGTGAGGCGCCGCCCGAGCTCTGTGGTGACGGCGTCGACAACGATCGCGATGGGCAGACAGATTGCGACGACGCGGACTGCGCGTGCGGCGCCACCGAGATCTGCGACGACTCGATCGACAACGACGCGGACGGCCGGGTCGACTGCGAGGACAGCGACTGCGACTGTCCGGACCCCGAGGTCTGCGGAGACGGCGTCGACAATGATGGCGACGGTCTCGCGGATTGCGACGACCCGGATTGTGATTGCCCCCCGATGGTCGATCCCCGGATGTGTGAGTTCGCGTCCGGGGGCGGACGCATGTTGCTCGATACCCAAGACGGCTTCGCCGGACCGCTCTCGTTCACGGTCACGGATGTCCCGGATCCCGCGCTCATCAGCTCCGCCATCCTCGCGTTCGATGGTTTCGACCTCGATCACCCAAACGAAGAAGGCTGGATCCGGGTTAACGGGACGCGCTATCCGCTCCCGGCCGACAGCGCGAACGACAACCGCATGTCGAGCGAGCGGGTAACGATCACGACAGGGCTGCGCGCGGGGACCAACACGATCGAGTTTGAGCGCTTCAGCGCCGCGCGCGCCTACTACGCGATCGAGAACGTGCGTCTACTGATCAACGCGCGGGTCGCCGACTGCGACGAGACCGGCCCGGTCGACCCACCACCGACCGGCGGCCCCCGCGACCGGATGCGCATTCCATACGAGAGCGCGAGCTACACCATGCGCGCGCGCTGGGTCGTCGGATGCCCCGGCTCGCACTGGCGCTACGCCTGGACCGCCTCGGCCGCGGAGCACATCGAGCGCGATTGCGATGGCATCTATCGACCGAGCTCCTACGCTGAGCGCCGGGGCGACGCGATCTTCCGGTTCACCGGGGTCGCGAGCGGCCGCTGGCGTGTTCTGGCGGGAGCGCGTCACACCTCGAGCCGCTCACCGAACGCGCTCTTCATTGTGCAGAGCAGCAGCGGAACGGAGATGCGCGAGGTCGACCAACGCGGCGGTGGCGAGTACGCCGATGACACCGTCGGAGAGTTCACCTTCGCCGGCGACGTCACCGTCACGCTCCGCGCGCGCGGTGATAGCGTCGCGATCACGCACGTCACGCTTGAGCCCATCTGATCTTTCTGTGACGCGGCGGTAGGCGACTCGTTCGCCGTTTCGATCGCGCTGGGCTAACGTCACGACGTGACCGAAGCGACGTCGGACAAGCTGCCCTGCGCAGTGCACAAAGAGATCCCCTCCGCCGCGATCTGCACAAGCTGCCGACTACGGATGTGCGAGAGCTGCTACCGGAACGTCGTTGACGGTCGCCCGTGGTGCGCGGGCTGCGTGTCGTTGCTCGCGCAGCCGACCTCCCCGTTCCCCTACGTCGCGTTCGCCGGCCTCATGAGCGCGCTCTTCGTCTACCTGACGTTGCGTTTCACGCCGAACCTCTCGCTCAGCCTCGGCGGCGCGATCGCGCTTTTGCCGGTCCTCACGTTCTGCTTCACCGCGCGACGCCTCTTCAAGAAGCGCGAGCGCTTCCGCACCAGCCGCGTCGTCCACGAACGCCAAGGCGCTCCCATGCAGCAGCCGATCGCCGGCTCGCCCTACCGCCGTAACCTACCTCGGGCGGTGCGCGCTCTTGAGCTGCCGATCTCCGGAGCGAGCTCGGCGCTCTTGATGTTCACCGCGCTCGCGCTCTCCGCCTCGCTGATCCCGTTGGTCTTTCGGTTGCCTGCGTGGATCGAAGCGGAGCTCGTCGTCGGAGCCTGGTGGGCCATCTGGTCGCTCACGCTCTCGACCCTGCTCTTCCGCGGCTTCCGCTTGGCGCGGGACCTCCAGCTCTACGGCGAAGACAAGAAGGACGAGGTCGCGCGGGTCGGGAAAGAGAGCGCGACGCTCAAAAAGGAAGGGGCGAGCGCGTCCGACTGGCTCAATCTCGCAGACGTCGGCACCGACGCGGAGGGCTGCTTGATCGCGATCGGGGTCATCATCGTGCTCGGCGTCCTCCTCTCGACCGGCTGGATCATCGCGGAGATCATCATCCCGCTCGTCGTGCTCTTCGTCTTCGCGATGATCGTCGCCGCGCTGAGACGCGTCGCGCGTGACCGTCACGACTGCCAAGGCAACCTCGGGAAATCGGTGCTCTGGGGCGTCTTCTGGGCGACCGTTTATACCGCGCCGATCGCCGGGATCGTGCTCGCGGGCCAAGCCTACGTTCACTTCGTCGCGCCGGCGTTTCTTCAGTAGCTTCGGGGGAGAGGACCTTCAGCGCACGCTGGACCGAAACAGCAACACGCGTCAGCGCAGAATCGCCGACACTTCTTCCAGCGGTCGACCGCCGGGGCCCAGCTTCGTCGGGACGCCATAGGCGGAGAGCATCGTATTGTAGACGTCGATCCCCTCCGCGCCGACGTCGTGAATGTCGCCCACCGCGAAGCGGTCGTTGCCGGAACTGATCGCGTGGAAGATCCCGCTCAGCTCGCGCCGTACGTCGTTGTGACGACCGTCGCCGCTCTCGGTGCTGACGGTGACCATTGCGTTCTCAAGGATCGTCTTCCCGTTCTCGTCACGGTGCTCGTTCTGATCGAGCGCCTTCAGGAAGTACGCCACCTCCCGCATCTTAAGGTGAAGATGCGCGCGGAGCTGCGTGTTCGCCGCGCCCTCGTTGAAGACGTGCCAGAACTCGTGACTGCACCCTTGCGCGCCGCCGGTTCCGCGATCGCGTCGATCGTTGAAGTCGTAGATCAAGCGGCCTTCGTACTCGTAGCGACCGGTCAGCCGGATACGCTCGCCCGCGCTCATGTACGTCACCGCCCCGAAGCGCAACATATCGCACTGCACAGCGAGCGCGTAGAGGTCGGCCATCAAGCGCCAGTGGGCGACCAGCTCGGTCAAGCCAATGTCGATGCCTTCGCCGCCGGGATCCGCGGCGTCGCCGTGAGGAACACCTCCGACCGTTCCGCGCTCCGGGATCACGCAGCCGGGCTCCGGCTCCGGCATGTCCTCAGGGAACGCGCGACGCTCGTACTCTCGGATACGCGTGAGGTGGTCGCGGAAGCGCTGACGCGAAGCACGGCCGAGGTTGCCGGCATCGCTGGTGAAGTGGCGGTACTGCGTCAGCACGGAGTCCAGCACGCTGCGACGGAGCCGCTGTTCGCGCAGCGCGCCCTCGTCGACCATCGGTGGCATGACGCTCCCGAAGAGCCGATCGAAGAGCGCCTGCGGGCGATCGATCATCAGGTCGACCGCGGAGCCGTCTGGGTTCCAGCTGTGGATGTAGCGATACGGTCGATCGATCCGCCGGAAGTAGGTCCCCATCACGACGGCCGGGGTAATGCCGTCCGGGAGACCGTCCGGATACGCGTGTCGCTTCAACAGTTGGTCGAGCGTCGCGCCGCCGGGTTGGCGCTGCGAAACGGGGGCGGTCGCGGCGAATGAGGATCCCGAACCGTCGAAGTGCGCGTTGATGCCACCGATGTCCGCCCGCACCTGGTCGACACCACGAACGATCGCGAGCTTGTCACGAAGCGCCCCGAGCGGCTCCATCGGCCCCTCGTACCCTTCCCGTTGAAGAGGCGTCGGGAAACCGAGACCGAAGAAGACGTTGAAGGCACGGGCGGGCGGTTCCGGCAGCGCGGCGTATGCGCTGTCGCGCTGCATCGCGGAGAGGAAAGGCAGCCCAATCGCGACCGTTCCTGCGCCCCGCAAGAGCGTCCGACGACTCATCACGCGACGATAGGTTCCGTTGCGCGCTCCGCCCCCGGCGCTCCCAACACTTGCCTTCTTCTTGTCGCTGTCTTTTTTTCGTGAGGTCACGGCGCGTCCTCCGTCTCGGTCAACGTCTCGGTTCCGATTGTCCGGAACATCGGGCTCAGCACGATCGCGGTCATCAGGTCCGCGAACGTTCCTTCCGACGCGGCGAAGCGTTCCCGCATTTGAGAGAGCGCGCAGCCATCACTCGTGAGCAGCGCGCGGCCCATCGCGAACTCGCTCACCTTGAGCGACATGCACTCCCGAACGCGCTCGCTCTCCGCGAGCAGGCTCGAGAGCTCCGCGACGTTGTCATAAGTCCGTGGCTCCTCGCGCTGCCGGAAGCGCACGAGCCCATCTTCCCGAAGGTCGTTCCCGTGTTCGTCGGTGCTCACGTAGCGCCCCGCGGCATCGAAGCGCTCGAGCCCCCAGGCGGGCGGTTCCATTTGCGCGTGGCAGCCGTTGCACGACTCGTTCGCGACGCGACCCTCGCTGTAGAAGCGCTGCGACTTGCCCGCCTCGGTCTCCGGCGGTGTGGTGTCCACGCCTTCTGGCGGAGACGCGATGTCGAGGCAAAGAATCGTATCGAGCAGGAAGAGCCCGCGCATCACCATCGACGACTCGTTGCCGCCGATGGTGTGGAGCGCGCCTTGGGTGAGGAGACCGCCCCGCTCAGGAACACCGCTCAAGTCGATCACGCCGTCTTCGCCCGGCTCGGGGAGGCCATAGTGTTCCGCGAGCGCGGGTGAGGCGACCGTGAACTGAGCGTTGAAGAGCTCACCGACCGGTCGCCCTTCGTCAAAGAGGACGCGATCGAGAAACGCGAGCGTCTCCGCGCTCATCGCTTGCCCCGTCTCCACGGTCCAATCCGGGAAACGCTCCTCGTCGCGCGTCAACACCTGGAGACGACCGAGCCGTAGCCACTCGCTTCCAAAGGTCCGCGCCGCCGCGCGGGCGCGATCATCTTCGAGCATCCGCCGTACCTGCGCGCTGACCTGCGCGTCGGTGACGAGCTCGCCCGCCTCCGCGGCCGCGAAGAGCAACTCGTCCGGAGGGCCGCCCCACAAGAAGTAGCTGAGCCGGCTCGCGAGCTCATGAGGCTGAAGGTCGCGAACGGTTCCGTCCCCGATCTCTTCTTCCACGCGATAGAGAAAACGAGGGGACTGAAGCGCGGCCCGAAGCGTCCACCCAACCGAAGCCGCAAACGACTCGCCCTCATCGCGCGCGCTGGCGAATACTTGAGAGAGCGCGCTCTGCTCTTCGCTCGAGAGCGGCGCTCGGTACAGGCGACCGGCGATCGCGACGATCAGATCATCGACGCAGTCCGCTTCACGACACCCGCCGAACCGATCGATCAGAGCGCCGAGATCCACCCGCCCGACGATCGTATCGGCGAGCGCCGCGTACGCCTGAACATGCCGGAGGGAGACAACGAGCGCGCCCGCCGTGTTGGAGAAGCCATCGGCCGGTGGCTCGGGAGGGATCATCTCTTCGGCGTCGCTCGTGACATCGATCAAGAGGAGCTGATTCACGGTTTGGATGTACTCGTCCGTGGTCAGTCGCCGGACCAAGTTGGGACCCGGAACGGGCTCGCCGCGACACACGAACTCTTCACCGGCGACGGGCGGCCGCGTGGTCGGCGGGAGGTCCATCCGCGTGTTCGGCGGATCATCGATCTGACCAGTACAAGCCGTCAGCGCGACGCAGAGCGTTATCCATCGACGCATCGCTTGATGGTCCCACGCTCGCTCCTCCGACGTCCTTACGGAGTCAGCACGCTTTGACGACCCTGCGGAGCCAGTCGAGATACCACGCGGCAAAGTCTCGCTGAGGCTTGAGCAGGTAGGCGCGCTCGCTCGTCACGCCGTAAAGAGCGCCGTCGCCCAGCGCGAGCCAGACGTCGGTTCCCGCGATGAAGCGGGCGACCGGGACGGCTCCGTCGATGGGTCGATCCAAGTTCAGCGCGCCCGAGGGCGACCCCACCTCCGGGTCATCCGCAAAAGGAACACCGTCGCGCTCACCAAACGGGAAGAGTCCAACCCCCGGTCCCGCGCCTCCGTCGCCGACCTCGCGAATGAAGCGTCGATAGGAAGGCGGGAGCGCGCCGTGGACCGCTTCGAAGCGCGCGACGACTTCTTCCGCGACAGGTGCTCCCAGAACGTAGTCGTGTCGATCCGCGCCGAGAACGTCGCGCCGAGCGTCCATGACGCGAGCTCGCGCGAGCCCCTCACGAACGACGGTCGCCAACGTCGGTGACGCGCTCAATCCGCGCGCCGACCTTGCAGCAAGAGCCGCTCCGCGAGCTCGTCGACGTCGACCGGCCAGAGCCACGAGGGCCTTGGCCGCGCGACGTTCGCGGCACCCTGATCCGGACGGCAGCTCTTCACCATCCACCGCCAGGCGCTCGGGATCTCGCGCGCGCCGACCACCGCACCAAGCAGCGCGCCGGCGATCGCGGCGTTCGTGTCCGTGTCGCCACCGCGCCCCACCGTTGCGGAGATGCGCTCGCCAAACGTCATCGGCCGGAGCAGCTCCGCGAAGGCGTTGCGGAGCGCGTGCTTGAGCCACCCCATCTGCACCGTGAGTTCTTCTTCAGGACCATCGGCGGCCCGCTCCATGGCTTCCCGCACAACCTCGTGGGCGCTGATCGAGCGGGTGAGCGAGAGCGCGAAGTCGTAGATGCTCTCTGCGCTCGCGCCGGTTCGTATCGCGTGCGCGATCGACAGGACAAAGACCACGTTCGCGTCACCGCAGGCGCGATGAGGATGGGTCAGCGCGGCATCTGCCCGCGCGAGCCGAGCGAGTTTTCCAGGGTCTTGGAACGCGCCATAGATCGCGAGGGGGCACGCGCGCATCAACGCCCCGTTGGCCTGACTGGTCTGGTTGCTCGCGGCCGCCATCGCGGAAAGAACAGGTCGCCCATTTTTACGCGCGGCGTGCCCCGCGCGTACCGCCGCGCCGACCGTGTTGCCCAGGTCGAAGGGGCGCGAGTCGTACCAGCTGATGTAGGCGTGCGCGATGGTCTCGAGATCACCGCCGCGCTGGAGCAAAGCGCGCGCGAGGGCGAGCGCCATCTCGGAGTCGTCGGTCGGCTGACCCGCGATCGTGTTGAAGGTCCCGCCGTCCGCTAACGCGTAGACGCCGCAGGGGTACTCGCTCGCGATCGACGCCGGGCTGCGGAACTCGACCAGGCTCCCCAGCGAGTCGCCGACGCATTGACCGAGAAACGCACCGCGCGCGCGATCGAGCGAGCGGTCGTCGTCGCACGACGCGCCTGGGGGAGACTCCGCGAACGCGAACACGGAGGTCAGCGAGTCACGGGAGGCGCGAACCGCCTCGCTAAAGTCGCGGGTCGCGATCTCCTTGGCGAGCGCTGGGACGCCGCCTGCGCAAGCGCGGACCTGGCGGGTGTAGTCGATGGGCTCCCCGCGCTCATCGTAAAGCTCACCGCCAACGCCCAAGAGCAAGGCGTGGCCGGCCGCGTAGTCGTGCTTGGCGGGCCCGACGAGCGAGTGCGCGGCGACCGCTTCGCCTGCCGCGGCGAGCGCGAGACGGTACGCGAGGCTCGCGACGCCTGAGAAGCGGGCGGGCGCCACCGCGGCGCCATTTTGATGCGCGAAGCGATTCGCAGCGGGCGCCAGGAGAACCAGGTCTGTTGTGGTGAGCGCGGTGCGCGGCGCGTCGATGCGATCCAGCGGCGCGCCGTTGCGCATCGCGGTGGTCCCCTTGGCCCAATGGAAGAGGTCTCCCCCAGGAATCGTCGGTGCGGAGACAACACCGAGCACCGGGCGGCCGTGCTCGAGAAGCGCGATTGAGATCGACGAACCGCGGAGCCCGCGCAGGAAGGCGCGCGTTCCATCGTGCGGGTCGATGACGAAGCAGCGTCCAAGCTCCGGGTCTCCGTCGTGGTTCTCTTCCGGGAGCTCCTCCGCGTTGACGCCGTATCGCGGAAAGCGCTCCGCGATCGCGGAGCGCAACTCCCGTTCGATCTCCACGTCGACGGGCGCCTTGTCGACCTCCCCACGGGGCCCGCCCTCGCGAAAGAACTCCGCGCGGATCATCTCGGATGCGCGCGCCGCCAGGCTCAGCGCGAACCGAAGCTCCGCGTCGAACGGGCTCATGTGTACCTCGCGAGGAGCTCGCTCGCGTGCTTCGCGACGGCTTCCCGCGCGTCGGCCGGACCGAGGATCTCGACCTGACCACGAGCCGCGGTCGCGTACATACACGTCGTGTGAAGGCTGGCCGCCGGTATCTCGCGCTGCTCGCCGTCCACTCGCGCCTCGAGCCGAAGGGCCGCGTTTTCAAAGAACTCCGCGCTCCGGAGAAGCGAGAGATCGACCTCGGAGGCGGGCTCGAACACGCGATCGCTCACCGTCAGCGTGTGGAAGCGCTCCACGCGGAAGCGCTTCGCCTCGTCGTCCAAGAGGTACCAAACGCCACGAACCGAGACGAGGGCGCGCGGACGGACGACCCGCGCACCGAAAGAATCACGAGACGCGGTGAAGTACTCGGCGTCGACCTCGAGGCTCTCCTCAATCGCCCGCTCGAGATCACGCAGGTGGGCCGGGTTCTCGAGCCCTCGCGGATCGACCCGGACCCGCGACGCGACGTCTTCGGCGACGTTTTCGGCGCGCTGACTCGCGAGCTCCGTCAAGCGTTTCGACAAAGCGTCTGCGCGACCTTGCACCGATGGCCCCGCGCTCCGCAGCGGCGCGAGCACCATGAGCAGCGCGAGCATCTCCTCCACGCTGAATCGGGGCGGGCGAACAAACTTCTGAGGGAGCGTGACGTGCACGCGGTCTCCCTCCAGATAAAGCTCGACCATCTCATCCGGCGTGCCGTCCGGCGCGCCCACGCAGACCACGCGGTCCAGCAAACGCGTCAGCTGTTTGACGTCCACGTCGAGCCGCTCGCAAACGTCACGCACGGGAACACCCCGTGGATGCGCCGCGACATACGGAACCAAGATCAGGAAACGCGAGAGGTCGCCTTCGAGCCGGCTCACGCGAGCACCTCGTTCGTGGCGTCTGGGTCGGGCGCTGCTGGGCGGTGCATGGAGACCACCGTACGCAAGGCGTCAGCGATCGCGCGTCGACCCTCCGCCGGAGCGATCAGCTCTGCGCGGCGGCCCAACGCGAGCACCCCGTCGACCACCGCGCCGAGGTTGGTCGTGACGAACTCGAAGCGCGCGACGTGATCATGGACCGTGGGCTCCACCTGAAACCAGCGCGCGCCGAGGAAGCCTACGTCCGCGTCGAGATCCACGACCACCTTCGTCGGATCGTGCATGCGATAGGTGAGCGGCGAGCGGCGCGAGAACTCACTCGCTGAAAACGCCTCGTCGATCTCATAGTCCGACGACCCGGGCGCCTTGCCGTTGACGGTTAGTTCCTTGACCCGGCTCACCATGAACGTTCGCGTCTCCTCGCTCCGGTGGTCGTGACCGACGAGGTACCACTCCCCGCCTTTCAAGATCACCGCGTATGGGTCGACGCTTCGCTCGCTCTCCACACCGTTGGCGTTCCGGTATCGAATCGCCACGCGTTTACGCCGCGTGAGCGCGTCCATCAGCAGCTCGACGTATTCGACCTGAGCAGAGGACAAGGTCGCGCCGTGGTGCACGAACACGGTCGTGTCTTCTTCTTCATCCGCGTCGAGCTTCGCCAGCGCGTGCCGCAACGCGCGCCGATTCGGAAACGCGGGATCACGGAGCGCGGCGCGGGCGGCCGACGCGAGGAGCGCGTGCTCATCATCGCTCAGCTCCAGATCCGGGAGGTAACTCGCGGCGGCGTCGAGGAGGTACCCGCTCCCCGCCTCTTCATCATCTACGTAGCGAAGGACCAGTCCAATCTGGGCGAGCTCCGCTTTGTCGCGTTCGAACTTCCGGCGCACGGCTTCTCCGCCGCCCCGATAGTCAGTGAACTGCGCCTCGAGCGACGAGAGCGGTACAGGCTCGCGCGCGCTCTGAAGAACGTGCACGAGATCGAGCAAGCGTTCGAGCCGATCCATCGCGCGCATCGTACCGCGTTGCGGGTCTCGCGAGGATCTCTATTGGGGATCGTGGATGAGCTCGGCGGTCCGGAAAACGCGATTCCAGAGCGGGTAGCTGAAACAGACAAAGACCGCGAACGCCCCGAGCAAGCGAGCCGCTAGGTAAGGCAGTGAGGTCTGGTGGACGAGCACGTGGAAGAGCGCCGCGTTGAGCGCGAGCGTCCCCGCCTCCGTGATCGCGAAACCGCCGGCTTGCCGCCGAAGCGACCCGTGTTGCGCGTTGTCGAAGAGCGCATGACGGCAGCCAAAGAACTGAACCATCGCGCCCAACAGAAGCGCGGGCGCGTTGGCGACCTTTGGCGCGATGTCGACGACTTCCACCAAGAACGAGAGCGCGATGAGATCGGTCAGCGTCGCGAGCGCGCCGATGCCGAGTCCTTTGAGTGACCGTCGAAGCAGTCGAGACAGTTTCCGTTTTTGGAAGCGTCCAGAGAGTCTCGTGAAGAGAAACATGGGCAGAGTGTTCTGCAACGACCATTCCTGACCGTGTGGCCGGAATCGCTGGCTAATTCTCTTCGTTGACGTGGCCTGGGGTTCACGGTGTGACGCGGCGCGCCATGATTCTCGCCGTACGAATTCTCATGGAATCATCGTGAAAACCCAAAGTGAGGGGGGACAACTGGCTCGCGTTGCGTAGACACTCACGCAGCCACGAGTTGTTGGCAGGGAGTAGGGAAAATGGACGTCGCTGGAAAGAAGATCGTGCTCACTGGGACCTTCGAGCAAATGAAGCGGAGCGAGGCGAAGAAAGCGCTCGAAGCGCTCGGCGCCGACGTGACCGGGAGCGTCTCGAAGAACACCAACATGTTGTTCGCCGGCGCGAAGGCCGGAAGCAAGCTCACCAAGGCGGAGTCGCTCGGCGTGCCGGTGTACGACGAGGCGAAGCTGCTGAAGGTGCTCGGCGAGAGCGGCGGCGGCGAGACCAGCAAGCCCAGCAAGCGCACCGCAAAGGCCCCCGCGCGGAAAGCCGCGACCACGGCCGGCAAGGTGCCCAAGAGCATCAGCGGAATGAAGGTCGTGCTGACCGGAAAGTTCGAGACGATGAAGCGCAAGGAAGCGGAAGCGGCATGTACCGCGGCCGGCGCGAACGTCTCGGGTTCGGTGTCGAGCAAGACCGAGCTGTTGGTCTGTGGCAAGGACGCGGGCAGCAAGCTCACGAAGGCGCAGGGCTACGGCATCCCCATCATCAGCGAAGCCGACCTCATGGGTCTCCTTGGAAAGAAGAACGTCTCGTCGGGCAAGAAGACCGCGGCGAAGTCCAAGGCCAAGGAGAAGGCCGCGAAGGCAGCGGTCAAGCAGTCTGGTGACGGACTCGACGGCCTCGTGGTGTGCTGCACCGGGACCTTCTCAGCCATGAAGCGAAAGGAAGCAGAGAAGCTGATCGCGGAGAACGGCGGGACCTGCAAGGGGAGCGTCACCAAGACGACGAACCTCTTGGTCGTCGGCGCGAAGGCCGGCAGCAAGCTCGCGAAGGCGCAGTCCCTCGGGATCGAGGTCATCACGGAGAAGGGCCTCTACGACCGGCTCGGGATCTCCCACGCAGGCGCGTACGACGAAGAGATCTACGAAGCGTTCGTCGAATAGAGCGACCAAAGCAAAGGTCGAGAGGGTCTCGTTTTTCTTGGGAGGGTCTTTTTCGAGACCCTCTCGACCTTTGGTCGATTCACCCAAACGTTCGCTTCGCTCTGCTGCGCGCTAGACTTGCGCGACGCTCCTCGACCGTTCGCTTCGCTCACCATCTCGTCGCATCACCAAGTCGCTTGCTCATTCTGTCTGGGGTCTTTTCGAGACCCCCTCTCGTTTTTCGTTTCGAAGCGATCCACGAGTCGGTGGGTCAGCAACCGCCGTCGGCGTTCGGTCGGCGAAGCGGGGCGGCCTCTCCGTTGACGCGAAGCTCGAGCTCCACCTTCGCGTTCCCTGCGCGCTCGAAATACTCGACACGAACGGGATGCGCTCCGGCGGGGAGCTCGACGTCTTCGTCCTTCAACCGAAAGGCGTGACGGGCCCACAGATCGATCGCTTCTTCGTCGCCGAAGAAGAGCCGCGCGCCGTCATCCGATCCCAGCTGGATCGCGATGGTGCTGTCCTCCGCGAGATCGAGGCACGCGCGCCAGCGAACGGAGAAACCGTCCGCCCCCACCGATGACGGGCCGCTGCCGCGCCAGTTGAAGCGAACCTCGGGATCGAAGCGGGTCTCGGCGGGCTCGCCTTCCAGCTCGGTGTTGCGGAAGTACTCCGCCGCCCAGACAGCGTTTCTCTGGGCGTAGAGATCCTGAAGTTTGAAGAGCAGCGGCGTCATGAGCGCCAAGAGGAACAAGACCGCGATCCCTGCGCGGAGCAAACGTCGTCGCCGTACCTGCTTCGGGCTCTGCGCCACGTCCGCGGCGCGATCGAGGAGCGCATAGGTCACGTCGATGAGATCACGCGCGCGCTGATGGCTCGCGGGATCCATCTCGTGGTTCCGCTCGGGAGCCGCCGCGCTCTCGAGCGAAAGCGCCGCGATCGCTTCGCGACGACGCTTCCGCACCCCGATTCGAAGGAGCATCGGCGCGAGATCCGCGAGCTGGTCTTGAGTGACCGGGACGTCTTTCACTTCATCGGCGAGCGCGCCTTCCGCGGGACGGCTCGCCGGACGCAACGCGGCGCACGAACGCGCCGCGTCCTTCGCTTCCACAAATGCGCGCTCGGCCACCCGGAGCGCCTCTGCCGGGTGATCGTTGGTGTAGAGGACCTCGGCCGCCGCGACGCTCTCTCGCCCACGAGACACGCGCTCCCGCGCCGCGCTTTGCTCCGCTGGATTCGCTTCCCGAGCGCGCAACGCGGCGCTCCTCAGGGTCACGCTCTCAACGATTCGGCTCCACATGGCTGCGCGTTATACCAAAGGGAGCGCGTTCGCGCTGACCCTGACCTTGGGTTGCGCGGAACGCTCTCGATGACCAGGGTGACGACGTGAAACCCGTCATCGACATGGCGTGGCCGACGGATGAGACGGCCGCGATCGGGGTGCAGCGGGCGCTCTCTCTTCGACGCGTGGTCACGCCGCTCGGCCCGATCCGCGCGATCGCCGGAGCCGATGTCGCCTACGACAAGGAAAGCGACGCGCTCTATGCCGCCGTGGTGGTCCTCGATGCGCGTACCTTCGAGGTCGTCGAGATCGCGCGCCACACCGGACGCGCGACCTTCCCCTACACCCCGGGCTGTCTCTCGTTCCGCGAGCTCCCCCCGCTCATCCAGTGTTTCGCGAAACTCGACGTGGCGCCCGATCTCGTGATCTGCGACGGCAACGGCGTGATGCATCCTCGGCGGTTCGGCCTCGCCTCGCACCTGGGCGTCATCTTCGACATCCCGACGGTGGGCTGCGCCAAGAACCGGTTGCTCGGGGAGCACGACGCGCCCGCCGACAAGCGAGGCTCGCGCGCACCGGTCCGCGTGGAACGTGAGGTCATCGGCGCTTGCTTGCGAACGCAAGACGGAGTCAAACCTGTGTACGTCTCGATTGGGCATCGCGTCACCCTCGACGACGCGGTGGACCAAGTCTTGCGCGCCGCGGAACGCTATCGCCTCCCAGAGACGACGCGCTGCGCAGACCAAGAGGTCAACCGGATGCGCCGCGAGAGCCGATAGCGTCCACCGCGGAGCCCTCCACATAGCCCAAGATAAGGCGCGTGAGGTGATCGACGAAGCGCGGGTCGTCGAGAAGCGCAGGCTGACGAAGGACCGCTGCCTCGATCACCCGCTCAACCGCGTACATACAGATGAACGCGATGAGCTCGGCGTCCTCCGAAGTGAAGAACGACGCGATCTGCTGACAGAGAAACCGCCGCAGCTCGTCTTCTGCCTCCGTCGCCGTCGGGTCGATCCAGCAGCGCGGAATATCGAGGAGCTCTCGCCGGAGCGTGAGCCCTCCCTGCGCGGGTCCCACCAACGCACCCACAGTGACGCGTATCTTCTCCTCGAGCGACGCGTCCGTCATCTCGGACAGCTGCGACATCACGCGCTCGATCGTCCGGCGCTCCCGCCTTCGCTGCACCTCCGCGACCGCGGTCTCCTTGTTTCCGAAGTAGCGATAGAAGGAGCCGATACCCACGCCCGCGGTTTCGGCGATGTGGTTCGTCGTGAGCGCGGCGATCCCGCGGGTCTCGATCAATCGCTCGGTCGCGTCGAGGACCGCGATGAAGATGTCTTTCCCGTCCCGGCGACGAGGGAGCGCGCGCGGTTCGACTTGGTCAGCTCGAGGTAGATCCATCTGGCAGGCAACGTGCGTCGAGGGGAGGCGCGCGACAACGCACGAACGGAGGAGGTCGCCCTTAGCGGAGCAGCGCGGTTCGCGATCGCGACTTTCCCCTGCAGGCGTCGGCTGGTGCGTCGCGAGTAGCAGGAGCCGCACGCGGACCCACCTTCTTGGTGTCGGCGCGACGGTCCGCAGCGATGAGCGTGATGGCGCGGCCGCCGACGGAAGGAACACATAGTGATGATGATGAAGAAGACGACCCTCACCCTGTTCTGCGCGCTCGCGATCGGCGCGTGTACGGCAGGCCAAGACTCGGTGACCGCGGAAGGTCGAGAGTGGATCGATCTCGGCGTGACCCCGGCGGTCTCGCGGCTCTTTGAAGAGCCCGTGTTTGATGTCGACGACGACGAGAACGCTGACGCGGAAGACGCGCTCTTCGCGAACGGCGCCTACATCGATCACGAGGACGGCCATGAGTACTTCGCGCCGAGCCTCGACGAAGAGGTCGCGCAGTCTCTCCGCGACGCGATGCCGGAGTGGCAAGGTGAACTCGCCGACGACCTCGCTCTGACGAACGAACACGGCGTGTCGCTTGATGAACGAAGCGATACGCTTGAGCAGGTCCTCGGCTCGGACGGACGGATTCTAGCGCCGAACCCTGGCTTTGGATCGTACGCGTCGATCGGCCGGTACACGCTCCAGCTCCAGGGCGTGGCCTGCCCAAGCGGCAGCGGCAACTGTACCGCTTCCTGTACAGGGACGCTCGTCGGCTCGCGCTACGTCGCCATCTCGGCGCACTGCGTCTACGACCGCGGCGCCAACGCATGGATCAACTCGAACCGCGCCGGCTTCAACCTTCGCGGCCAAATGTGTTTCAACATAGGGTCCGGCGTGACATGTCGGAACGTGACCTCCCGGAAGATCAGCCCGACCTGGCGGAACTCCTGGTCGACCCGCGCGCGTCATGACTACGCCTTGCTCCGTCTCTCCAGCGCGCCCACGGGAACTCCGGTGATGCGCATGTCCTCGCTCTCCTCGAGCTCTTCGATTCAGTCGAAGCAAGCGCGGCAGTTCGGGTACCCCGGCACACCTCCCAACGGAGCGGCCTCCGGGATCAGTCAGCTTCACGGGATGGGCTGCAGCGTCACTTCGGTGACCTCCACCCGGCTCAACCACAACTGTGACACGACCGGCGGACACAGCGGCGGGCCGCTCTACTACCAGCTCAGCTCAGGGCGACCCTTCCTCCTCGGGATCCACTCGGGGAGCGCCGTCGGCATCAACAACGCTGCGCGCGTGGCCGGTTCCGCGACGCGAACATGGCTCGTGGACGAGATGGCAGGCTGGTAGCCCGCTCGTGATCTGAACGAAGCTCGAAAGAACGCGCGGCCTTTGTGGACGCGTGTTCTTTCGTTAAGGCGCCGCTAAAAGATCTCAGGCACTCGCGAGGTGGCGCGCGTTCCCGCGGGATGATCGAGCACCAGTCGCCCGAAGTCCGTGAGGTCCGCGTCCGCGTCAAACGCGTTGGCGACGCGGAGCATGTCGTGGTGCTGGTCGGCGCCCGCGGTCTCTTTCCACGCCCACGCGATCCAACCGATCGAGCGCTCCCCGCAGATGTCCATCAGGGTCTGCGTGCTGAACGCGGTCTCCGGAGAGGTCGGCGCGCCGAACTCGCCGATCATCAAAGGGAGACCCGCCGCGTCAATGTTCCCGAGCTCCGTCTCGACCGACCACGGACCATGGGGCCAGCTGCCGACGTCGTCCGCGTCGTCAACGGTTCTCCAGAACCGGTACATGTGAATCGAGAACGCGACGTTGTGCTGCGGGTCGGCTTCGATGATCGCGGCGCCGTGTTCGAGGATCGCGGTTGGGCTCTGACCGTAGAGCGTGGAGTCGACGACGATGAGCGCGTTCACCCCTGCGTCGCGGAGGCGCGTAATCGAATCGATGTATGCGTCCCGCCAGGCCACCGGGTCGTCACGGTCGCCCCACTCGTTCGCGATGTTGAGCATGATCTGCCGCTCGTTCGCGCGGAGCCAGGTCACGTTTTCCGGGAGCAGCCAAAAGTCCGTCACGCGGGCGAGCTCCGCGGGATCGAGCCCGCCGGTGATCGAGTGCCACTCCGGCATCACGACAAGCCGGTTCTCGATGCCGCGCTCGACCAACGCGCGGACCGCTTCCGGCGTATCCACGCGACCTGGAATGAAGTCGCCGACCGCGATCCGGACAAGGTTGGCCGAGGAGCGCGAGATGATCGCGAGCGACTCGCGGTTGTGATCGAGGCGACCCCACGCCGGCGTGATATTGACGCCGCGCGCGACGAAGAGCTCGCCGTTGGCGTCGTAGATCGATCCCCCGTTCGTGAAGAAGCCGGTCCCGGTGTTCTCGGGAGGACGCGTCGCTGTCATGGGACGCGGCGCGGGGGTCGGATCACCACCTTCGGTCCCGCAGCGCTCCGCGCGGCTCGTATCCCCCGTCATCGCGCTCGGGTCGAACCACGTATCGGGATCACTCGGGCATCGACACCAGCCCATGTTGCAGGTCAGCTCTTCGGGATCAGGATCGGGATCCGGGTCGGGGTCCGGGTCGGGGTCCGGAGCTCCGCATCGGGTCTCGATGCCGGTCGACCCGCTGCTGCTCGGATCGTACCAAACCTCCATGTTGTCGGGGCAGCGGCACCAGCCGTTGTTGCAGAGCGGTTCGCTCATCCCGATCTCTCCAACCGCGCATCGCTCGTCGCGGCTCGTGTCGCCGCTCACCGCAGCGGGATCAAACCAGGTCTCCGCGTCTTCGGGGCACTGGCACCAGCCCTCGTTGCACACGACCCCGTCAAAGCTCGGGACCACGACGTCTGGAGCCGGCGGAGAGTACGGCTGCGCAGCGCAGCTCATAAGGAAGAACGCGAACCCGACGAACGAGATAGAGGTTCTCATTCCGCGATGCTGCCACGGCAGACGCGCGAAGCGAATCTCAAGACAAAGAGAAGAGCGAGCGGCTCACATCTCGAAGCGACGCTGCAAGCGATCCGCGTAGGTGCAGACCTGAAGCACGAGCGCCGTGATCATCGCGTCGCTGCACATCTCCCACGGGAGAAAACCACGCGAGATGATGAGCGGCGCGTCGGACGGTCCCCGCACAAGCGAAGCGTGCGCGAGGTGCACCTGCGGCGCGCCGACGAGCAGCTCCAGCGGCGGGACCGACTCACGAACTTCTCCGACGTCCGCGGTCACGCCAAGGAGCGGCGTCGTCATCGCAGGTGACCCACAGAGAAAGAGCACCGCGCGGATGCAGGCGTCATCGATCGCGACATCAACGTTGGGAAGGTCATGCGCGTCCACCAGCGTAATCCGAGGATCCGCCAGCTTCGCGACCCGCTGCAGGAGCTCTGCATCCGCAGCACCGGTCGAGGCAGGTTCAGCCGCGACGGTCCAGCGCGGGCGCTCGCCGGATGCCCAAAGTTTCGCACCGGGCGTCGACCACGCTGGCGGCACGAGGGACTCGGTCGTCCAGGTCTTCGCGAGCCGATCACCGACCATCGCCCAGGACGCCCCGACGTTAGAGACTTCCGTCTCGTCCACGAACTCATGAGACCACTGTTTTTGGGTCTTCGTGTTTCCGCTCTTGCCTGTCACCGTCTTGTCCAAGCTGCTGATACCCCCTCGCGGGTCGGCATGCCGATTGATATCGCCCTGTCCCTAACCTTGACCGAGTATATGGCCGAGGTTCACGAAGGACGAGAAACTCGGCCGCGGCCATCTTGAACCGAATGACGATCGCGGTCTAGCGGTCGATCGTTGAGCCAAACGTCGAGCAGGCTAGCGGCGCTTGTTGGTCTGCGGCGCAAGCCGAACGACGATGACGAGCGTCCCGCCGTTGTGAGACTGACCCGCGACGATAAAGGGATCGCCCGCGGAGGCCACCACCCGAAGCAACGGGAGGTAGTCGCTCTCGCCATCAGGGTTGGGGCGATTGATCGACGCGCCGACGCGGTAGCGACCGTCCGGGGTGATCGCGTGAAGCTTCAAGCGGAGCTGACGCCCATTCGGCAGGCGAATATCAACGTCCTGATCCTCGCGAAGCGAGACCCGCGGGCGATCGAGAATTTCCATCGAGCGAAAAGCGTTGAACGGCGCGCGTTGAAGCGCGGCCAACTCGGTGAGCTCGGGCGCGATGGTCCCTTCGGCCTGTTTGGCGAGGACGATGGTGACCTCCGCGTTGACCGAACGACCGCGCTGCGCAGACGCCAAGGGTCCGCTGGGGAGGAGCGTCAGGAGCGCGGCGCCCATGACGATGGACCGAAGGGAACGAAGGGCTCGGGACTTCACAGCACTTCCTCCTCGGAATCGACGATCCAGACGACCGCCAGAGGCTGGCCAGCGGCGCCCTCGACCTCGAAGACCGTGCCGGTGTTCGCGCCAAAGTCGACCTCCTCCACCTCAGAACCTGCGGCAGCGTGAATCTCGACGACCGGCTCGTCCTCAATGGTGACGACCGGAGCCGAAGTCTCGTCGGTGACCGTCGCGTCATCGCCCTGGGCGACCTCGGTCCCGTCACCGCCGCGGAACATCATGAAGAGCGCGAAGGCGGCCGCGATGGCGAACGCACCAACGACGTAACCTGTGTGGCGCTTCCGTTCAGCACGCGCGGCGTCGAGACGCACCACGTTGGTGTTGACCAGGTTCTCCGAGATGGTCGCGAAGAGATCGTCTGCTTGTTCGCTGCTGACGTCCGCGTTGAGCTCGTTCGCGGAGAAGCGCAGGAGATCGCCGAGGCGCGACATCTGATCGAGCCGCAGCTGGTGCTCCTCGGTCGCTTCCACTTCACGCAACACAATCGTGCGCTCCGCGTCGCTCAGCTCATCGTCGTAGAAGCGCTGAAGCTTCTCATCGAACTCGAGCGCCTTCTTGAGCGTGGGGTCGAGCTCATCAGGGGCGCTCTCGGCGTGGGTGTTTTTGTCAGCAGTCATTTGATTGTGAGATCGCCTTGAAGGTAATCACTGAGCGAAGCCTGCATCTTCCGACGCGCGTGGAAGAGTCGGCTCATGATCGTTCCCTTCGGGACCTTGAGCACTTCAGCCATCTCCTCGTAGCTGAGGCCTTCGACCTCGCGGAGAGTGATGACAACGCGGTGGTACTCGGGCAGCTCAGACAAGGCGCGCTGAATGGCTTCCGCGAGCTCTCGGCGCATCACGCTGACCCCAGGGTTCCCGTCCATGATCGTTGGCAGCAGCGCACCGTCTCCCATGACTTCATCGGCCGCTCGACCGACGCGATCGTCGTAGTCGAGGTTCTTCGCCCGCTTGGTACGCCGAACATGGTCAATGGAGAGGTTCATAACGATGCGATAGAGCCAGGTGTAGAAGCTGGAAGTTCCTTGGAAACTGTGGACGTGCCGGTGGACCTTGATGAAGGCTTCCTGGACCACGTCACGAGCGTCTTCGGGGTTCTTCACCACGCCGAACGCGACCGCGTAGGCGCGACGGTGATAGTTATCGAAGAGCTGGCGAAACGCGGCTTGGTCACCTTGCTTCACTGCCGCGACCAGTGCTTGGTCACGTGTTCTTTCTTTGGCGATGGCCTCCTTCGAACGTTTCGACGGCCCGACCTTGGCTTGATTCACCTTTTTCGTAGGTGAATCCGCTGAAGGGTCGCGATCTTCGCGATCCTCTTCGGTCTTCTCGGCGGCGCTGCCCATATCGCCTGTTTATCACGGAATCCGGAGCCGCGCTGGAGCCCAAACATCGGGTTTCCACCGAAAATTCCCGCGTCGTTCTCCCCTCTTAGCGGGATCTTTGCCCTCACGAGCGAGCGAAGCAGACGAGGATGAGACAGGTGTGCGGTAGCTTCGGCGGGCATGTCCTTAGACCTCGCGAGTCTCAACGGTCCGCAGCGTGACGCGGTACTGCACGACGGTTCACCTCTGGTCGTCTTTGCAGGCGCTGGAAGCGGCAAGACCAGAGTGATCACGTTCCGGATCGCTCATCTCGTGCTCGAGCGCGGCGTCCCCCCACGCAACGTCTTGGCGGTCACCTTCACCAACAAAGCCGCCTCCGAGATGCGCGCTCGATTGAGCAGCCTCGCGCCCGCTTTCGCGTCACGGCTCCGGGTCGGGACTTTCCACTCCACCTGCGCGCGGATCCTTCGACAGAACGCGGACGTGATCGGCCTCAAGCGCGACTTCACGATCTACGACGACCAAGATCAGCGCGCGATGGTCAAGCGCGTCCTGAAAGACCTCGCCCTCGACCCCAAGCGCGTCACGCCCAAGATCGTCGCGAACCGGATCAACCGCGCGAAGCAAGAGGTCACGCGCCCCGAGGACATGCCGACCGACGATCCGATCTCGGAGATCGTCTCGCGGGTCTACGAAGCGTACGAGGAGCGGATGCGCAAAGCCGGCGCGCTCGACTTCGGTGACCTGATCTATCGCTTGGTCTTGGCGCTTGAGTCAGACCAGTCGCTCCGGGAGTCACTCTCGAATCGTTTTGAGCACATCCTCGTCGACGAGTTTCAGGACACCAACCACGCGCAGTTCCGATTGGTGCGCGCGCTCGCCTCGATGCACCGAAACTTGGTCGTGGTCGGCGATGACGACCAGTGCATCTATCGTTGGCGCGGCGCGGACCGGCGCAACATCTTGGACTTCCGCCGCGCGTTCCCCGAAGCGCAGATCATCAAGCTCGAGCAGAACTACCGCTCGACGAAGCGGATCCTGCGGAGCGCCTACGCGGTCATCCGCCGGAACAAAGATCGCGAGCCCAAAGAGCTCTTCACCGAGAACGATGAGGGCGGCCGCATCTTGGTCGTGCGGACCGAAGACGAGCGCGACGAAGCGCGTATGGTCGCGCGCGCGGTCCAGTCGCTTCAGGAAGAAGGAGACCCGCTCTCCGAGATGGTCGTCTTCTATCGCGTGCACGCGCAGTCACGCGTGATCGAGGAGACGCTGCGGACCGCGAACATCGCGTACCGCATCGTCGGCGGCACCCGTTTCTACGATCGCCTCGAGGTCAAAGATCTCCTCGCCTACCTCCGCGTCCTCCACAACCGAGACGACGACGTCAGCCTCCTGCGCATCATCAACACGCCCCCGCGCGGCATCGGCAAGACCACCATCGGTCGCTTGCTTGAGCTGGCCGCTCAGAACGGGAGCGGGGTCTTCGCGGCGCTTGAGGAAGCGAGCGAGGCGTCGGTGTTCGGCGCGGCCGCGAAGAAGAAGCTCGGCGCGTTTCTCGCTTTGTTGCAAGAACTCGCGCGTCACAAGCGCGAGCTCCCGCTCTCCGACCTGGGCGGAACGATCGCGGACCTCACCGGCTACCGCGCGATGCTCGAGAAAGAGAACACGCCCGAGTCCGACGCGCGGCTCCAAAACATCGCCGAGCTCTTCGGTTCGATGGCGCTCTTTGACGAGGAGCTGACCGCGCGACGCAAAGCGCACGAACAGGTCCTCGCGCAAAACCTTGAGCGCGGCCCCCTCTTCGCCGACAACCTCGATCGCGACGAAGCAGCGCTGCTGGCCGAGGGCGATCCGCTCTCGGCGTTCCTCGAGGGCGTCACCCTCCAGGAAGAGGCGACGCAAAAGGACGCGCTCACCGATCGCCTGACCTTGATGACGGTGCACGCCGCGAAGGGCCTCGAGTTCCCCACGGTCTTCGTGACCGGGATGGAAGAGCAGATGTTCCCGTTCAAGGGGACCGACCCGTGGGAAGACCCGGAGGAGCTCGAGGAAGAGCGACGGCTCGCGTACGTCGCCTTCACGCGCGCGGAACAGCGACTCGTGCTGAGTTACGCGACCCGCCGACGCGTCTTTGGACAACTGAAAAACGGCGTGCCCTCGCGCTTCCTCGATGAGCTCCCGCAAGACGACATCGAGCAGCTCGGACAGCCTCGGAGGCGCGCTGTTCCGGCCTACCAACCCGATCCCTGGGACGCTCCCGCGCGACCAACGCCGAGCTCGTTCGAGCTCGTCACGACCGACAGCTGGGACGTTGCCCAACGCGCGCCTCGCAAGGAACAACAGCTCGCGGACGACGCCTTCGAAGGCGACAGCTACGTCGACGTCACCGAGGGCAACGATCTCTACATGGGAGGCGGGATTCGAAAAGGGATGCGCGTTCGGCACGCTCGCTTCGGCGTCGGCAAGGTCCTCGCGGTCTCCGGAGGTGTCCCTCCGCGCGTCGAGGTTCGCTTCCCTGGAGTCGGGGACAAGAACATCGTCGCGACCTACCTTGAGCCCGCCTAACTGACGCCCTTCTTCGCCTCCAGCTTCTCGATTCGATCGTCGAGCTTCCTGACGCGATCGAGCAGCTCCTCGACGCGCTTGTCCTTCCTCTGCCCACGACCGGAACGAATCGTCTTGAGCAGCCGACCCACCCGAACCTGCTCCTGGGCCGGGAGCGTCGCGCGGTAGGCCTCGACCGCGTTGGCGGCTTGACTCGCCCGCGCCACGGAGAGCGCGCGCGCGGCGGCGATCCGCACGCGTGGGTTGGGATCGCGGAGACCGTCCACCATCAGCTCGATCGCGTGCTCACGCGGACGCTCGTTCGGGAGCGTCTTCGCGAGGGACCCGAGAGAGGTCATCACGCTCGCGCGGACCCGTTCCGGCGTCGCGCTCGGGCTCGCCAGAGACGATAGGGTCTCAAGCGCGCCTTGAAGACGCGTCTCGGCGAGCGCGCGGATCGCCCCGCCCTGCGGGAACCCGGTCGGCGTCTCGGTTTGTGCACCTTCGATCAAGGCGTCCAGCTTGGCGTTTTCACGCTGCGCGCCGAGCGCGAGGTACGCCGCTTCGGTCGCGCGGGGAGGCAGCCCTTTCGCGAGGCGAGTCACCACGACGCGGCTCACCCGTTCATCACGGAACTTCCCGAGCGCTGACATCACCGCGGCGAGGCTCTCCGCGTCTTCGTGCGCTTCGGCGAGCTTGAGGAGAACGTCGAGCGACGCGAGGGTGGTGTTCCGTCCAAGCGACTTCGCCCATTCTGCGCGCACGCCCCAGAACGGCTCGGTCTCGAAGGCCTCCGCGAGAGCTTGCACGTTTCGTCGCTTGCCGGTCTTGGCGAGCGAGGCACCTGCCTGCATCCGCCCGCGCGCGTTGCCCTTCTTGAGCAAGAGCCTCAGCCGGCGATCTCCGACGTCGAGCTCGACGCCATGCATGAGGTCACCGTCGGGATCGACCTGCACGGTGGCAGGGTCCATCGACATCTTGAACGTGAAGACCGCCTTGCGCCGATTGATCGTCACCGTCTCGCGCTGCTCCTTGCCGCCGATGGTCCACGCCAGCACGAGCGGGAACTCAAAGAGCCCGACGCCCTTTTTGGCGTCCACCTGCCGCTGCTCGATCACGTAGGTCCCTGTCGCCGCGGTCGCGTCGTACCGGAAGCTGACCTTGAGATCTGGATAGCCCTTGCCAAAGATCCACTGATCAAAGAAGCGACCCAGCGAGCGACCCGACGCGCGCTCCAGCGCGCGCTGAAAGTCGATCGTCTCGACCACCCCCTGCGCGTTCTCTTCGAGATAGGTCCGAACGCCCTCCCAGAAGATCCCGTCGCCGAGCATCCGACGCAGCATGTGCAGCCGCATCGCTCCGCCCGGGTAGAGGTGGTAGTCGTACATGTCCCAGCTGCTGTCGAAGCGCCGCGTCACGATCGGTCGGACGTAGCGCCCTTTCACCTCGCCGATGTACTTCTCGGCGCAGACGTAGAGGTCGTGCTGGAAGGCGTCGGCGCCGAGGTGATCCTCAAGCCAGCAGGCCTCCATGTAGGTCGCCCAGCTCTCTTTCAACCAGGCGTGGCCGTAGTCACGACAGACCACAAGGTCACCGAACCAGGTGTGGGCCATCTCGTGCACGTTGACCACGTCGACCAGCTGCTGCTCTTCACTCGCGAGCGGAGCGGTCATGATGAAGCGGTCGTCCCAGCTCACGAGTGAGATGTTCTCCATCGCGCCGCCGATCCCCGGCACCGCGAACTGCGAGTACTTCGGGTACGGGAACGGCACGCCCAGCTTCGCGGTCATCCAGTCGAGCATCTCGCGCGTCTTGGCGAAGCTGCGCTCCAGCGAGTCGGCGTCCCAGGGCTTCACCGTGTACGCCGCGACCGGCACGCCGTGGTGCTCACCACCGTCGTACTTGATGAAGTCTCCGATCGCGAAGCAGGTCAGGTAGCTCGGGCAGCGCTGCGGGAGAACGTAATGCGCGGTCTTGGTCCCATCGTCGTGCTGCTCTTCCCGTTCGAGGCGACCGTTCGCGAGAATGGTGAAGCGCGCGTCGGCGCGGAGGTGAAACGCGAGCGTGGGGCGCACCGCCGGGAGATCGATCGTCGGGAGCCAATGGCGCGCGCGTTCCGTCTCGTGGTCGGTCGCGGCGAACCACGCGCCGCCTTCGTTGTGCGCCGCGGGCTTGCTGAAGAAGAGGCCGCTCGCGGGGTGAGTCACGCGGTAATGGATCGCGACCTGACGCTCCTCGCCCAGCGCGAAGGGCGACTCGAAGAGCAAGGTCAGCTCTTTGTCGTCGTACGCGAGCTGGACCCCCTCGTCGTCGACCGTGACATCGTCGAGATCGACCCCGTGCAGAGTGATGCTCTTCGCGCCCGCGACGTTGGCGCGCAAGGTGTGCGTCACCGTTCCCACCGCGCGCTCCGCTTCCAGATCAACATGGAGCGCGATGTCGAGGTGAACGGGCTCGAGGGTGAGGTCAGGAGCGTAGTGCTTGTTCGCGCCGCTGGAGGCGAACTCGCCTCCATGACGATGTTGAACCCCGTGCTGATGACCGTGCTTACAGATGAACGCCACGGCGCACCTTTGCACGTCCGCGTGAACGCGCTCAAGGAGCATCGAGCGAAACAAAGCAGCAGAGCTAACGGCGTGAGTCGCCAAGCGAACGTTTGGGGTGAATCGACCAACGGGAGAGGGATCGAAAAATCCCCCTCAAGGAACGGCGCGACAGATTTCGTCGGGCGGCGGCGGTCCGTCGGTGTCCTCCACGATCAGCTCGCTCGTGACGACGCCATCGACGATGATCGGGTAGACGCCCGCGGCGAGCGCCGGCGTGACGCACCGAATCGGGGCGCCACAGTCGCCACACTCGTCGTCACAGCTCTCCGTGATCTGGAGGATCTCGATTCCGTCGCGGGTCAGCTGCGCCTGGCAGCCGATCGCGCCGCACTCCGTGCATCCGTCGATACGCAGGTCGACCTCCGTTCCCACGTCCGTGAGGATCGGGTGACAGATCGAGAGCTCTGGGAGAAAGGGAACGCCCACGTTGGGCGGGTCGTCGCAACGGGTGGGCTGCACGTCGATGCAGCGCGGAATCGGCTCGCCGGGCTCTGGTGGTACGGCGTTGACACGATAGAGCAGCTCCCCGTTCACGTAGACGTCCACCCGGCCTTCAAGTAGTGGAGGCACCTCGCACATCGTGTCGATGGACGTCACGCAACCGTCGCAATCCGCGTCCTCAGAACAGCGGCTCACGTCGAGCTCAAGTCGGCGCCCACGCACTCGCGCGCTGCACACCAGCGTGTCGACGCAGAAGCAGCCCGAGGTCTGGATCGGGAAACGAAACGCTTCGCCGGCGGGAAAGGACCCTGACGGATCGAGCAAGCAGAACGTGTTGAAGCGCTCCTCAAGGATCTCTCCGATACACTCTGCCGGCGCTGTGTCTTCGGGAACGCTCGTGTCCTCCGGAACGCTCGTGTCTGGCGGCCTCGTGTCCGGCGGCGCGAACGCATCCGTGTCGGCGCCCACATCCGCGGCCCCGTCGAGATCGACAACATGGAACTTCGCGCACCCTAAAAAGGACGCGCACGCGATGAGGAGGAGCAGACCGAGCGGAACTCGCCGCTGACTCACCTCACCCACAGCTACATGATTCGCTTGATCGCGACCGACATGATCAGGCCGTCGGTATCGAGCAGCTCAATCCGAAACTCGGCCTCGACCTCTTCGAGCAGCGCGTTCGCGATCGCAACCGCGGGCTCCACAACAAAGTGATCGTTGTTCTCGATCTCGAGCGACGCCTTGTATTCGTCGATCTGACCAAAGATGGTGTGGATACCGTCCTTGTCGATCTCTTCCGAGAACTGCGCGTACTTCAGATCCCCGCCGGCAAATTCCGCGACCTTCGCGAGCAGCGCAGGGTAGCCAATCGGCGTCCCTTCCACCTCAAGCTCGATGTTGGTCGACCGAGCAGGATCGTTGTGGATATCGAGCGAGCGCTCTCCGGAGAGCAGCTCGACCAGATCCGGTTCGTCATCACCAATCGAAGTCACGGGCCGGCTCTACCGAGTTTGTCAAGCGCGGACAAGGGTCTTGGCAGGATTTCCAACCGATCGACCGTATTTGAATCGGAATCCCGGTCAAAGCGGCTCAACGCCGCGCCAGCGCCCGATCGAAAGTCTCAGGGGTCGCAGGCGTCGAGCTGATCCTGGAGCGCCTCGGGAACGTCGGGGCACTCCTCGATCCCGGCCAACATCACGACACAGTCGTTGAGCTCAGAGCACATAGCGCTCCGCAGGCAATCGTTGACCTCGCGGTACGCAAGCTCGAGGCAGGAGAAGCTGGGATCGAGCGCGTCCTGATTGTCCGCGTACACCTCGCGGATGCAACTGCTGGTCATCGCCGACGGCGTCTCTTGGTCCGCCACGCACGCTTCACGGGTCTCGTACTCCAAGGTCTCGTAGCAATCGCAAGCAAGGGAACTGGTCGTCTCGATCTCTTCGAGGATGGAGTCCACGAGGTCATCCGAACCACACCCGGCGAGCGCGAGGAACGACATGCAGACGGCGAAGAAGACGATGGAGTGCGACTGGGTGGACATGGCCGCGGCAACGTAGCGAACGAGAACCGGTCCGCAACCGATTTGGGGGAACCTCAGCCGAAAACGTAAGAACGTCACCCGTCTGACACTCTCCACAAGGCGCAGACTCCGCTTCTGGCGCACAGCGCTACCCGCTTCTCTTCGTGCTCGCGCGGCTTCCGCTTAGGGAAAACGCAGGGAGAAGCGCCGCGTGCTTCCCGTCCCCGCGAAACGAAGCGCATCTGCGGCGTCCTCAATGCAGGACAGCGTCCCTCCGGTCCGCGCGCCGAGCGCCACGGTGTCCGTCACGCGACCTTCCGCGTCGACACGAAGCGAGACCTGCACGCCGTTGAGCGCGCCACAGTCGGAAAACGCTTCACGTGCGCCCGCGGGAGCGTCCTCTTCAAACGTGAGCGGGACTTCGAAGCGCGCGTCGCGACGACCCGAGGGAAAGCGGAGGGTTGCCGCGACGCGTTCAACACATCGCGCCACCTCAGGGGCTCCGCGACACTCCGCGCCTTCGATCGTGCCCTGCGAGGACAACACGCCGGACAACGTGACCTCGTCCGCGTCCGCGCGGTAGCACCCCGCGAAGCGCGCGTTCTGTCCCACGATCGCGGCGGAGAGCTCTGCGGCGGACCACACCGGGAGGTCCGCACGGCAACCGACCCACGCAAGCGCGATGACCACCACGAGCGAGATGCCCGCGCCCCTCCACGCGTTCTTGCTCACCCGTCGTCCCCGTCGAGCAGGAACTCGCGGATCAACGTGACGGTCTCGTCGGGGAACTCGGTCGGGAAGTCATGACCCGCGCCGGGCAGAACCGCGAGCCGCGCGTCTGGGATCTTGTGCGCGAGCTTGTAGCTGTTCTGGTACGGGATGAGGGCGTCGTCGTCGCCGGTGATCAGCAGCGTCTTCGCCTTGATCTTCTTGAGGTGCCGCGAGGCGTTGTGCGCCGCGCCCGCGATGGTCTGACCGATCAAGCCCGCGTGCTGCGTCGGCTCGGCGCGCGCGATGTCGGCCCACGCGGTGATGATCTCGGGATGCGCGCGAAGGTACTGCTTGCCGATGGTGTACTTGGCGGTGTCCTCCATCGCGTCAGCGAGCGGCTTGCCCGCGCACTTCGCGAGGCCCCACGCCGCCGAGATCGGGACGCGCTTCGCGGTGCGTCCGCCCGCGGTCGTCGCTCCCAAGATGAGGCGCCCGCAGCGGTCCGGGTGCCGCAGCGCGAACCACTGACCGATCATCCCGCCAAGCGAGATGCCGAAGAAGTGCGCGCGCGGGATCTCCGCGTGGTCCATCGCCGAGACGATGTCGTCCGCCATCTGCGCGGTTGTGTACGGGGGACGCGGCGCATCGCTGAGGCCGACCCCGCGGTTGTCCATCATCATCACGTGGAAGTCCTCGGCGAGCACTTCGCCCAGACCCATCCAGTAGCTCATCGAGCGCCCGAGCCCTCGCTGCATCGTCAGCGCCGGCTTCGTCTTGTCGCCCAAGACTCGATAGTGGAGGCGAACTCCGTTCCTGCGCGCAAAGGGCATCGTCAGATGTTAACCCGTGCGCGGCAGATCGCGAAAAACACGGTCGATGGCCCAAAACGGAGACAGCCATCAGATGTGGCCGATCTCGCAGATGCGCGGTGCGCCGCTTCGCTATTCGCCGAGCCGGCTCAGTAACCGCTTGGTGATCGGCCGCTTTTGCCCGGGAAAGATGTGCGAACCAAGGAACTTCAGGACCTCGCGCGATCCGAGCTTTTCCGCGAGCGACTTCGCCGCGGACGCGCTCTCGACCGCGACGAAGTAGCAGGTGTCGTCAAACACCACGGGTCGCCCTTCATGGGGCGAGACGACACGGAAACGCGGTTCGTGATGAAGACCCGAGACCGCCACTTTGTGGTCCGCGAATGAATACGGACCGACGCCGAAGATCGCGTAGGGCGGTTGCTTGTCGTAGACACGGCTTCTTCGCGCGCGGAGCGCTTCGGCGTGACGCTCGAGGTACGCCGTCAGCTTCGGCGGGAGCGCGTCGGTCGGCTCGCCCACGCGCGTTTGCGGAACGACCAGCTCACGTGTCGGCGCGTTCCCCTTCGCGAGGTCGGTCGCCTTGAGGAGCGGATACCTGTGCGTCGACTCCACGTCGACCTCTTCCCCGAGCCCGTTGAGCAATCGATCTCCATCGCGCCGGAGCTCCATCACCTTCACGCGGTCGTGCTTGATCCCGGAGCGCCAGGCGAGCGGCGGAAGCGTAAACGTCCGCGCCTCTTCCGCGCCCGCGCGTACCTGCCCGTCCGCGACGTGAAGCGTCGTGGTCTGAGCGCCTTCAAGCGACGCGTAGACGTCACACCGAACCTCAGTCGCAGGCGCACCGCTCTTCACGACGAAGAGGCACGCCTCCACCGCGACCCCAAACGCGATCCGCGCGTCGAACCGAAAGAGCCCGACCGGGGTCGCGAGTCGCGAGCGCGCGAACGAAGCCAAGAGCCGACGCGCCACGCTCGACTTGATCAAGAGCGCGAGCGTGACCTCTCCTTTCGGCTCTGCCGCGCACGCCGAGAGCAGGCGCAGGGTGATCGCTTCGGCGAGGTCGAAGTTGCTCGCGCCGGTCATCGCGTCGAGCCCAACCAGCCCGTGATCGGGTCGCTCGCGTGGCGTGTTCTCGCTCGCGGACAACGCCCCGGTCGTCACCCATGGCGGATTGCCGACGATCAACAGAGGCCGCGGGAGCTCCGCGATCACGCGCGCCCAATCAGTCTTGAACACATCGCCTTGATGAAGCGCGGCGCTCGGGATCTCCACGCGCGCCTCCGCGAGTCGCGCTTCGCTCAGCTCGTAGCCCACCTGATGCGCGTCTGGGAACGCTTCCTTCGCGGCCACCAAGAAGTGTCCGCGTCCGCAGGTCGGCTCGAGCACCGACGCGGGCGACGTGATCGGCTTGAGTCGCTGGAGCACCCGTCGCGCGAGCGGCATCGGCGTTTGATGGTCGCCGCGCTCGAACGCGCTCAGCTCCTTCACGTGAGAATGTCCTGGATGGTCACGGACGAGAGGTCGGTTCGAAACCGAGGCCGTTGCGCTCTTCCCCCATCGCGATAGCCACCCCTGACCTTCTCCACGTCGTCGAGATAACCGCGCACCCGGACGCGGTCTCCTTTTCGTACGGACCACTCGCGAACGTACACCGAGGCGGCGCCGCTCATCATCGGCGTGAGCTCGTCGGGGATCTGTCCGCTGAGCAGCTGACCGCCGTCTCGATCGAGCAGGACCTTCGCGCGCCCCGCGTCGAGCTCGAGCTCACCGCGGTCGGTCGAGAGCACCAGGGTCTCGCTCCCTCGCACCGCGCGACCGATCTCCTCGATCATCAACTTGGGTCCCCCTTTCCCCTGGTCGACCATCTGCTCGGTCTGCGCGACCCAGAGCAACAGCGCCGCTTGGAACCCGGTGATCGGACTGGTCACCGTGCTCGGGTTGACCACGCGCGCTTCCAGCGAGACGTAGCGCGCGCCATCCAACGGTCGACGGAAGAGAACCTTGAAGCGTTCTTTTAGACCCACTCGGCTCAATCGACGAGGACGTGATCGAAGAACTCTTCGTGATCACGCGCGAACTCTTGGTAGCCCAGCTCCAGCTGATGGCGCGCAGCCGATCGCAACGCGCTCGGCGTGAACGTGAACGCGCGCTCTACCCCTTCCATCGCCCACGCGAAGTGATCCGCTTCGGCGCCTCCGCCCTCGTCGCCTCCCGCGTGGAGGCGGATCCACTGGTAGCTGCTGTGTTCGCGCCCGGCGATCGAGACGTGGTGGTTCTTGAGCGTGTCGACCAGCGCGGGTTCTTTGTCGCGCATGGTCGCGTCGATCATGGAGAACTCTTGGTCCGCGAGCAGCTCGCTCCCGAGGTGGTAGCCGATCGCGCGGAAGATGTTGGCGCGGTTGTCGGACGAGCCGTTTCCGTATCCCGAAGCGACCCGACCGCGAAGCGCGGTCAGCCACATCGGGTGCGCGAGCGCCTTCTCCAAGAACTCGGCCTTCCCGAGCCGCGGGTTGTCCGCTTTGGAGAGCTCGATCAAGCCGATGAGACACGCCTGCGCCAAGCAGCGATGCGTGTCGCGATGCTCGGTGTCGCGATCGTCAAACTCGTCACGCGCGGCGTCGAAAAAGTAGCTCCCGACAAGCACGCTCCGATCCGCGAGCGGGCGCGGGAAGCCCTCTTCCAAAAAGAGGTCCGTGCTGCGCCCGATCTTCGCGGAGAGCGCCGCGACCCCAGAGCCAAAGAGGCCGTTCCACGCGGCGTAGCGCGCGATGAATCGAACGAGCCCGAGGCGAAACGACATCGCGCGTTTCACGACCTCGTGAACACGAGCGCCCGACGCTTCGTAGTCATGAAGCGCGCGAAGATCATCTTGGGTGATGTTCATGCCGGGACGATAACCGATCGGCGGAAGCGTTTCAGTCGTCAGATCATTCAGCGCTTCAAGGTACGTCCTAGTGCAACTCCGATTTCTCGATCACGTCGAGGTCGAGCGCGCTCCAGTCGCGCCGGTGAGTCGCGACGAGGGTACGGACGAGCACATCAGGGTCTGCGCGAAGCGCGCGAGCTCAGCCTCGTCGGCGCCGTTTCGTATACATCACCACAGTGCCCCGATGCTCGGCGGGCGGCGATCCCAGCGGGTTCTTCCCCGCGCCTCCTCGCCCTGCTCTTCGTACGTTGGCGCAAGAGCGAACGAGTCATCCACTCGTTCGCTCGCGAGCCTGAGCCTACAGAGACTCAGGCCGCTTCCTCGCCGAAGTGCACCGCGCTGAGCTGAATCCCGATCAAGCTCCCGCTGAACGCGATCCGCCCCAGGTCCTCTCCCGCGGCTCCCGCCGCGACCATCATGGGCAGCAAGTGTTCCTCATGCGGATGACCGACCCGTGCGTGTGGCGCGCGCGTCCACTCACCCAGCGCGAGGTCCCGCGCGCTGGCTTCAGCGACCGCGATCTGTTGGAACCACTGGTCCCATGCGCCTGAGCGTTCCGCGAGCCGCGCCACGCGGAAGTCCTCCCAGCTCATGCCGCTCCCGATGATAAGCACACCTTCATCCCGCAGCGGAGCGAGCGCCCTGCCCATCGCGAGGTGACGCTCCGGATCGTAGCCGGCGTCAAGCGAGAGCTGAACGGTCGGGATGTCCGCTTCTGGAAACGCGAGCTTCATGGGAACGAAGGTCCCGTGATCGAAGCCGCGGGTCGTGTTCTCGGCCGTCGGGACACCGGTGGCTTCGATCAAGCTGCGCACTCGGGCCGCGAGTGACGGGCTCCCAGGAGCAGGCCACGTGATCGAGTACGTGTCCTGAGGGAACCCGTGGTAGTCGTAGAGCATCGGGGGTCGCTCGCTCGCGATGACCGTCGGAACGGGCGCTTCCCAATGCGCAGACACGATGACGATGCCGGTCGGCCGCTGCGGGAGCCGGTGCGGGATCGACTCGATGTACGCGCGAAGCGGAACGTAGTCGGTCGCGAGCTGCGGCGTGAATGCTGGGGTCCACGGCCACGGCCCTCCTCCATGCGGGAGGTAGATGGTCGGCATTCTCGTACTGCTCACGGTCGCTCCTTCAGGTTGCGGCACAGGTGCGGCGCGATGACCGCTTGGGGCGCATCCGACCGCGGCAAGGGCGGCCGCGCCGCCGAGCGTCGCGAGGACATCTCGGCGGGAGAGCGGTTCGCCACGTCCCTGCTCGTCTTGTTCAGGGTTTTCGTGGTTGTCGTCGTTCACGTTACGAGCGTGACTGAATGGGAGCCTTCTTGAAGCGGCCCCACGCAACAAACGCCGCCATGCCGCCGAGGACGAGGTTCACGACGATCATGGGGTACTCGCCCCGCGCGATGTGCGTGACGGCCGCCAGGACCATAATGACCAAAAGACCCGACGCCGCGAGCGGGGTCAGGACGGGCTTGATGCGCGTCGCCGCCGGGAGGATGACGCCGATGCCGCCGAGCAGCTCCGCCAACCCGATAAAGCGAACCGCGCTGCCCATCACGCCGCTGACCCACGGCATCTGGGCCGCCAGCTCTTCGACCGGCATCGCGAGCTTCATCGCGCCCCCCATGATGAAAGACAGGCCGACGAGAACTTGCGTCACCCAGAGGCCAATGTGGAGGCCCTTCGATGAAGTCGTGGTGTTTGGAGTGGGAAGTGTTGCTGCGTTTGACATGTGATCTCTCCTTCTTCGAGTCACGACGAACGTACGCTGTTCCGCAATCAGAACAAGTAGACAAAACAGAACATGGTGTTCAATATATAGAACACAGTCATGAACCTTCAGCACCTCGTCATCTTCTCTGCGGTGGCCGAGCTCTTGAGCTTCTCCAAAGCCGCCGCTTCACTCGGCGTCGCGAAGGGAACGGTCAGCCGCTCGATCGCTCAGCTCGAGTCTCACCTTGAGGTTGAGCTGATCCACCGAAGCACTCATCACGTGTCGCTCTCGACGGCGGGCGTCGAGCTCTACGAGCGAACGCGAGGACACCTCGTCGCGCTCAAGACCGCGATGCTTGAGCTGCCTGAACGCGACGAAGAACCCTCAGGCGTTCTTCGCATGACCGCGCCCCAAGACTTCGGGACCATCGTCTTGCCGTCGATCCTCTCTGCGTACGCGCGGCGCTTCCCGAGCGTGCGCTTTGACGTGAGGTTGACCGGTGAGCACGTCGACCTCGTCAAAGAGGGATACGACCTCGCGATCCGGGTCGCGGTCGGTCCGCTAAAAGACTCGACGCTCACGTCTCGACGAATCGCGAAGACGTCGTCGGGCTTTTACGCAGCGCCTTCGTACGTCGCCCGTCGCGGCAAGCCGAGGAGCCCGGATGACGATCGCCATCAGTGGATCTTGCACCCGACCGTCGCGCGGCTCCTCAACCTCAAAAACGATGCCGCGCGATTTGTCGTGAACGACTTTGCCCTCGCGCGCGACCTCGCGGGGAGCGGCGCCGGTATCACGCTCTTGCCTACGTTCGTGGCGCGCAATCACGTTCGCGAAGGCTTGCTTGAAGAGGTGACGCTGGACGCGCCGGCGCTCTCGAGCAGCTTGGTGCTCTTGTACCCGTCGAGCGGTCAGCTCGCGCGCAAGGTGAAGAGCTTCCGTGACTTCGTGGTCGACGCGCTGAAGTCGGGCCCGATGTAGGTCAACTCTCGCTCTCGCGCGCAAGCTCTTCGGCGACCTCGTCCATCCACGCGATCATCGCGCGCTCGTACTTGATGCCGAGCCGCACCGTGAGGTTGGGGCCCGAGCCGTCCGGCTTCACTTCATCAAGCAGCGCCTCGTACACCTTGAGCCGTGCTTCGTGTTCCTCACGATGCTCCCGCACGATGTCGAAGAGCAACGGGTCATCGTCCACCGAGCGACGAAAGAACACGCTGAGCGCGAGCGGATTCCGGACCCGCTCAAGCTGCGGCCGCTGACGAATCCATGCCTTGAAGGCGTGACGACCCGCGTCCGTGATCTGGCAGGTTCGCTGATTGCGCGCTCCCACTTCGTCCATCTCAAGAAACCCAGCATCGCGAAGGCGCTTGAGGTCGGCGTACACCTGACTCTTGGTCGTGTGCCAAAAGTTCCCCACGCTCCGCTCGATCAAATCGAGCAGCTCATATCCCGTCATCGGTTCGTGTTGGAGGAAGCCGAGAATCGAAGCCGCTGTTGGGTTGAGGTTCACCAGGTGATGCTCACTTGTAGTCCTATTCGGACCGTGCTAACTGTACTATGTGAACAGTACACGATCGAAGTCACTTTGTGCGATTTTCGTTGGATTTTTGCTGACTTCGTGTCAGCCCGCGCCCTCTTTCAGCACGGCGCCCGCTCCTCTCGCGCAGCCGGAAGCGAGCACCATTCCGGACGCTCCGCGTGACACCAGTGAGCCGTTTGAAGCCGTCCTCTGGACCCTCAAGTACGACCTTCGGACGTTCGATGATTTGTGGAGCTGGCTGCAGAACGACGTTCCGGATTCGGCGGCGCGCCATCGCGCCATTGGTGTCGCGGGCCTGACGGGGATCGCGGAGCTGAGCCGCTTCGAACTCGCTGACGCGACGCTCACTTCGCTCGACCAGGCCATCGCGGCGTACCCGAACGACCCGCGCCTCCCGCTTTGGGCGAGCTACATCCGCTGGGTCAAGGCGTACAAGAGCGGTGACGCACCGGCGGTCGCGGCGGGCTATGAAGACCTTGAAGCGAAGGGGCAGCTCTACCCGAGCTTCACGCTCTTTGGCCTGACCCTCGCGATCGCGGCCGACGAGAACGCGACCGCTGAACGCGTCCAGCAAGGACGTGACGCCTACGATCGCGTCGTCTCCGAAGCAGGCGACCTTCAATTCGAAGCGGGCGTGGTCGCGGCTGACCGAATGCACCGCACCGCGGACTTCGACAGCGCGCCCTACAATCTCTCGGGCACCCAAGCGCTTATCGGTGACATGCACCTGCGCGCGGGCGATTGGGAACAAGCGCAGGTCGCGTACTACACCGCGCTCCACACCAACGCCGCGTATCGCTGGCCCTTTCGCGACGAGGTGCAGCGACGCATGGAGAACGCGGAGGCGCTCGCGGGGTCGATGGAAGACGAGCTTGGGTTCGGCGCACTCTGGAACGGCGCGCGCAATGTTGGCGAGCGCGGGATTCAAGAGGAGGGCTACGGCGGCCGCATCGGCAACGGCTCGTGCACGCTCTGCCACACCGCGCTCCGCCGGTCCGATCGCGCAGGTGGACACGACGCCGCGGTCGGTTTTGTGCGCCTGCGCTACGTCGCGCCCGAAGAGACCCCGAACCCCTTCCCGGTGTTCGTCGCGCTGCCCGAAGCGAACCCGGACTCGATCCCAGCGGGCTTCGCGATCGGTCAAACCTCGGTCACGCCCTCATGGGGAGAACAGGTCGACGCGCGCACTTACGATCTCCTGATGCCCGCAGAGCCCGGCCGCTGGTTCATCGCGGGGCAGCTCTTCGGAGGGGAGCTCGGCGCTCGCGCGAACGACAAGTGGGAGACCTACCTCGCGAAGGGGCTCTTTGACCGACCCCGCTTCATCGATGTCCGCGCGGGCGAGATCACCGACATCCGCAACGTCCCGCTGGTCTTCGAACGCGAAGACTGAGCCCAAGGTTCAGAGCTCAAGCAGGCCCTCGACCTCTTCTTCCAACACGAAGTCGAGCTCTTCTTCCGCGTTCATTCGCTCGACCGCCACGCGGACCTCGTTCCGGTCCGTGCCGGTCGGGTTCGACATGACGCGCTGAAAGACCTCATCGAAGGTGTCCGCCATCGAGAGCATCGACGCCTCGAGCGACGCTTCGCGGGTCATCATTTCCTGGCGGCGCTTGAGGAGCGCTTTGAGCTCGTGCTTGGCCTTGAGCAAGCGACGCTCGTCCGCTTCGCTGCCAACGTTCTCGAGCTGCTTGTCGATGTCGCGGACGCGGTTGGCCAAGCCGCGCTCGTCGACCAGCTGGCTCCGCTCATGGATCGCGATGCGCGCGAGCCACCGGCCGAGGTAATCGATCGTCAAGTCGTCGAGGGCGTCCACGTCTTCCATCGAGATCGACGTCTCGCGTTCCTGGGCGAGCTTGCGGAGCGAGTCGCGTCGCTCGCACAGGCGGTTGTAGACCTGCCAGTACTGATGGTCGTAGCCGACGCGCTTGGAGATCTCGTCCATCAAGTGCTGACGGGCGCCCTCGCGTTGCTCCGCGGCTTTTTGGCGATCGATCTTGTCGCGGAAGCGCGACGACCCGGGAACGAAGAGGGTCGCGATGCCCATCCCGGCGGCGTACCCGACGACGGGGAGGAAGGCGACCGCGCCGAACGGGATCGAGAGGAAGACGCCGGCTGCGACCGAGCCGAGGCCCGCGTTGATGCTCCACTTGTGAAGGAAAAACTCCTTCAAGTAGTTCGTCTTTTCTTTGCTTTGCCAGCCCACGTGTCTCTTCTCGCCGCGTCAGAAGGAGACGCGAACCTGTCCCTTCTGACCGGTCTTGGCTTGGTGCAAGCGATCAAGCACGCGCTCCTTCATCGCGACCACCGGCGTCGACATCAACCAGGCGTCGCTGCGCGGGCGCGGCTCCTCGATCGGGAAGTCGTCAACCACATCCGCGGGGCTGGTCGAGAGCACGATCACGCGATCACCAAGCAGGAGCGCCTCGGTCACGTCGTGCGTCACGAACACGACCAAGCACCTCTGCGCTTTCCACAGATCGATCAACAGATGCTGCATCTCTTCGCGGGTCTGCGCGTCGAGCGCGCCGAAGGGCTCGTCCATCAGCAGGATCCGCGGGCGAAGCACCAACGCGCGAGCGAGCGCGACGCGTTGGTTCTGACCGCCCGAGAGCTGCGAAGGCCGGAGCCCGCCCTTCCCCTCAAGACCGACCGCCTTGAGCATGGCGTCGACCCGCTTCTCTCGTTCGGCGGGAGGGACCCGGCCCTTCCAGAGGCTCAAGCGAAATGGGAACGCGATGTTCTCTCGGATCGTGAGGTCGGGGCGGTTCGCGTAGCGCTGAAACACCATGACCGACTCGTCGTGCGGGCCGTCGCAGGGCTGACCGCCGATGATGACTTCGCCGCTGGTCGGCGCCTTCACGCCGATCGGGCGCACGCCGCCGAGCATCCGCAGCAAGGTGGACTTCCCGCAGCCCGAGGGGCCCAGGAGCATGTTGATGGTGGGCTCACCAAAGGAGAGGTTGATGCCGTCGAGAACGCGGTGCACTCCGTCGCCCTCTGGCTTTGGGTACTCCTGCACGATGTCCTTGAGCTCGACATCGAGAAAGTCGGCCGTGGGCTCGTTGCTCGGGTCCGTCACTACTCCGACTCCCATGGATAGATCTTGCGCTTGATGGCCATCATCGTGACGTAGGTCAAAAGCGCGAGGCCGATGATCACGCCGATCGCGACGAAGACTTGATTCATCGCCGACTGCCGCCGCGCGTGCGTAATGATCTGACCCAGGCCCGTCTCGGCGTTCACGTACTCCGCGACCGTGATGTAGGTCCACATCACGCTGACCGCGACCACGATCGCGTCGGCGATCCGCGGCATCGCCATGGGCAACACCGCGTGGCGAACCGCCTCCCATTCCGTCGCGCCGAGGTCACGCGCGGCGATCCAGTACTGCTGGCTCACCGCGAGCATCGCGTCACGTACCATCGGGATCAGGAAGACCACCGCGCCGATAAAGAGGAACGTGATCTTCATCAGCTCGCCGATGCCCATCCACATGACCAAGATCGGGAGGATCGCGACGACCGGCGCGGAGCGGAGCGGATCGAGGAGCGGCGAGAGCACCGCGTTGATCTTCGGCGAGGCGCCCATGAACACCCCGATCGGGACCCCGATGGACACGACCAGCACGCTCGCGACCAAGACCCGCAGCACGGAGGACTTCACCGCGAGGAAGAGCGGGCTGGTCTCGGTCGCCTCGTTCCACGCGAGATAGGTGAACCCCTCGAAGACCTGGACGATCGACGGCAGCTTGGTCGGGCGCACGAAGCTCCCGAACGTGAGCACCGACCAGATCAGGAGCACCGTTCCCACGGACACCAGGCCGTAGAGGCGGCGCTCCTTCGCGCTCAGTTCATCGTAGGGGTTCCACATGCTCGTTAGTGGCGCTGAAGAACGGCGACGCGAGTGGTTCGGTTACGCGCGCGGCACTCGTCTTCGCTCAGACCTTCGTCCGGCGCGCGCTCATCACAGAGCGGCTTGGTCGGACCGTTGCCGGTGATGATGAAGCGCTCGGCGGGGAACTCCCACTGCTGCACCAAGTAGTCGACCACCCCCTGGGCGCGCTGCTCGCTGAGCGTCATGTTGGCCCGGCGCGAGCCGACCGAGTCGGTGTTGCCGGAGACCTCGAAGTACGCCGAGCCGTGGCTCTCGATGAGCGGGACCATCTCGTCGTTGATGGTGCGCTTGCTTCGCTCGTTCAGCTCGGCCGAGCCGGTCGCGAAGTTGACGGTGACGGGACGGGTGACGACCGGGATGTCGGTCTCCGCTTCAACCGCCGTCGCGATCTCGTCGCGGCCCGCGGTGGTGAACTCGAACTGCGGCTGCTGCGCGACCGCGCGCGCCTGGGGGGCCGCGTCGAACATCGAGCGGATGTACTTGTACTCGAACGACTCCTGCGGGTTGATCACCGCGCTGTTCGGGTTCGCCAAGGAACCGGCCGCGCGGTAAATGCCGTCGAAGCGACGGTAGACGCGCTCGTAGTGATTGGTGCCGCCGGCCATGCCAAGGATACGGACGTTGTCCTCGAGGCCGGTCCACACGAGGTTTGAGAAGAGGCCCTTGATGAAGTCGTTGCCCTCGGCGCGCGCGAGCTCCGCGAAGAACGGCTCGGTCTGGACGAGCGCGTCGACCGCCTCGTCGTGGTTCGCGCGAGAGACCGGGACGCCCGCCATCCAGCCCTTCACGAAGGCCTGGATGCCCGCGTCGTTGGCCGGCACATCGAGGACGCGCTTGTCGCATACGATGACGTCGTAGATGAGGTTGGTCGCGATGCGCGTCGAGTAGATCACGTGCGCGCCCGAGATGCCCTGAAGCGCGAGCGAGAGATCGGGATCCCAAAGGACCGCCGCGTCCGCGCTGCCAGACTCAAGCGCCGCGCGCACACCCGCGAGCTGCTCGTCGGGGTTGATGTAGACGTACTGGATCTGTGACTTCTGCCGAGCGGTGAGCGAGGAGTTCTCGATCGCGTCGATCGTCATACCGTGGCTCGGCGTGTACTGAAGGAGCGCGATCTTCTTGCCGACGAGATCCTCGACGCGACGGATCGCGGGATCGCTCGCGATGATCGCGTCACCGCCTTGCGTGTTGTCGACGACCATGATCGCGCGCGCATCGAGCTGCGCGTTACGAAGGTTGGGCTGCTCCTGTGCCCAGAAGTCGCTCGTTCGCCACGCGCAGTGCGCAACGCCCGACTCAAAGACCTCGGAGAGCGCCGGGATGTTGTCCTGGATGACGAACTCCACGTTGGCGCCGTTCTGCGCCATGAGCGAGCCCGGCTGCGTCGTCAGTGACTTGCCATTGGCGACCAGCGCGGGCGCGTAGCCATGGAAGCTGACGATGCTGACCTTCAGGGGATTGCCCGGCGTCCCGACGGCGCCGGTAGGGGTCGCCGTGGTGGTGGTGCCGTCGCCGTCGCCGTCGCCGCCGGTCGCGACCGTGCCGCCTTCGCCTCCGGAACCGTCACCGAACATGTCCTTGACCCCGAGGTGCCACGCGGCCGCGCCAGCGGCGCCCAAGATGATCAAGACGATCAGGCCCTTCGCGAGCGGCGTCATTCGTGCGTTTGCCATACGGCTCTATCCCTCTCTTTGATTCTCGCGCGCGCCAAGCGCGTCGCTCTTCGATCAAACCAGTAACGAACGTGAACGTTGGGACCCTCAGCTGGGGTCGCTGACCTCTGCCGCGAACATCGTCGGGAGCTCCGCGAGGCGGTCGCTCTCCAAGCGGAGCCGCTCGACCTCGCGGGCGCTCGCCTCACGAGCCGCCGACACCCGCGCGTCGATCTCTGCCTTTTGCTTCGTGATCTGCTGCGTCTCTTGCTGAAGCATCGTCTCGAGATCTTGAATCTTCTTTTGGATCTGCGCCGTCGCCTCCGCGAGGTACGAGTCGCGCGTCGCCTTCTCGGTCGCCGCGGTCTCGATGATCTGCTCGACCTGATGCGTGACGTTCTTTTGGACGAGCGCGAGCACTCGCGCTTTGCGTTGTGCGTCGAGCACCGCGTCGGCAATCTTCCACTCGTCGTCGGCGGCGTCCATCGCGATGACCGCGGCTTTCCGCGTCGCGCTCGGCATCGCCTTGAGACCGTCCAGGACGCGCAAGAGCTTCTCAGCACTGTACGGCGCCTCGGGAACAGTGTGGCTCCGGTAGTAGTCCTCGAAAGGACGACCCTCCGCGATCTCGCTCGACGCGGTGATCGGCTGCGCGGGCGGCGCAACGGCGGGCTTGGGCTTCGGCGGAGGCGGCGGCGGCGCCTTGCCTTCGGCCTCTGCATCCGCGGCCAAGATCGCGTCGATCTCATCCATTGACATGCTCGGCGGCTCAGCGGCCACCTTCTTCTCTTCTTCTTCGTCTAGCTCGACCAGCTTGACCGCTGCGAGCGCCTTGAGAAATCGATTCGCCATGGACGGCGCGCAGTGTCCATCGCCACCGGACTGAGCGCAAGACTGAGCTGAGCGAGCGGGGGAAGCGGTTGGCGACCACGAAACACGACCACTCGTCCGTGCTAAGCACATCCGTATGAGGTCAGAAACATGAGCGATGTTCTTCGGGAGCTGATCGACTGCCTGAGCCTAGAGCGGATCGAAGAGAACATCTTTCGGGGTCAAAGCCAGAACCTCGGCTGGGGGCGGGTCTTTGGCGGCCAAGTCGTCGGACAGGCGCTCTCGGCGGCAGCGCAGACGGTTCCCCCGGATCGCCCGGTGCATTCGCTCCACAGCTACTTCCTCCGCCCGGGTGATGCGAACAAACCCATCGTCTACGTGGTCGATCCGATCCGAGATGGTCGCAGCTTCACGACCCGCCGCGTGGTCGCGGTGCAAGACGGCAAGACGATTTTCAACTTGGCGGCGTCGTTCCAGATCATCGAGGACGGCTTCGATCACCAGGACGGCGAGATGCCCAAGGTCGCCGGCCCCGACAACCTCCTGTCGGAACAGCAGCTCGGCGAGCGGTACCTCTCGCGGATGCCAGAGCACGTCCTCAAAGCGATCCCTCGCGCGATGCGCGAACGCGCGGTCTCGGTTCGCCCGATTGAAGTGCGGCCCGTGCACCCGGTGGATCCGATGCGGCCCAAGAAGGGACCGCCGCGTCGCCAGGTTTGGTTTCGTTCCAACGGCGCGCTCCCCGACGACGACGCGGTGCACCGATACCTGCTCGCGTATTCGTCCGACATGCACTTCCTGACGACCGCGATGCAGCCACACGCGGTCACCTGGCTGACGCCCGGGATGCAGGTCGCGAGCCTGGATCACGCGATGTGGTTCCACCGCCCCTTCCGGCTCGACGACTGGGTGCTCTATGACGTCGACGCACCGTCAGCGACCAACGCGCGGGGCATCGCGCGCGGTCGGTGGTTTACCAGTGACGGACAGCTCGTCGCGACGACGGTCCAAGAAGGCCTGATGCGGGATCGCGGAAAGAAGTAGCGCGCGGACGCCTCGCCTCCTCGGTTTGGTGATCTGGACCCGATGCTCCATTCTTGGCGTCCATGCTGAAGCTTCTCCGCAACGTCCTGTTGGGTGCGCTCTTCGTCGCGCTCGGATGTGAGGCGACGCCGTCGACCCAGGTCACGGTTCGTGTCGTTCCAGAAGATCAAGCGCTCGCGGACCAAATCGAGCAGCTCCAGTACCGCGTGGCGGGTCCGCGGCTCACCTACGTGCCAGCGCGGTACCCGTTCGACATCGCGATCGTCCGAGAAGGAGAGGTCCCAGACGACTTCCGGGTGGAGGTGAGCGCGGAGCTCACTGGTGACACCGTGATCGCTGCGGTCGCCACCGGCGCGTTCGTCGCGAACGAACACCGTGAGGTCGTGCTGGTCTTGGAGCACGCGTGCGTCGACACGACCTGCGCTGACGGCCTGAGCTGCGAAGCAGGGGCCTGCCGGAGGGACCGCGTCGCGACCGCTCCATACCGTGAAGGTGGCGTCCCCACGATCATTCCGAGACGAGACGGCGGAGTAGACGCCAGCGTCGACGTCGGGATGGACGTCAGCGAGGACGTCGGGATGGACGTCAGCGAAGACGTCGGGATGGACGTCAGCGAAGACGTCGGGATGGACGTCAGCGAAGATGCCGGAGCAGATGTCGCTGAGGACGCAGGGATGGACACCCGTGCCGACGTCGAAACGGACGCAGACGTCGACGCCGGATGCATCTCGTGCAGGATCGCGGCGCTGCCGTGCCGAACCGGATGCCGCGTCGAGGACAGGTGCATGTTGAGCGACGACGTCCCCGACGCGACGGCCTGTGGCGCGGGCGTCTGCGCGTCGGGCGTTTGCATCGTCACCGGGGGAGTCCCCATCACACCAAGCGCCCCCGCAGAGGAGACCGAGTGGGGCCGCCGCGTCTTTATCGGGAACAACATCGTCCTGGTTGGACAGCCCGCCCTCGGGCGCGCGCACGCGTTCCAACGCAGCGGGGACCGCTGGACCGAGCGCTGGACCACCGCCTACGACGCAACGTTTCTCAACGACTTCGGCTTCGGGCTCGGATCCGATGGCGAGCGACTCTTCGTGGGCGGAAACGGAACGTCAGCGACACCAACGACATACACATTCGCGAACGTGTTCGACGAGATCGGCACCACCACCATGGGTGGCGACAACAGCGGTATGGGCGCATCGATCGCGTACGGTCGGCGTCTCGTGCTCGGCAGCGCGCGAGGGTGGGACGAGGCGACGCGGACGAACACGGGTCACGTCCAGGAGTTTGATCCCTACTCGCAATACCGACCTCCAGTGGAGCTCCGGACCCCCACTTTCGGCTACGGGCGCGCCGTGGCGGCGAACGACGAGTACCTCGCGATCGGGGCGCTCGGTTACGTGGAGCTGCGAACGTCTGACGGGACGCGCTCTACGTTGACTGAGTCGTTCACCTCCGAGGCGCCTGACTTCGGAAAAGCGCTCGCCCTCCTCGACTCGGGATCGGTGGCCGTGCTCGCCAATGATGGCGTGCGCGTCTTCTCCCGGACCGGAGACCAAACGGGCGGCTTGATCGCGGGTTCGTTCAGCTGCCTCGCGGCGACCGATCGGTCCGTGTTGGTCGGCGATGGAAGCGGCGCGATCGCCAGTTACCGTCTACGTCGAGGCGCCTGGGTTAACACGCACAGCTACGAATCGGCAGGCGCGACCGATCTCGGGCAGAGCTGCTCCGCGTTTGGGGCGCGCTTGGTCGCGGGCGGTCCGCGGAACCGGGTCGTGACTGTCTTCACGGTGGACTAAGCTGGCGGTAGTGACGACGTTCTTCGCGGCTTGGGGATTTCGAACTCATGCGCCACCCTTCTCCCTGATGCAGACCCTTCTCCGCAGCGCGTGGGCGGCGCTCCTCGTTCTCTGCTTCGCGTGCGAGGCGACGCCCTCAACGCAGGTGACGGTTCGCGTCTTGCCTGAAGATCAACAGCTCGCCGACGAAATCGAGCTCGTGCGATATCAGGTCGCGGGTCCGCGGCTCTCGTTTACCCCGGCGCGCTACCCGTTCGACATCGCGATCGTCCCGATGGCTCCGCTCCCCGCGGACTTCTCTGTCGAGATCGTGGCCGAGCTTGACGACGGGACATCGATCGCCGCGTTGGTGACCGGTGCGTTCGTTATGGATGAACATCGCGAGGTCGTGGTCGTCTTGCGGCGGAGCTGCGCGAATCTCGCGTGCGGGGATGGCCAGAGCTGCGACGACGGATCGTGTCGGGCGAACCGGGTCGCAACCGCACCGTTTCGTGATGACGTTCCCACGATCGTTCCGCGCCGAGATGCGGGAACCGATGCGGACGTGGGCGCCGACGTTGGGGACGCGAACGCCGACGTGGGCATCGACGCCGACGTGGGCATCGACGCCGACGTGGGCATCGACGCCGACGTCGGGGACGCGAACGCCGGAACCGATGTGGGCATGGATGCGACCGACGCGACCGATGCGACCGACGCGACCGACGCCGATGTCAACGACGCAAGTGACACTGCCGACGGTGTCGACGCGGACGCGAGCTGTACCCCGTGCGCCATCCCGCGCGTGCCGTGCCGCACCGGATGCGTCGACGACGACGATCAGTGCATCCTCATGGGCGACGTCCCGGATGGCGCAACCTGCGGTGACGGCGTCTGCAGCGGAGGCGTGTGCGCGGTCAGCGGGACCTCGCTCAGCCCCAGCGACGTCGTCGCAGAGTCCGCGTGGGGAGAGCGGGTGTTGATCGACGAGAGCGTCATCATGGTCGGTCAGCCGAGCTTGGGTCGCGCACACGCCTTCGGGCTCGAGGGGGACACCTGGGTCGAGCGGTGGACCGCGAGTTACGGCAGCGACGTGGTCTCCGGCTTCGGCGAGAGTCTCGCGACGAACGGGACGCGGCTCTTCGTCGGTGGCGACGGCGAAGGGCTCAGTCGGTGTTACGAGTTCCGCGACTTCCTGGACACCACCGGCGAGGCCATCGCCACGGGTGCCGTCAACAGCGGCTTGGGGTCCGCGATCGCCTTTGGAAGGCGCTTGGCGGTGGGCGCCCCCCGCGGGTGGGATCCGGACACGAGCACGCGTACAGGTCACGTTCAGGAGTTCAGCCCTTACGCGCTTCACTACGCGGTTCGTGAGGATCGAAGCGTGACGCTCGCCTTCGGACGCGCGATCGCTGCCGACGAGAACCATATGATCATCGGCGCGCTCGGCCAGGTTGACGTCTACTCTTCCGGTGCCGGCCCCTCCGAGTACATCCGCACAATTCGAACGGCCGCGGTCGACTACGGCAAAGCAGTCACGCTCCTCACCGATGGCGCCTTCGCCGTGCTCGCGAACAACGGGGTGCGGGTCTACGACAGCGATGGCGCGCAACGCGGACGGCTGATCCGAGGGACGTTCAGCTGTCTCGCGGGGAGCGCGGGCGTCGTCTTCATAGGAGACGGCGAAGGAACCGTCTCACGTCACCGCTTCTTGAATCGCGAATGGACGGTGACCCACACGTACGGCTCCGGGATGGGCGACCTCGGGACCAGCTGCTCGGTGTTTGGGAGCCGCCTGGTCGCGGGCGGACCGGTTTCGAAAAAGGTTGTCGTCTTCGACACGGACTGAGTTCGCTTCAGGTTGGCGATCCGGCCGCTCGTCGGCCATCCTGCTTCCGAAATGGCGACCAAACAGCTCCGACGTTCGCTCGCGATGCTGCTCTTTGTGACCGCCTGTCAATCGACGCCCGCGACGCAAGTCACGGTGCGCGTCGTCCCGGAAGACCAAGCGCTCGCCGATGACATCAGTCGTCTTCGGTACCAGGCGGCCGGCCCGGAGCTGTCCTTTGTTCCGGTCCGTTACCCGTTCGACATCGCGACGGTTCCGGCGAACGATCTCCCCGCGGACTTTCGACTCGAGGTCACCGCCGAGCTTCGCGACCGATCATCGATCACGGCGGTCGTGACGGGTGCCTTTGTGGAAAACGAACATCGCGAAGTCGTCATGGTGTGAGTCGTCGCTGCGCCGTGGTCACGTGTGGAGTGGGGCAGAGCTGCGTCGATGGATCCTGTGAGCGCGAGCGGGTCACGACCGATCCGTACCGCGAAGTCGTCACTCCGATCTTTCCCCGCGACACCGGCGTCACGGACGCGGGTTCGGACACGAGCGCAGACACAGGCGCCGACACGAGCACAGACACGAGCAGAGACACGAGCGCCGACACGGCACGGACACGAGCACCGACATAAGTACAGATGCAGAACCGCTCGACAGTTGCGTCGCGAGTCCCGAGGTCTGCAACCGACGAGACGATGATTGTGACGACCGCATCGACGAGTTCGTCACGATGGTGCCGCACTGGATGGACAACGACGAAGACGGGTTCGGACGTCCCGGGACAATGGACATGTCCTGCGCGGTTCCAAGCGGTCGGGTCGACAACGACGACGACTGCGACGACCTCGATCGGCTCGTCTACCCAGGTGCCGAAGAGCGGTGCAACGCCGTCGATGACAACTGCAACGAGGTCGTCGATGAAGACCGCAGCGATGAGAGTCTCTGCGGATGTGACCGCCGAGAGAATGAAGGCTCCCTCTATCAGTTCTGCGACGACGAGCGCGGCTGGGTTACGGCGAACAGGTACTGCCAGAGCCGCGGGTACGAGCTGGTCGAGATCAACGACGAAGACGAGAACGACTTCGTCACCCGAGAGTCTGGCGGCGAGACCTGGATCGGTCTCAACGATCGCGAGATCCCGAACGAGCATCGATGGTCGAGCGGGGGAACTTCGATGTATCGAAACTGGGCCGGGATGGAGCCTGACCGGGACGTGGAGCCGTGCGTCAAGCTCAGCGACATGAGCGAGTGGCGCGATGTGGAGTGCGACGAGACAAACGGTTTCATCTGCGAGACGGCTTACTGAGAGCCACACCCATCGCGCAAACGACGCGAGCGCGCCCTAATTGGGGTTACCCTATCCCCGTGGGTTGGCGCAGCGCGTTCGGAATCGTCCTGGTGGTGGTGACCTCGGGCTGCTTCGTTGACACCAAGCCATTGGGAACAGGCGACACCGCGACCGACACAGGTCTGACGGACACCGGGACCGACACCGCCCTCGATACCGACGTGGAGATCGACGCCCCCATCGACACCGCGGAGCCCTTTGATGCGGGCGACGCAGGGATGCCGGACACAGGGACGCCAGACACCGGGACGCCAGACACAGGGACGCCAGACACCGGGACGCCAGACACCGGGACGCCAGACACAGGGACGCCAGACGCGCCCGACGCCGATGCGCCCGACGCCGATGCCTGTGTGCCGATGACCGAGCTTTGCAACGCGCGCGACGATGACTGCGACACGCGCATCGATGAAGACGTCGCGCTCGTCGAGCACTGGATGGACGGTGATGGCGATGGCTTTGGACGCGCCGGCACGATGGAGACTAGCTGCGAAATCCCGAGCGGGCGCGTCGACAACGAGGATGACTGCGACGACGGCGAGCGCGCGATCAACCCAGACGCCTCCGAGAGCTGCAATATGCGCGACGACGACTGTGACACGCGCACCGACGAGACGGTCACCGTGCCGCACTGGATGGACGGCGACGGCGACGGCTTCGGACGCGCGGGCACGATGGACCGCAGCTGCACGGTTCCGAGCGGACGCGCCGACAACGAAGACGACTGTGACGACGATGACGGCACGGTCTTTCCCGAAGCCACCGAGACCTGTAACGCGATCGATGACGATTGCGATGAAGCGATCGACGAGGACGAAGACATCGTCGTCGCGCCGGTCTGTGGATGCACGCGACGGGAGCGTGCCGGATCCGTCTACCAATTTTGCTCGATGAACATGTCGTGGGACGACGCCGACGCCTACTGCGTGAGTCGCGGGTACCAGCAGGTCGAGATCAACGACGACGAAGAGAACGACTACGTCACGATCGAGACCGGCTCCGAACGCACGTGGATCGGGCTCAACGATCTCGACATGCGCGGCGACTACGTGTGGTCGAACGGCGGGACCTCGATGTATCGGAACTGGGCGATGGGCGAACCCAACCGCGACTTTGAGCGCTGCGTCGAGCTCATCCCCGGGATGGGCGAGTGGAACGACCAGGGCTGCGAAGACCCGAACGCCTTCGTCTGCGAGCTTGACTGAACGGCCACCGCAACAGCGAAAACCGCGCGCGCCTCGTCTTTGGAGCCGACCTGGCCGACGCGACAAAGCGGTTTGCATAAACAACCGCGTGAGCGCGTACGCTTGCGGCGCTCGTGACCGCTGTGAAGACGACCGATGACCTGGCACCGTCAGCGACCTCCGCTCGACGCCACGTCGCGGAGTTTCTCGCGGTCGGTGGCCTGACCCTTCTCTTGTTCCCGCTCGGCTGGACGCTCCGCGAGCTCTTTGGGCTCGACACCGCCGAGCTGATCACGGGCTTCACGTTCTTTCACGCGGCGCGGGTCCTCAACGATCCGCACTTCGCCGTCACCTATTTGCTTTTCTATCGTGACGTGCGCTCCCGCGCGTTCGGCGAGGTGTTCGTCAAACGCCAGCGACTGCGCTTCGTGTTCGCAGGTGTCGTGGTCCCCGTCGCGCTTCTCGCGTGGGCGACCACCGCGCTCGTCACCCGTGACGCCCAGACGCTCGGCGGCATGGTGCAGCTCATGTTCCTCTTGGTCGGGTGGCACTACGTGAAGCAAGGGTTCGGCGTGATGCTGGTCCTCGCGGGACGACGCGGCGTTCGCTTCTCCAAACGCGAGCGGCTCGCGATCCTCGCGCACTGTTACGCGGGCTGGGCTTACGCCTGGGCCAACCCCTTCGACACCGGGAGACCTCGCATAGAACACGGCGTCGTCTATGACTCGATCGCGCACCCGCTCTTTTTGGAACCGTTGGCGCTCGCCGCCACCATCACGACCGGGGCCTGGCTCGCGCTTGTCTTGCTCGCGAAGCGTCGCCGCGAAGGTCGCCTCCCGCTCACGACGCCGCTCGTCGCGCTCCTCATGAGCATTTGGGTGTGGCTCATCTTCTCGGGGAGCGATCGCCTCGTTCGATACGCGCTCCCAGCGATGCACTCGTTGCAGTACCTCTACTTCGTGAAGCTGCTCGAGGGGAACAAGGCCAAAGAACGAGAAGGACCGCCACACTTTGAGGTGTCACGACGGGCGCGGCTCGGGATGGTCTTCGGGAGCGCGATCTTGCTCGGCGCGGTGATCTTGCGCGGGGTCCCCATGTCGCTCGACGCGTTTCTCTCGGCCGACGCGGGCTTCGCAGAGACCGCGCTCGGCGCGACCCCCTTCTTCGCCGCCATCCACGCCTTCGTGAACCTGCACCACTACTTCATGGACGCAGTGATCTGGCGACGCGACAACCCGGAGACGCGCTACTTGTTCGCGTAGCGTTATCGTGGGGGCGCGTTGAAGTAGCCCGTGAGCTGGACGCCGACGCTCATCCCCCAGAGCGAACGGCTCTGCGGAACGACGTTCCGGCGGAGCGAGTAGTAGCCGAGATCGCCGGGCGCTTCTCGCCGAACCGCGCGCGCGGTGAACGAGATCGCGCCGTAGCGGAGCCGGACCTCGCTGCCCAGACCGAATGAGGCCTCGAGCTGTCGGAGCGCGGGACACTCGACGGATTCGTCGACCCCCGGAAGATCATGCGTCGTGGGCCCGCCCATCAAGAACGCTGCACCCGCGAGCCCAAACACCTGCACCCGGTTCCGCGGGTTGAGGTAGACGCGCGCGTCCAGAAAGAACGCCATCTCAATTGTGGAGACGGTGCGTTCCCGGTTGACGCGGTACGAACCGCCGCCGAGCCCAGCCCCGACATCGAACCCAAGGTGCCCCGTTCGCGTTCGAAAGCGCCCTCCGAAGTCGAAGCGGCCGACGTGCAGCGCGCCTCGGTCACGTCCAATATCGGTGATCACGCGATGACGAATGAAGATCCCCGCGCGTTGTCCCCGGACCCGATCTTCTTGAATCTCCGCGGCCGACCGCGTGTCTTCCCCTGTGGTGTCTTCGTCCCATGTGCCGTCTTCCTGCGCTTCGGCATGAGCAGAAGACAGCGCCAGGAGCGCCGCGAGCAACGCGACGCCAAACCAATCTCGAACCATGTACGAACCTCCGTCGGATCGCCCCCTCACACACGCCACAGCATGAGGTTAGGGTGGTCGCGGCGCTCCGGCAAGACGCCGCGTCTCCCCATCCATCTCGGCGATGCGGTATACAGGTGAAGGTGAATCGCCAACTCGTGTGTGTCGTCGGGATCGTGATCCGCGATGGAAAGATCCTCGCGCTTCGGCGCGCGAAGGACAAAGACGCCGCGCCCGGCATCTGGGAAACCGTTTCAGGTCGCGTTCGCCTCGGGGAAGACCCCCTCGACGCGGTTCGCCGCGAGATCGAAGAAGAGACCGGCCTGAGCATCTCGGTCGAGCCGCGTCCCGTGGATGTCTACACCGCGTCACGCGCGAACGTCCCGATGGTCGTCATCGTATACCGCGCGCTCTACCTCTCCGGCGAGGTCTCGATCTCGGTCGAACACGACGACTACTCCTGGGTCACGCACGACGGGTTTGTTGAGCTGACCTCGCTCGATCGATTGGTCGTCGCGGTCGAGCGCGCCATGGTCCTCCCGATCCTCGAAGAGGAATAAGCCGCTCCCAGACCGCTGGTTTCGTGCGGGTTCGGCGCTGGAACGAGCGCCGTTGGCCCGACGTCTGAGATCGCAAGAAATCAGCGACCCGCTGTTTATTGGATCCCGCGCAGGACCCGTTTCTACCATTCGGATTCGTCGCCCACGCGACGTTGGAGGATGATGGACCGCAGCCACCCGAACGCCGTACCTGCAAAGACCGAAGGAGCTGAGCCTTCGATCGGGCTCCACGCTCGAGCCGGCGACTCAACGTCGACCCGAGTCGGTTCACGTGCACGCACGTCTGTCCGCCAGATGCTCACTGGAGGACGCGCCACCGCGCTCCCGCCCATCACGGAACTGACCGCGGCGGTGACCTCGCTCGCGAGAGGCTTCCGCGAGAAGGTCTTGCTCAGCGTCGGCGAAGAGCCGACCGAGTTCGCGTTGGTTCGCCGCGGCGATCAGGTCCTCGCGTCGTGTTACGACACGGGGTCCGCGCCGGAGGTGCTCCTGCTGGATCGCCCGATCGCGCTCGCGCCGCTTCTCCGCGCCTGTGCTCGCGAGACGCTGGAGGAAGCCCAGCTCTTGAGCGACCCGACCACGCGTCAAGTCGCGGTGAAGCTCGCGGAGCGCGCGCTCGCGATCGAGATCGAAGACGACCCTGCGGTGAACGTCGCGCCGACCATCCGTCGCGGGGGCGCGCGTCGCCCGAACGGCGAGCCGCTCACCTTCGGCTACGAAGCACGGGTCTTCCCGAGCGCGCACCCCACCTCCGCGCGGTCATCGCAGTCTGACGTCCACGCGATGCTCTTCGCGGGTCAGCTCTGGGCGTTCGTACACGGCAAGCGCGTCCCGCTCGCCCGTGGTCCGATCATGCTCCCGGTCCAGCGCATGGTCGTCGCCGCCCGCGCGTTGATCGATGCCTGGGACGAGGCCAAGCCCTGTCACGTCCGGCTGTGCGTGTCCGGCTTCCAGGTAAGCGCGCGGTACGACGGTCGCGAGACCGCAGCGCTCTCTTTCGAGGACGACTCCCAGCGGATCTCGGTGCCCGGTCTCTCCGTCGACCAAGCGGCGCTGCCGATCCTGAGCGTCGCTTCTGACATCCTCCGCTCACTCGTCGCCGCCGACCGCGCGCAGAACCGCAACCTCCGCGTCAGCGATCTCCGCGAAGAAGTGCGCGAGCTTCGCCGTCGTGTCCGCGGTCGTCAGAAGATGTCCGGTTTCGTGAACCGCGACGCGGATCGACTCCGCGCGCTCAACCGCTCGGTACGCAAAGAGGTCCGCCCCGAGCCCGCGCCGCGCTCGCTCCGCTTCGGAGAGCGTTGGCGGATCGCGCTTGACGGTCTAGACGCGACCTCAACGTTTTTCTGCGGCGACCGCTTGGTCATGTCCACGCCCCGCATCACGTTGGCGGTTTCCCGGGAGACCGGCGACGCGCTCTGGGTGCGTGACGGCGGCGGGTCGACGGCCTTGATGGCGAGCTCGATCTTGCTCCGCGCGTTCCCCGAGGGCGACGTCGAGCTGTGCGACGTCGAGGACGGCGAAGCGCGCGCGACCACTCGTATCGCTCCTCGCGTCGGCGGCGCGATGACGAGCGTCTTGGTCGGCGGCGGCAACATCCCGCAGATGGCGGTCTTGAGCGAGGGCGCGCGTCGTCTCGTCGCGGTCGACGTCCGCACCGGCATCCCGCGTTGGCGCTTCCTCACCGAGGGCAGCGGGAACCACTTCGTCTGCCGCGCGGGCCGCATCTTGTTGGTCGCCTCGAGCACCGGCTCCCTGCACGCGCTCGACGTCGCGAACGGCGAAGAGCTCTGGCGTTACAACTCGCGGCGCCGGGTGGCGTTCGCGCCGCAGGTCTCGGGTGACACCGCGATCTTGGCCGCGGGTGAGCCAGGCGGACGGCTCGGCGCGATCATCGGCGTCGACCTCTACACCGGGGAGGAGCGCTTCTGCTCTGAGCTCCCGACCGGTCCTTCGTGCCGACCGATCGTCGCCGGCGAGCTCGTCGCGGTGACCTCAGGAGAGCACCTCGTTTTCTGCGAGGCCGACAGCGGCGCGGTGCGCTTCTTGACCGAAGACCCGGGCTTGAGCAGCGGCGCCGCGCTCATGGTCGACGACCTCTTGATCGTGAACGCGCCGGGAGGACGACTCACCGCGATCGACGTGAAGAAGCAAGGGGTCGCGTGGTCACGGGTCCTCGGCGAGCCGGCGATCGACGAGGTTCCGCGGAGCCTTGAACCGGTCCTGCGCGGCGGCGCCCTCTTCGTCCCGGGCGGCGCGGTCTCGGTGATCCGCCCCATCGACGGAACCGTGATCGGCGCGCTTCCGTGCGACCTCGTCCCCGACCTCATCCGCGTCGACGAGCGCGGCTGGGTCTACATCGCCGAAGAGAGCGGTCATATGGCCGCCTTCGCGCCGATCCCGCACCTCCGATTGATCTCGGGCGGGCGCTGAGGTCTCGGGGAGAGCGCTGAGAGGCGCGCTCCCCACCTCGTTCGTTCGTTTCGAGATGTGGCACCCTCGCGCGGTGTCGAAGCACGCGACGTCAAAGAAGAAGACGAAGAAGAAGCGCGACATCCGAATCGCGCATCACGTCGCCGGCGCGGAGCACGAGCGCAACGCGTTACGGGAGACAATCTTCGACTTCCTCGAGGACGTCGGTGACTCGCTGCGGAACCCTAGGGGAGAGTTCGGCGCGCGGACGGGCGACAAGGTTTTCATCGCCTTGATGGTCCCGATCATCTCCGTCGCGTTGCTCATAAGCGGCTCCCCTCACCAGATGGTCGCGGGGACCGCGCTGTTGCTCTCCGCGGTCTGCCTCGCGACCGTCATCACCTCGCTTCGAATGCGCCGCGTCCTCACCCACGAGCTCGTGATGGGAGATGATGGCTTCAAGCTAACCCGGGGTCGCGAGAGCCGGTTCTTCGCCTTCTCGGAGATCGCGGACCACTGGTGGGAGCGCGAGACCTTTTTCATCACGAAGCAGACCGACGAAAAAGCGCGCGAAGTCATCCAGACCTGGAAAGGCGCCTGCAGCCGCGAAGGGTATCGGCGGAATCACGTCCCGGCGATCAGGCCAGGTCAGCACGAAGCCGTCGACACGAGCGCGCGCTTTCGTCCGCGCGATGTCGCGCGGTTCCGAGAGGACCTCAAGAGCGCCCTCTCGACGTACCGCGCGCGAACTCCGCGTGAGGTCCCCTCCGCTCTCTCCCGCCAAGCCGGCGAGCCCACCGACGAGTGGATCTCGCGGATCACGTCGAGCGTCGACTCGTACCGCTCCGCCCCGCGCGTCGACATGGAAGAGCTGGCGTGTGATCCCACAGTCGCGCCGATCGATCGCGTCACCGCGGCCGCTTCTCTCTCCACCGCGCCCGACGAAGTCCGCGCGAGGGTCCGGGTCGCGGTGAACGCCTCCGCGGACGAGCGACTGGTCGACGCGATCGAAGAAGCGCTCTGTGGCGAGATCAGCGAAGACGTGCTCGAAGAGCTGATCGCGTAGCGAGAGCTCGCCCTCGCGGGACGCTAGCGTGAGGTCAGCCGGACCACGAACGCCCCGCCGCCGCCGAGCCGAGGCGACGCCGTTCGAAAACCGAGAACGACCGGCGCCGCGCCTTTGGTGAGCGCCTTGATCACTGCGTCTTGCAAGACGCCGACGCCGCCTGCGCTGTGCTTGCCCTTGCCGAAGATGATCCGCACGCAGCGACGTCCGGTTCGCTGTTGCTGACGGACAAAGCGGATCACTTCGCGCTCCGCCTCCTGAGCGAAGAAACCGTGCAGATCCAGGTCCCCCTCGGGCGCTGGGTCCTCGAGGTAGCTCATCACGCTCTTGTGCGCGTCGACCCGAGCCCCGCGGACCTCATCGTCGTCACGCGAGATCTCGAAGCGGTGGCCTCCGCCGACCAAGGCGTCGAGCTTCGCGCGCGCGGCCGCTTCTGCGGCTTCGTCTTTGATCGATGACTGCGGCTTCTTGGTCACCACGCGCGCGCTCGGGTTCTTTCGACCGAGCCGCGTGACGCCCGCGTAGGCCTGGTCGCGCGTGAGCCGCTCCTCGTAGGCCTTCTTCACGATCGCGGGATCGATCTCGCGGGACTTCGGCTTTCGCTTTTCCTTTGCGCGCTGCTCCGCTTGCTCTTGCGCGATACGCTTGCGCTGCGCCTCCTCGCGCTTCGCTTTCGATTTCTTGTCGACGCGCAGCTCGTCTTTCATCGCCGCGAGGGCCGCGAACGGATTGTTGATCCGCTCCGGCGCCTTCGGGAGCTTCACCTTGTCTTCCGGCGGACTCTCGTCCGGACCGCGAGGTCGCTTTTTCTTTCGGCGCGCCATACGGCGAGCATGGAGCGTTTCGCGTTTGAAGCAAGCCCGAACAACGCGCCGGCGAAGCGCGAGACCGCCGCGGCGTCGATTCGTTGCGCGTCGCCGCGGTACGCCTATCATTCTCAGCGATGCCGAACGCACCTCAGGTGACCCCGCCGACCCCAGATTGCGCCGAGATGAGCGGAAGCAAGTCGGGGCTGGGAAAGATGCTCGCGCGGATCCGCTGCTACGTTCGCGATGTGGACGCGGTGATCGCGCACGACCCGGCGGCGAGGTCTCGCGTGGAGGTCGTGCTGACGTATCCGGGGGTGCACGCGCTCTGGATTCACCGGTCCGCGCACAGTCTCTGGAAGCGTGATCGTAAGCTCCCCGCTCGGGTGGTCTCCCACGTGAACCGTTTCCTTACCGGTGTCGAGATCCACCCCGGCGCGCGGTTCGGGCAAGGCGTCTTCATCGATCATGGAATGGGCGTGGTCGTCGGCGAGACGGCGAGCGTCGGCGACGGCTGCATCCTCTACAAGGGCGTTGTCCTCGGCGGCACCTCGACCAACAAGAGCCAGCGGCACCCGCAGCTCGGCAAGAACGTCGTGGTCGGCACCAACGCCTGCATCCTCGGCAACATCGAGGTCGGCGACGGCGCGCGGATCGGATCGGGCTCGGTCGTCATCCGCCCCGTGACCGACCGCGCGACCGTGGTCGGCGTTCCAGGTCGCGAGGTCAGCCAGGTCACCTCAAAACGCGCGCGTTTCGATCAGACGCTCGATCACGCGAGCTTGCCCGATCCCATGATCGAGATGCTCCGCTCCTTGCGTGACGACAACGAGCGGCTCCGGAAGCGCCTTGAAGCGCTCGAAGAGAAGCTCGACATCGAGCCGGAAGAGGACGAAGACATCGCGCTGATCGATGGCGCGCTCGCCACCACGGATCTGCCGCCGCAGCACGGTGGCTGAAGCGCATCTTGTCGCCAGCCAACCCATCCGAGGTGGCTCCGCACGGTACGTTCCTGTAGCACCACGTTCGCGAAGCACGAAAATTCACCGCCACCAGCTCGGCTACAAGGGCGGTGAGTTCTTGAGTACCTACGACGCGCCGTCAGGTGAGTTCCTGCTCGACGACGTCAACTGTTCACGTGAAGCGCGCATCATCGACTGCGCGCACAACGACTTCGGCGTTGAGAACTGCGCCGCGATTGAAGGCGCCGGCTTCCGCTGCGAGACGTGGGGCGAAGGCGACATCCGGTTCCGCAACGCGCAGCTTCCCGGCACCCCAGTCGGAGCGTTGGGTACCTCGACCCTTCGCCGAGATGTTGGGCGTCTTGAGGTGCTCCATGACGGCGTGTGGGGGTCGATCTGCGACGACGGCATCTGGCCCGTAGGCACAAACACGGAGCCGTTCATCAACACGGCCTGCAACCAACTTGGTTTCACCACCGGCACCGGAAACGTGAGCAACATGTGGGATGGTCCCGCGAGTCAACCGATCTGGCTCGACGACGTGGTGTGTGACGCCGCGGACGCGACGGTTCCGATGTGCGAGAATCGCGGCTGGGGCGTGAACAACTGAGCCCACGGAGAAGACCTCACGCTCTCCTGCGACTAACGTCTTCGAGGACAAACGGAACGGCGCTCAGCTCATCACGAGCTGGGCGCTTTTCGTTTGTGCGCTCCTCGATCGACGTCGGACATGAACGAGAACAAGTCCCTCGCGGTGGCGACGACGGATCTGCCGCCGCACGGCGGGTAGCATCACATGAGGCAGATGCCTCCGACCCCGCCGCCAACGAGCGGAACGATCCCGCAGCGCCCGCTCGAGCAGTCCCCGTCCGTCACGCAATGGCGGAAGCAAACGGCGCCTCCCACGCCCGTGGGGTAGCAACCGTGTTGGGGCGCGCAACGATCGCCCATGCCGCACGTCTCGCCTTCCGTGAGCGCGCCGAAGGAAACACAGTGCGTGACGTACTCGCCCGCGTCGTTCGTGTTCGCGGCTGAGCACGTCTTATCCGCCGGGCAGTCGTCCCCGCCGAGAACGCAACCAGTTGTACAGAAACCAAACTCTCCTTCCAGGGCGATGCACGCTGCTCCGGACCGAGAGATGCAGTCTTCTCTTTCCAGGCACCAGCGCGTGCATCCGAGCTGAGTGCAGGCGGTCCCGGCAACGCAGTCCGATGTCGAGACACAGTCCGCTCCCTCCGGAAGCGTGCCCGCGGGCGTGCACCTCGGTGCCTCGTCTCCAGGAAAGAGGTTGCAGCCTTCACCATCCGCGCAACCACACTGCGGGGTCAGGAGACGACATGGCTCCTCATCGCACACGGCGACATCGGACCTTGCGTCCGCGGCGTCGGCGTCTCCTGCGTCATCTCCCGCATCATCTCCCGCGTCTCCCGCATCGACTCCTGCATCATCACCCGCATCGACTCCGGCATCACCGGAGACCTCCAAGAAGATGACGACGTCGACCCGCTCGCCCTCCTCGAACCGCGCGGCGGTCTCCGCTTCCCACGACATCTCGTCCCGCGACCCTGTGACCACGATCCGTCTCGCTCTGGAAGACCGTGGGCTGAGGCGTGAGCGTGAACGAAGAACCTGCGGTGAACGGTGAGAGGGTCCGATCCGCGATCACTGCGCCGTCGACCTCTACGCGGACCTGGAGTGAATCGAACACCGCTCGGTCTGAATCCACGCGGACGACCAACTGGGTCGGTGTACTGCTGCACGCGGCCACGAGAAGGCACGAAACTACAGTGAATCGCGCGAGTCTCATCACTGGTCCATACTAAAACGCATACCAATCCCCGTGCCAGTCCGTGCGCCTTCCATAGGCACACAAGTGTTTGGCGTGGTAATCAATGCGCCGGATGCTGGGCGAGCGGCAGGCACCATGTCCCAACTGCGGGGGCCCAATTCAGTTTCGTGTGGGGACCTCTCGCGCGGTCGTCTGCTCGTACTGTCGCTACTCCGTGGTGCGGACTCGCGACTCCCTTGAAGCGGTCGGCCAGGTCGCGGATCTGGTCCCGACCTCCCCGTTCATGAACGTCGGTGATCACGGCGTCGTCAACGGAGAAGAGTTCCGTGTCCACGGCCGGCTCCAGCTCGACCACGGCGCCGGTCCGTGGGACGAGTGGTACATCGAGTTCCCGCGCCGCGGTGGGCGCTGGGCGTGGCTCGCTCAGGCGCAGGGGAAGTTCTTCCTCTCGTCTTACATCGAGGCGAGCGGGATGCCCGCCTACGAACAGATGACGCCCGGCCAGCGAGGACAGATCCCCGGCGGCGGCGACATCGTCTGGGCGGTCACCGAGCGCGGTCAGTCACGCCTCGTGAGCGGCGAAGGCGAGCTGCCCTTCCCGATTCAACAAGACGCCACCGGTCGTTACGTTGATCTCTCGGGCCCGAGCAAGCGCGTCGCGACGATCGACTACGGCGACGGAAGCGAGCCACCGAAACTCTTCGCCGGTCACGAGATCCCCTTCTCGACGATCGAGGTTCGCGGGGGCGCGGTCGGTCCGCGTCCCGTTCAGAAGGTCGAGGCGCAGAAACTTCAGTGCCCGACCTGCGGTGGCCCCTGCCCGATCCGCGCGCCCGACATCACCGAACGCGTCGCGTGTCAGTACTGCGGCACGTTGCTCGACTTCAACCAAGGCGCCCTCCGCGCGCTCGCGCAAACAAACATGGAGAACAAGGTCGAGCCGGCGATCCCGCTCGGCGCCGAGGGCACCGTGCGCGGCAGGCAGATGACCTGCATCGGCTTCATGGAGCGCTCGACTTGGTCGGGCGGGCTCTTCAAGTGGCGCGAGTACCTGATGTACTCGGGCGCGGGAGGCTACGTCTGGCTCATGGAGGACGGCGGGCACTGGACGCTCATCGAGCCGACCCCCGCCGGAGGCGTGACCTTCAGCGGCTTCACCGCGTCACGCGACGGCAACTCGCACAAGCTCTACAACGTCGCCGAGGGCGAGGTTCGCTACGTCGCGGGCGAGTTCTACTGGAAGGTGAAGGCGGGCGACAAAGCGATGCTCCGCGACTTCATCGCGCCGCCACACATCCTCAGCTCTGAGCAGACCCCGAGCGAGGTCGTCTGGTCAAAGGGCGAGTACATCCCCAAAAAGGAAATCGGGGACGCCTTCCAGCTCAAGACGATGCCGATGCAGTTCGGCGTCGGTCCCGCGCAACCCAACCCGCACCACACCGCGGTGCCCGCCTGGGTCGCGGTCATCGGCGGTGGACTGCTGATGGTCCTGGCGATGGCGATGGAGTTCTTCCCCAGCGGACAGGGGCTGGTCAGCCAGCCGCTCGGAATGCCCGCGGCGGGAGGAAGTCAGCCCTCGGTCTCCGCGCCGTTCTCGGTCGACGGCCCGACGCCGCTCCGGGTGAAGCTCGACACGACCACCGACAATCAGTGGGTCGGCGTCGACTGCGCGCTCGAGAACACGGACACGGGAAAGACGGAGCAGTTTTACGTCGACGCGGGCCGTTTCCACGGTCGGAGCGGCGGTGAAAATTGGAGCGAGGGGTCTAAAGACGCGACGACGTACGTCAGCGCCGTGCCCGACGGAAACTACGTGCTTCACATGAACACGACCTGGCAGGCCTACCCGCAACCCGGCGCGACGCCCGCGCTCTCGATGCCCGGCGCCACGATCAACGTGACCGCGGGCAAGCGCAGCCCGATGTGTTTCCTCTTCTCGCTTGTGTTGATCGCGCTTCCGTTCATCATCACCTGGATGCGCCGCAACACGTTTGAGAAGCGGCGCTGGGAGAACTCCTCGCTGTGAAGCTCAGCTACATCCTCTACCCACTCTTCGGGCTCTTGGTCGTCGGCGCTTACGCCTTCGTGACCGCCCGCGGCATCGAGCCCTTCGGCGCGAGCACGTCCCGCTCGACCTCCGCCCCCGCTGCTCGCGCCCCCGGCGGAGCGGTCGTCGGCGGCTTCCACTGGGGTAAGTAGGGCGACACCGGTGCCCACGCAGACCGGCGTGCTGCGCGCGCTCCTCCCCTCGGGCGTCGCGGTCGCTGAGATGGACCCGCGCGAGAGCTCTCTCTCTGCGCTCTTCCCGGAAGAGGCGGCGCACGTCGCGAAGGCCGTCGAGAAACGTCAGCGCGAATTCTGCGCCGGACGCATCTGCGCGCGTCGCGCGATGGAGCTGCTCGGGGCAGAGCCGACGGTCCTGCTCAGTGATGAGGATCGAGTTCCCCGTTGGCCAGACGGATTGACCGGCAGCATCTCGCACACGCTCAACTGGTGCGGGGCCGCGGTCACGCGCGACCCTGCGATCCGCGGCGTCGGTATTGATATCGAGCGTGCGAGCTCGCTCAAGAGCCGCGTCTTCCAGATGATCTGCACGGAAGATGAGCTGAGCTGGCTCGACGCCCTTCCCGAAGACGAACGCGGCGTCATGGGCAAGCTGATCTTCAGCGCGAAAGAGAGCGCCTACAAAGCGCAGTACGCCCTCACGCGGACCTACCTCGGCTTCGCGGCCATGAGCATCGAGTTCTGCGGCCCGCAGTTTCGCGCGACCCTCAATCAAGACGTCGGCGACGCCTTTCGGATCGGCGACGTGATCCTCGGCAGACATCTGCTGACCGAAGACCACGTCGTCACCGCGGTCGTCATCTAGGCTGCTTGCAGGCTGCTGAGTGCGAGGCCGCGCGCGAAGCGCCCGCGAGTTTTTCAACAGCCTGCTTGAGCGTTAGCGCGACCTCAGTCGAGCAGCGTGTGAAAGCCCGCCGCCGCCCACTGATCGCCGCGCTTGTCCATGAGCGTAAACGTCCGCTCAAGGTCCGGTCGCGCCCGCATCCGGTCATGGATGCGCTGCATCATGTCGACCACCTGCTCCTCGATCACGAACATCTGGTCACCGATCTGACCGAGCCGTTTCGTCTTTTCGTCACGGGCGATGGTGAACCGCTCTTCGCGTAACGCGTGCGCCTCACGAAGCGCCTCCAGCTGCGCCTCGAGATCCCGCGACTCGCTTTGCTCGAAGTGATCCAGCCACACCTCATAGAGACGCGCCGCTTCTCGCATCGCCATCTGGAGCTCGCGTTTGGGTACGTCAGGGTGCGCGTCCTGGGTCGAGAGCACCGCGTGCACGTGGTCTCGCCAGCGCCGGCGTGACATCGCCTGAGTATTGATGCCCTTGCTGCGCTGACGAGAGAGGTCACGCGCGAGGGTCTCGATCGCGTGGCCGAAGCGCTCCCGCGTGTCGCGCTCGCTCCGCTCCATCGTCTCGAGCTCAACCTCATGGCTCGCGGCTTCGTCGCACACCGCGCGCATCTGCGAGAGCAGCATCTCGGTGGACTCAAACATCCCGGAGACATCCGGCGGGAACCCAAACGTCCACGACCCGATCGCCATCTGGTGCAGCTCGACGAGGCGCGCCTCCCAGTCCGAAAGGCGCGAACGCGGGGTCGACATTTTGGAATCGGGCATGGTCGCGTAGTCCACGCGGATCGCGCTCGGCGTGGTCAGCCGGGCGAGCTGCTCGATCACGGCGTGGGCGTCCGGCGGGCGATCGGTCGGCTCTTTGGCGAGCAGACCATCGATCAGATCATCGAGCTCGGGCGCGATCGTGGGGACGAGCTCGCGCAGACGCGGCGGCGGCGTCCGCACGTGGTCCGCGAGATAAGCCATCGATGTCTCTGACGTGAAAGGCGAACGCCCCGCCACCATCTCGAACATCACCAAGCCGAGCGCGTAGAGATCACACGAGGGCTGAATCTCACCGCGCGTGATGCGCTCGGGGGCGAGATACTTGGGGCTGCCGATGATCGACCCCGCGGCGGTGAGCCGATCGTCTCCCGCGACCAGCGCGATCCCGAAATCGACCAGCTTGATCACCTGCCCGCCCTCGCGTCCGCGACACGCGAAGATGTTCGCCGGCTTGATGTCGCGATGGACCACCCCGAAGTCATGTGCGCGCGCGAGCCCTCTGGCGATCTGCACCGCGAAGCGAATCGCGGTCTTCTCGTCGACCTGCTCCACCCGCTTCATCATCTCGTCGAGCGGTTCGCCTTCGAGCACCTCCATGACGAGATAAGGCTCGCCGTGCGAGCTCTGGCCAAAGTCGAGCACGCTCACGATGTTCGGGTGATGCAGCGCGACCGTCGCCTGCGCCTCCCGCTTCATGCGCTCGACCTGGTTCGGGTCCCGGAGGTGCGGGTGGAGGATCTTCACCGCGACCTCGCGCTGGGTCCCGATGAGGTTGGCCCGAAAGACGGTCGCCAATCCGCCGGTCCCGATCACCGAGGTCAAGGCGTAGCGTCCGACCATCGTCCCGACGCGCGGGTTCTCCATCGACTCGAGACGGACGTCGTCCACCAAGCACCGACGGAGACTCTCCTGATACCGCATCTGGCATCGCGGGCAGATCCTCATAGAGCGGAGTATAAGGGGTCTTCCTTTAGAAGACCCTCCCGACCTTTGGCCGATTCACCATGACCGAACCGATTGTCGTTTCCGTTCTGATTGAGATCCCGCGCGGCTCACGGATCAAACGGGGAGCGGATGGCGCAGCGGACTTCATTTCTCCGTTCGCCAACCCTTTCGACTACGGCTGTATCCCTGGGACGCTCGCGGGAGACGGTGACCCCATCGACGCGATCGTGTTGAGCACGCTCCCCGTGCCTCGGATTCGCGGAGAGTGGGTAGAGACGCAGCGGCTCGCGGTCGTCGATTTCGTGGACGCCGGACAGCTTGACCCCAAGTGGATCTGCGGAGAGGTCTTCTCGGAAAAGGACCGCCTCGCGGTGACTCGGTTTTTCACGCGGTACGCGCGAATGAAGCGCGCCCTCTATCGCTTCCGTCGCGAGCCGGGCCCGACCATGTTTCGCGGCTTTCTCGAGACATAGGTCTTTCTCCGAGACGGACAGATCTTTTCTCGCCCCCGCGCGTCGGTACGGATATGGAACGTCCACTCCTCGAGCGCGCCGCCACCGCCATCTCCGTCGTCGCTTTCCTCGCGACTCTTTTCGCGGTGTCCCTCGGATCCGCCCAGGACCGAGACGCCGCGGCGATGACGAGCGTGGCCGAGGTCCCCCGGATCGATGTGGTCTTCACGATCGACGCGACGGGCTCCATGGCGGACGAAATCGAACAAGTGAAACGGCACCTCTGGGCGACCGCGAACCACCTCCTCAGCGGGACCCCGCGGCCGGACGTTCGCTTCGGCTTGGTGGTCTACCGCGACCGGTCCGACGCGGAGCACACGCGCATGATCCCGTTGACCGATGACGTCGACGCGATCCACACCGCGCTCACTTCGCTCCGGGCGATGGGCGGGGGGGACACGCCCGAGGATGTCGACGCGGGGCTTCACTTGGCCGTTCACGAGATGAACTGGGATGAACGCGCCGCGAAGATGATCTTCTTGATCGGCGACGCGCGCGCGAAGGACTACGAGGATCATGACCGCGCATCGATCGTGGCCTCGGCCGCCGCCCGCTTGATTCACATCCACACCATTCAAGCCAGCGGCATCAGCCACATGGGGCGCAGCGACTTCGAGCGCATCGCGACCGCCACCGGTGGCTCCGCGGAGGTCTTGACCTACCGCGAGCAACGACGGCACCGCGGACAAGAGCTGACCTTCCTCTCGCGTGGTGATGACGCTTTTCTCTCGCGCCGCCCGCTCACCCCCGCGGAGCAGGCGCTTTCCTACCGCGAGCTCCAGGACCGCCGTTTGCTTCGCCGCGCTCCCCGCGCGATGCGTTCCTCCGCGATGACGAGGGGGCGTCGACGCGGCGCCACCCGGGGTCGTCCATCCGCCAGGGGATCACGTCGATCCCGATCCGTCTCGCGCGCTGACTTCGCCGACAGCGACGTGGGCGGGATCATCACACGCGAAGCCGTTCGCGCGGCCGAGGCCAGCGGCGTCGCCTACTGAGCCCCGACGAGTTGAGCTATGGCGAGTGGGATGTGTGAGCGGGGCGGAGATGGGCGGCGGAGCTCGCCCACCTCTCTCGAATCACGCTAGCTCTTCGGCGCGGGAACGATCGTGTCGAGGATCCGCGCGCTGGAGAGCACACCCGGCATTCCTGCGCCGGGGTGGGTGCCGGCGCCGACCAAGTAGAGGTTCTCCACGTCTTCGCTCTTGTTGTGCGGCCGGAAGTACGCGCTCTGCGTCAACGTTGGCTGGATCCCGAAAGCCGCGCCGCGGAACGAGAGGTAGTCGTCGACAAAGCCCTTCGGCGTGAGCGTGTGCGAGACCGTGAGCGACTCGCTCAGCCCTGGCATCATCGCGTCCTCGATGTACTTCATGATCGCCTGCCGGTAGGGCTCGGCTTGCGTCTCCCAGTCGACCCCGCTCTCGAGATGCGGAACCGGCGAGAGCACGTAGAAGGCGTCGCAGCCATCCGGCGCGAGCGAAGGGTCGGTCGCGGTCGGTCGATGCAGGTAGAGGCTGAAGTCCTTCGCGAGCACCTTGCGGTCGAAGATGTCGCGCAGGAGCCCGTGGTACCGCGGCCCGAGCAAGATCGAGTGGTGCGCGACGTTGTCGTATTTGCGGTTGGTACCGAAGTACCAAACGAAGAGGCTCATCGAGTAGTCGGTCCGCTCGAGGCGCTTGTTGGTCCAGCGCTTGCGCGCCTCGGGCGGGACCAAGTGTCGATAGGTCCACGCGGAATCTGCGTTGCTGACGATCACGTCTGCGAACATGCGCTGCCCACCGCCGAGCTCGACGCCGATCGCCTTGCCATCGCGGACAATGATCTGACGCACCTCTTCGTTCTGCCGAACGGTCCCGCCGACGTCGTGGATCAGATCGACCATGCCGTTCACGAGCGCGCCGGTTCCGCCCATTGGAAAGTGCACGCCCCACTTGCGCTCGAGGAACGCGATCAAGGTGTAGATGCTGGTCGTGCTGAACGGGTTCCCGCCCACCAGGAGCGGATGAAAGCTCATCACCTGCCGAAGGCGCTCGTCCTTGAGGTATTTGGAGACCAAGCCGAACACGGTCCGGTAGCTCTCGAGCTTGATCATCGCGGGCGCGACCCTCGCCATGTCCGACGCCGACCCAAACGGAACGTGCGCGAGACGCGAGAAGCCCGTGTCAAAGATCTCTTCGCTCTTCTTCAGGAACGCGTCGTAGCCCGCGACGTCTTCGGGACGCATCGCGTGGATCTGCTTTCGCATCTCGTCGCCGTCGCCCGTGTAGTCAAAGAGCGTCCCGTCATCGAAACGAATCCGGTAGAACGGAGTCACCGGTCGCATGTCGATGTCGTCTTCCATCCGGCGACCGCACATCTCCCAAAGCTCCTCGAAGAGGAAGGGCGCGGTCACGACGGTCGGGCCAGCGTCGAACGTGTAGCCATCGATCTTGTGAACGCGCGCTCGGCCGCCCGGCCGGTCGAGGCGATCCAACACGGTGACGCGGTAGCCGCGTGCCCCGAGACGAATCGCCGCCGCGAGCCCACCGAGACCTGCGCCGATCACGATCGCGTGGGGGGAGCGCTCGGAGAGCGGGACGGGTTCGCCCCGAAGGTTGAGCCGACCCTTTGGGAGCAACAAGTCGCTAAGCATGGGACGGAACTAGAGCGAGTTGCGCGATCGGACAAGAAACGACTGCAAGTTGGACACATTTTTGGGGTGACGGCGCCTCAACACCCGCACCGCAACTCCAGACCAAAGGGCTGAATAACGACACGCTTCTTTGGCCCCCGCGTGCCGACCCGGGTAAGGTTCGGTTGCCTCATGCGCCTGACAGACAGCGAGACATGGGCCACCGGAGCCGGCGTTTTCGTCGTGCTCGCAGTGGTCGGGACCTGGGGCGTCACCGCGGGTTGGGGCATCTACGGCCCGCTCCTGGTCGCGGCGGGCGCCATCGCCGGTGGCGCTATCGCGCTGCGCGGCTTCAAAGGTGGAAAGCTCGACGAGATCACGCGAGCCGCGCGCGATCTCGCGGAGGGACGCCCGCTTCGTCTCGTCGAGACGGATGGCGACTTCGCGCTCCGCGACGCCTTTGGTGAACTGGAGACCTCGATTCAAGAGCAGCGCAAGGAGCTCGACGGGCGACCGACGCAGAAGGAGCTCGACCTCCTCCAGGCGGAGTTCGACCGCGCCAATACGCACCTCGAGCGCGTGCTCAGCGAGATGGGGGAAGCCGAGAAGGTCATGACGACCAACATCTCGTTCCTCACCAATGGCATCGCCGACCAGATGGTCGCGGTGGAGCAGACGACGACCTCGGTCACCGAGATGTCGGACGCCTTGGAGGGCTTCTCGCGTCACGTCGAGGCGCTCGCCTCCAGCGCAGAAGAGAGCAGCTCGAGCATCCTTGAGATGACCGCGACCAACGATGAGGTTGCCGAGAACATGGCCAACCTCGCGTCCAGCGTACGAGAGACGGTCAGCTCGATCGAAGAGATGGCCTACTCAATCAAAGAGGTCGCGCGAAACGTCGACGCGCTCTCGCTCACCGCGGAAGAGACCAGCTCGTCGATGAACGAGATGGACGTCTCGATCGACCAGGTGCAGTCCAACGCCAACGAGACCGCGCGCTTGACCGATGAGGTCGCGACCGACGCGGAACAAGGCGCTGAATCGATCCTCTCGATTACGCTTGAGATCGACAAGATCAAGGAGACGTCCTCTGCGGCGGCGGCGGTCATCTCCAACCTGGGCGGTCGCATCGAAGCGATCGGTGACATCCTGAATGTCATCGACGATGTCGCGGAGCAGACCAACCTGCTCGCGCTCAACGCCGCCATCATCGCGGCCCAGGCAGGTGAGCACGGCAAGGGCTTCGCGGTTGTCGCGGACGAAATCAAGGATCTCGCGGAACGCGCTGGCGCGTCGACCAAGGAGATCGCCGAGCTCATCAAGACGATTCAGCAAGAGTCCAAGAACGCCATCGCGGCGGTGGAGCGGGGCGCGAGCACGGTCGACAGCGGTGTTCGGGTCAGCGCCGAAGCCGAGCGCGCGCTCCGCAAGATCCTCGACTCGTCAAAGCAGTCGACGCACATGGTCCGCGCCATCGCGCGCGCCACCGTCGAGCAGGCGCGGGGCTCGAAGCAGGTCACCGACGCGATCGGGCGTATCGCGGAGACGGTCCAGCAGATCGCGGCCGCCACCGCCGAGCAGGCGCGCGGCTCTGACCTCATCATGAAGAGCGCCGAGAAGATGCGCCTCATCACGCAGCACGTGGAGCGCAGCAGCCAAGAGCAGGCGCGCGGCGGTCGCCAGATCAGCCAGGCCATCGAGACGATCTCGACCATGGTCAACCACCTTCACCAGTCGCACCAAGCGCAGGCGAAGGGGTCGCAGCTCACGCTCAAGGCCGCCGGCCGCATCTCGGAGCTCACGCGCGAGTACGAGTCCCAGGTCGAGGTGATGTCCGACGTCGCCGAGCGCCTGCGGAAGCTCCGCGCGTAGCTTCACGCGCGCGAGACAACGCTACTGGTCCGGGACGTCGTAGGGCGGGTACTGCGGCACGTCGGTCGGGATCGGCCACTGCTCTCCCCAGAGGCTCGCGCCGCCATCGATGTAGACGGTCTGCCCCGTGATGAAATCCGCATAGCGCGACAAGAGGTAGGAGCACAGGTGGCTCACTTCTTCTGGCGCGCCGAGCCGCTTGCACGGGTTCGCGCCTCGCGCCGTCTCCAAGAGCTCGGGGGGATACTGCTTGGTCCCGCTCGTCACGATGACGCCGGGCGCGACCGCGTTCACGCGTACGCCGAACTGGCTCCACTCGACCGCGAGGGTCTTGGTCAGGTTCTCGACGCCAGACCGCGCGGCCCCGGTGTGGGCCATGCCAGGGAAGCCACGCGCGATCTGCGCGATGATGTTGAGAATGCGCCCGCGCTTCTGCGGAATGAAGCACTTGTTGGCGACCGCGTGGGTCATGTTGAAGGTGCCGAGCAGGTTGTTGCGAACGACCGCTTCAAAGCCCTTGGGTGAGATGTGCTGCGCGGGTGACGGAAACTGGCCGCCCGCGTTGTTCACCAAGATGTCGACCTGGCCGTAGTGCGCAGCCACGTCGTCGACGTAGCGCGCGATCGCGTCGGCCTGGCGAATGTCGCAGCTCGCGATGAAGCACTCGATGCCCTCGTCCGCGAACTTCTTTTGCGCTTCTTTGAGCGGTTCTTCGCGGCGCCCACAGATCGCGAGCTTCGCGCCGAGCCGTCCCAGCTCGGTCCCGAGAAGAAAACCGATCCCGGTGCCGCCGCCGGTGATGATCGCGACCTCGTCCTTGAAGAGGCCGTCGCAAAAGAGCTGATCCATAGGTCGGTTGGTATCACGGACGGCGCTGGTATGCTGCGCGCGATGGCGGATGCCGAGAAGACCGAAGACGCGGACGGCGAGGCCGTCGAAGCGAGCCGTGAAACCGATGCGCCTACTGCGGACGCTGAAGAGGTCGCCCTTCCCGGCGAAGGCACCGAGGACGGCGAGAAGCTCCGTCGCGCGCAGCAAGCCTTCGACGCCGGGGACTACAAGACGACCCGCGCGCTCTGCCGCGAGATCGCGGAGGCACGCGACGGCGATGTGGCGCGACACGCTCACCGGCTCATGACCGCGACCGCGATCGATCCCGTTCAGGTCGCGATCTTGGTGAGCTGTCTGTTGTTCTTCATGTTCGTCAGCTGGAAGTACGTGCTCTCATGAAACGCCTCTCGTCCTTCGCCGCCCTCCTCGCGCTCCTCAGCATGGGATGCGGCGCATCGCAGACGGGACCACGCGAAGACAGCGACCGGCTCAACCCCGCCCGTCTCTATCCGCTCCACCTCGACAACGTCTGGTCCTACGACATCGACACCGGCACCGGCGACCCTCCCGTGCTCGGGATCACGAGGGTGGTCGCAGCGCGTGACCCGCTCTTCGAGGTCAGCGCGAACCGGAGCGACCCCGTCGTCTACGAAGTTCGGCCGGAGGGCATCTACAAGCCCGGCTCCGGAACGTGGCTCTTGCGCGCTCCGATCCGGGTCGGCTCTGAGTGGCCCACGACTTCAGGGATGACCGCGCGGGTCGAGTCGATCACCGAGTCGGTCGAGACGCCGGCGGGGAACTTCGAGAACTGCGTGCGCGTCGAGGAGAGCGGGGGCGAGGTCCGGCGACGTATCCGCACGGTTTACTGCACTGACGTTGGGCCGGTGCTCGTTCGCTCCGCGATGCAAGCGCAGCTGACGGGGATGACCGCGAACGTGACGGCCTTGTTGCGCGGGCACTCGCTCGCGCCGACGAACTAACTCGCGCCGAACGAACTCGCGCGCCGACGATCTCGCGCGGAGCGTTCAGACGCCACGCGCGACCTTGAGCAGCTCGATCATCGCCTGACGCGCGTCGTCGGGGGTACTGATCGGTTTTGGAAACGCGATCCGAACCCGCGCTCGCTCACCCGGCACGCGCATATCAAAGCCGTAACGATCACACGAGATCATGGTGGCCTCTTCGCAGCTGAGCTTCTGGGCAAAGCAGCGCGCATAGAGCACCAGCGCGTCCGCGTGGTCTTCGTTCATGTGCTCGACGATGCCGTGCGCATGCGGCGCGATCGGGTCCTTCTCAGCGGCGCGAAAGTCATCGGCGGAGACCCAGGACATGCGCCCGAAGCCGCCCACGTAGCGGACGTCCGCGACGCGGAGCCGATAGAAGGCAAAGTCTGCGAAGTCGACGTACATCGCGGCGTCCGGGTTCTGCTCCAAGTAGACGGCGCGGACCGCTTTCGTTTTCTCGTCGAGCACGTTCTGCCGCGCGGCGCCGTGTTGCGGATCGCCCTCGGTCGCCTTCGGCCCGACCCGCGTGACCTCGCCGACCAGTGTGACGCGTCCGAGCGCGAGCGGGTTCTCGCTGACGTCACCTTCCGTGACCAGAAGCGACGCGCGGGCATCGCCGCGAAGGTTCTTGGTGTGCTCCGCGAGCGCGCTGATCAAGAAGACAGGGTCGCCATCGACCAAGGCGAACGTGACGACGGAACCAAACGGCGCCCCCGCGACCCCTCGCGCGTCTCCCCGCGACACTGTCGAGAGCGTCCCGGTGCGCCGCGCTTCCACCAAGGTCCGCGCGTACTCCGCGTGCGTCGGTCGCTTCGCGCTCAACGTCGTCGCTCCGTGTCAGTGACCGTGGCCATGTCCGCCGTGTCCGTGTCCGTGACCATGCGAGAGCTCTTCTTCGGTCGCGGCGCGGACGGTCTCAATCGTGACGTCGAAGTGAAGCTCCACGCCGGACAAGGGGTGGTCCATCGACACCACGACCGTGGGCCCTTGCAGCTTCGTGATCCAGATCGGGACCATCTGACCGTCGGGTGATCGGGTCCCAAACTGCATCCCCACTTTGAGATCCGCTTCTTTCGGGAACTCGCTCCGCGGGATCCGCTGAGGCTTGCGACCGCTCCCGCGTCCGTACCCTTTGTCGGGCGGGACGACGACCTGAAGCTGGTCCCCCACTTTCTTTCCAGCGAGCGCCTCTTCAAGACCCGGCACGATGTTGTGATGGCCGTGAAGATACTCAAGCGGATCGTCCCCGCTCTTGTCGAGCTCCTTACCGGAGCTATCGGTGAGTACGTAGCGGAGCGTCACGACGTGGTCCGCAGAGATAGTGAGATCGTCGGTCACCTGTCGTGTGTAGCACGAGCCCCCACCTGAACGCCGATCGGCCCCAAACCGGCTCTCGTTCCGCGACACGTTGAGCACTTCGGCGAAGTAAGCAGAATCGCAATTACTTTGGGGGATTTTTCGATCCCCCTCTCTCCCTTCGGTCGATTCACCCCAAACGTTCGCTCCGCTCTGCTGCGCGCGAAGTGCGCGACGTCGCTTGCTCCTTTTCTGAGGGGATTTTTCGATCCCCTCTCGACGTCCCGTCGATTCACCCGAACGCTCTGCTGCACGCGAAGTGCGCGACGTTCCTCGACCGATCGCTTTGCTCCCCCTCTCGTCGCGTCACTTGCTCATCAAACGCGGTGATTCTCTTGTTCAAGATCGCAAGAGGTAGGGCTATTCTCCTCAGCCGATGACCCACACGGTCCTCCTCCTCGATGATGATGCTCAGTTTCGCGCGTTGGTCCGGCCAGCGCTCGAAGCGGTCGGGCTGCAAGTTGTCGAAGCCGCCAAGGGACGCGAAGCGACGAAGGCGCTTGAGAAGAACGCCATCCACATCATGATCGTGGACGGCTTACTGCCCGACACCAACGGGATGAAGTGGATCGAGACCCAGCGCGGTCTCGGGAACGTGCTGCCGATCGTATTCGTGTCTGCGTTCTACAAGGACATGGCCTCGCACAAGCGGCTCACCGACGAGTTCGGCGTCGCCGCGGTCATCCACAAGCCCGTCCAGCCACAAGATTTCGCCAGTCAGGTCTCGTTGGTCGCGCGAACCTCTGCGCCGCCGCCGGCGCCAGAGTCTGTCGCGCCTGCCCCGGCGCCGGCCGCGGTTCCCCCGCTCGGGTCACCGCTTCGGATGCCGCCCAGCGCACCGAAACGGCCTGCCGTCGCGGCGACCTTGCAGTCCATCCCCGCGTCACAACGACCGGTCACGACCCAAGAGATCGAGGAGCTCGACGACGGCGAGATCGAGATGCTGGAAGGCTCGATCATCAGCGACCTCATCATGGAGGAGTCGCTCGCGATTCAGAACCCCGCGGCTCAACCCAAAGCGAAGCCGCAGCCCAAGCCACAGCCGAAGCCACAGCCGAAGCCACAGCCGCAGCCGACCGCGATGCCGAAGCCGGCGAGCCCGATGCAGACCCTGCGCCCCAGTCAGAAGGGTCCGACGAGCACCGAGGTCAAGCTCGCCGATGACGTCGAGTACGCGCGCGTCACGAGCGAGGTTCAGCTTCGTCAGCTTCGCGAGTCGTACCAGCAGGTGCTCCCGCAGGTCCTCGATCTCTTGCTCCGCGCCGTGACCCGCGCTCGGCAAGCCACGCCGAACTCCCCCAAGTTCCGCGAAGCGATCCGCCAAGCGCACGACGTTCACGGCACCTCCGGTTCGTACGGCTTTACCGAGATTAGCAACGCGGCCGGCGCGCTGGAAGGCGCGCTGCGCGACATCAACGCGGGCAAGGATGGTTGGGACCGGGTCGACGCGGCGATGGAGGTGCTTCAGCCGAACTCGCTCGATGTCACCGCGCCCGCCGAGCCGCAGCCCGCGGAGCGTCGCGCCAACCCGGCCGCCGTCCAAAAGGACTCCAAAGACACGGACGACCTGGTCCGCTCGTCGCTCGCTCCCCCTCCGCGGCCCGGCTCTCGGTTGATGGGCGAGCGCGTCTTGGTCGTGGACGACGATGAGACCTTGGTCGACTTCGTCGCGAGCGCGCTGTCACGTGGGCTCTTTCAGGTCTCGAAGTGCACCAGCGCGGAATCGGCGATCGCCAGCGCTGGGGAAGGCGACATCGCCTTTGTCGGGGTTCCGTTCGGTACGCCCGACCAGTCCGCGACGGTCATCAAAGAGATGAAGCAAAACAACCCGCGCCTCTCGATCGCGGTGGTCGGGATGGACGACCGCGCGAAGGTTCGGCTCAAGGCGAACCACGCGGGTGCAGAGCTCTTCCTCGCGCAGCCTCTCGAAGCAGAGATGGTCGAGCGCGCGGTCGCGCGACTGATCGCGCCCACCGATGCGCTTCGCGTCGCGGTGCTGGCGACAGCGGGCTCGGGCGAAGTGTTCGCGAAGACGGTCAAGGACGCGGGCATCCACGTGACCGTCCGTAAAGATCTCGAGTCGACCATCAGCGTCGCGCTCTCCGAGTTCCCCCACGTCATCGCGATCGCGGCGGGCTCCGCGGGCGTCGATGCGTGCCGCGTCCTCACCTCCGGGATCCTCGAAGACACCGCTGTGTTGGTCCTCGGTGGCGTCGACCGTCAGCACGCCTTCGCCGCGGGCGCGACCGATGTCTTCGCGTCGCGTCAGGCCTGGCTCGAGATGACCTGCTCACACGGAATGCGCGTGCGTCGCCGTCGCGCTCGTGGAGCGACGGACCCACGCACTCAGCTCGCCGCGCGCGCGGCGTTGACCGCGCAGCTCGAAGCGCGACTCGCGGAGGCCAAGCGGCATGAGCGCGTCTTCACGACCGTCGCGATTGAGATCGACGGCTTCCAACACATGCGCGACACCTACGGCGAGCTCTCGGCGAACCGCGTGGTCGCCGGACTCGGACGATTGATCGGCGCGCGCTTCCGCGCGGAAGATCTCCGCGGTCACTTTGAGAACATCTTCATGCTCGGGTTCGCCGGGTACGATGGTGCATCGATCGCCCCCGCGCTTCAGCGCCTCCAAGACGAATTCGGCACGCTGGTTTTTCGCTCATCCCTGGGGAGCTTCCGGTCGTCGTTCAGCGCTGGCATCGCGAGCTTCCCCGAGGCGGGGACCTCGCTGAAAGAGCTCATCGCGAAAACCGAATCGCGCTTGGACACCACGGCCGCCGCGACTCACGCGCTCGTGTGGCGCGACGCGTAATTCCTGGGAGGGTCTGTCCGCCCTCCCTCCAAACAAGTAAATGGTTTGGAGCCTCCCACCCAGGTTCGCTCCGCTCCGTATCGTTCGCTTCGCGAACTCGGGTCTCGGTTTTCGACTGGCTGGGTAGTCGGGAGCCTCCCAGGTTCGCTCCGCTCAGCATCGTTCGCTTCGCGAACTCGGGTCTCGGTTTTCGACCGGCCGGGTAGTTCCTTCATTCGCTTCGTTCGCTCGGGTCTCGGTTTTAGACGGCCCTTTGCGTGTCCTCATCGCCACCTGTAGCGGTCGGCTGGGCTCAGCTGCTACAAAAGCGCGGTGACCGAACTGCTGACGCAACCCGACGCGTGGCTCGCGCTCTTCACGCTCACCTTGCTTGAGCTGGTCCTCGGGATCGACAACATCGTGTTCATCGCCATCCTGACGGCGAAGCTTCCCAAAGAGCAGCAAGGGCTCGCGTACAAGCTCGGCCTGGGGGGCGCGCTCGTCACCCGGCTTTTGCTCCTGCTCGCGATCAACTGGATCGTGCACCTCACGGAGCCCATCGACATCTTTGGCTTCACGACCACTGGGCGTGGTCTCATTTTGCTCGGCGGTGGCCTCTTCTTGATCGCCAAGAGCGCGCACGAGATCTTCGAGCAGGTCGAGGCGCACGAGGATGAACAAGTCGAGGGCTGGGGCAACAGCATGGCCTCGGTCGTGGGCCAGATCATGGTGCTCGACGTCATCTTCTCGCTCGACTCCGTGATCACCGCGGTCGGGATGGTCGAGCAGGTCGAGATCATGATGGCGGCGATCATCCTCGCGGTCATCACCATGCTCTTCTTTGCCAAGCCGGTCGGCGATTTCGTCAACCAGCATCCGTCCATGAAGATCCTGGCCCTCGCGTTCCTGCTCCTGATCGGTGTCGTCCTGGTGATGGACGGCTTTGGTCAGCACGTCAGCAAGAACTACATCTACGCCGCGATGGGCTTCGCCCTCGTCGTAGAGCTGCTCAACATGCGCTTCCGCAAGCGGCGGGCGATCAAGCCGGACGAGAAGATCCCCACAGATCACCTGCCGGACGTGACCGACGACGAAGAGGAGTAGCTCCGCCCTTGTGACGGTGCCGAGGTTGGTCTACATCGTCCCTGTGCGCGTCTTTTCGAGCCCCCAGTCCCTCCCGGCTGCATTCGTGACTGCCTTCGTGGTCGCCGTCACCGGTGTGCTGTGCTTCGGCTGCGGCCCCACCGGAAGCGGCAGCGGTCCCGCGCTCAGCTACGGCGACAACGCCGAGCAAGCCTACGAACGCGCCATGCGCGCCTTCCGCAACGACAACTGCATCGACGCGGACCCCGGGTTTCGGCGCGTCCGTCGCGAGTTCCCGTACAGCCGCTTCGCCGCGCTCAGTGAGCTCCGCATCGCGGACTGCGCGTTCAAGGCCAAACAATACGTCGAGGCCATCTCCGCGTACCGCGCGTTCGTCCGCTTCCGCCCGAGCCACGAGAAGATCCCGTACGCTCGCTTCAAGATCGCGGAATCGCACTTCGAGCAGATCCCGAGCGAGTGGCTCCTTAGCCCGCCGAATCACGAGCGCGACCAGCAGCCAGCCAACGAAGCGCTTGAACAGCTTCGTCGCTATCTCCTCGACTTCCCGAGCGACAGCGAAGACCGCATCGAAGCGGCCGAAGACATGGTCAAGAAGTCGCTCGGCGTTCTCGCGGAGCATGAACTCTACGTCGCGCGCTTCTACCTTCGACGCGAAGCCTACGCCGCGGTCGTCATGCGACTGCGCACCGTGCTCAACCGTTACGATGGAAGCGGCTACGAACCACAGGCGCTGATGATGCTTGGTCAAGCCTACGAAGAGCTCGAAGACGTGGCGCGCGCACGTGACGCCTACGACGAGCTGGTCGCGCGCTACGCGGACAGTGATGAAGCGGGCGCGGCGCAGGGCCGCCTAAGCGCGCTCCCCGCCGAGTAAGGTTCCCGAGCCCGTCGGTGTTTTGTATACCGACAACATGCTGACCGACGCGATCCACAAGAACCTGGGTGACCACGCGCAAGCCGTGTGGGACGAGTCCATCACGGACGAGATCACCGAGTACATCAAGATCCCTGCCCTCTCTCCGCACTTCGACGCGGACTGGGCGGCCAACGGGAACATCGACAAAGCGGTCGCACACATTCGGCGATGGTGTGCGTCGCAGCCCATCGCGGGCCTATCGGTTGAGACGGTTCGCTTGGAAGGCCGCACGCCCGTTCTCTTTATGGAGATCCCCAGCTTCCCCACGCCGGGCGTCGGTGACACCTCGGTGCTGCTCTACGGGCACCTCGACAAGCAGCCCGAGATGAGCGGCTGGGACGAGGACAAGGGCCCATGGATCCCGGTACGCGAAGGCGACAAGCTCTACGGGCGCGGCGGAGCCGATGATGGCTACGCGGCGTACGCATCGCTGACCGCGATCGCGGCGCTTCAGAAGCAAGGCGTCCCGCACGCGCGCTGCGTCGTCTTGATCGAAGGTTGCGAAGAGAGCGGGAGCTACGATCTGCCCCCGTATGTCGATCACCTTCGTTCGCGCTTGGGCGAGATCGATCTCGTCGTGTGCCTCGACTCCGGCTGCGGCAACTACGAGCAGCTCTGGAGCACGACCTCGCTGCGCGGCTTGGTCGCGGGCCAGCTGAGCGTCGAGGTCCTTGAGCCGCCCAATGATGGCGGGAGCGCGGGGGTGCATTCCGGTGACGCAGGCGGCGTGGTCCCTTCGTCGTTCCGCGTGCTGCGCGCCTTGCTTGAGCGGGTGCAAGATACGGACACAGGCGCGATCAAGATCGAAGCCTTCAACGTCGAGATCCCAGAGGCGCGCATCGCGCAGGCCAAAGCCGCTGCGGAGATTCTCGGAGACCGCGTGGTCGCGAAGTTCCCGCTCATCGGTGCGCCGGTCGCGCGCGGTCACGAAGCGGTGCTCAACCGAACCTGGCGCCCGGCGCTCGAGGTCGTCGGCATCGACGGCATCCCCGATCTGCGCGGCGGCAACGTGCTCCGCGGAAAGACGGTCGCGAAGCTCTCGATGCGCCTGCCGCCGACGGGAGACTCGAAGGCCGCGACCGCCGCGCTCAAGGAAGCGCTCGAAGCCGATCCTCCGTACGGCGCGCGCGTGACCTTCACGCCCGAAGAGCCAGCCGACGGTTGGAACGCACCGGCGCTCGCGCCGTGGCTCGAAGCCGCGCTGATGAAGGCGAGCCGTCGCTACTTCGATCGCGACGCGGCCTACATGGGCGAAGGCGGAACGATCCCGTTCATGGGGATGCTGGGCGAGAAGTTCCCGAACGCTCAGTTCGTGATCACCGGGGTCCTCGGGCCGGGCTCGAACGCGCACGGACCGAACGAGTTTTTGCACGTGCCGATGGCGACGAAGCTGACGGCGTGCATGTCGAGCGTCCTCGCGGATCACCGCGCGCAGCAAGGTTAGGAACGCTTCGAACGACCGCCCCTTGCGCGGGCAACACTTAGTGTCCACTGTACACATATGAGCGGACTCCTCAGCAGCAGCGCTTTCTCGTCCACCACGCTCCCGGTCGCGCATCGCTTCGCGGCCCCCGCCCGAACCATCTCGCGGCAGGCGTTTGGCCAGACCCTGACCTTCGCGCAACCGATCACGCTGACGCCCTTCGCGTCCGCCCGCCCCTGTACGGCGCGCTGCACCTTTTGCTCGGAGACGCTCCAGCACAAAAAAGCGAAGCGGCTCTCCCAGTCGCTGCGGCCGGGACCGGAGTACTTCGATCAGCTCGCGTTCGTGTTGAGCGAGCTCGCCGACGTCCCCTTGGGGATCTCGCTCTCGGGGCTTGAGGCCACCGACGATGTCGACTGGCTCCTCTCCGTGCTCGCGACGTTCTCCGCCACAGAAGCAGCGGGCGCCACGTACACCTCCCGGGTCCTCTACTCCAACGCGACCGGGCTCGTGGACGACAAAGGGGCACGGCTCCTCCCGGCGCTCCGCGACTTCGGCCTCACGCGGGTGGAGATCTCGCGACATGATCCGACCGAGTCTCGGAACGACGCGATCATGCGCTTCCGACCGAACGTGACGGTCGCGACCAACGCAGGCTTCGAGCGCGCCGTCAAAGAGACGCTCTCCTGTCTGCCCGTTCGCCTCGTCTGCATCTTGCAGAAGCCCGGCGTGTCGAGCTTTGACGACGTGCTGCGCTACCTCGCGTGGGCGCGGACGCTTGGCGTCCGTGACGTGGTCTTCCGCGAGTTCTCTCGCCTCGGAACCGGCGCGAAGGCGATGTACAAAAAGAACCGAACGCTGACCCTCATCGAAGACGGTCGCGTACCGATCGAGCCGCTGGTCGACGCCGCGCTCAAGCGAGACGACTTCGCGCCGCGCGGCTTCGAGAACGGCTACTACTACTGGAACTACCGCGCGGAACACGAAGGCGTCCTCGTCACGTTCGAGACCTCGGACTACACGACGATGAAACGTGAACACGATCGCGTGAGCGAGCAGCTCGTCCAGAAGCTGGTCTTCCACGCTAACGGCAACCTGTGCAGCGATTGGGATCCCGACCGCGATGTGGTGTGGAAACCAAAGACCGCTTCCCCGTGATCGCAGAAGAACATCGCGACGCGTTTCTCGCTTCTGTCTCTACGCTCCTGGCCGATCTCCCGGTCCCCTACGCCATCGTTGGCTCGGTCGCGTTGCTGGTCGAGCGCCCGGACGTGCTCGACACGCTTCCACCGGATGTCGATCTGGTCGTGAGCCGCGAGCATCTCAAGGCGCTAGTCACCTGGGCGCTTGAACGTGACGGCACGGTCACCTCGTGGAAAAACGAAATCACCGACGCGGAGCAGCTCGGCGACCTCAGCGGGCGCTTCTACCTCCGGATCGTCCTCAGCGAGACCCGTGTCGACGTGACCTACGAATTGCCACGGGACATAGCACCCGCGACCGTCATTCGATCGGCGACGAACGTGGGCGGACTATCCATCGCGCGGATCGAAGACGTCGCCGCGCTGATGAAAGCGCGCAGCTCGAAGAAGGACCTCGCGCGGCTCAAGCGACTTCTGCCGCGCGGTCGGACGAGCTGACTCGTCGTCACGCATTGCTCAGCGGTCATCTCGGCGTGGGGCGCCTACTTCGCAACGGTTCTCGTCACGTGCGCGAGCAACGACTTTAACTTCATCCACCTACTGCGATGTCTTCGTCAGCACCGGCGAGGTCCACAGAGCGGACTCGCTACTCTTCTTCGTTGGACACGGAACGACGCTCTTCCAGGTCGTGCAGATAGAGCGCTTCCACCTCAGCGCGCGCCCACGGCGTCCGGCGGAGAAACTTCAGGCTCGACTTGATGCTCGGGTCCCAGCGGAAACAGTTGATCTTCACGCGAAGCGCGAGCTCATCGAAGCCGTGACGCTCAACGAGCTCTTCGAGCATGCTCTTGAGCGTCACGCCGTGAAGCGGGTTGTTTGGCTGCTCTTCGCTCACGAACAAGAGGATACGCGAATCGTCTCCGCTGGCACGTCAACGCGCTACACTGCGCGTCTTGGGTTCTGAATTGACCGACTCGCTCTACAAGATCACGATCCGTCCAGACGTCCATCTTCTTTGCCGGACCGCCCGACGCGCGACCGTCGAAGAGCTCGCCGTCGCGGTTCAAAACGCGACCAAAGAGCTTGAGCGCGCGTCCCCCGTGCAAGGGCTCGTCTACGATGCCCGCGACGCGCCGCCGACGCGCGATCGAGACGATTTTGACGCGCGCGTCGTCCCGCTCATCGCGGCGCTGATGTCACGCTACAAACGCAGCAGCGTGCTGGTGAAGACCCAAGCTGGACTCCTCCACACGCGACGAACCGCGCCCGAAGCGGTGAAGGCGTTCCTCAACGACATGGAAGCCGCGATCGCGTACGCGAACGGGTCGAAGTAAGCCCGGGCTCACCCTTGAGGCGAAGAACGGCGCGACGCTCGGCTATGCTGATGGGGTGGAGCCGGACACCCTTTTGAGCCCGTTCTACGTGCTCGAGCACCAACCCGGCGTGCACATTGCGCGGCGCACCAACAGACGCGCGACTGTTCCCGAGCTCGCGCGAGCGCTCCGTGCGGTCCCGCTTGAGTTGGCGTCGATGCCCTCCGCGCGCGGCATCGTCATGGACACCCGAGCCGCACCTCCGACCCAAGACGCAGAAGAGTTCGAGCGGCAGATCATTCCGGTGCTCACTTCGCTATTCGTTCAGTACCGACGCTGCAGCATTCTTGTCGGGTCGAGGGTCGCGGTTCTCCACTCGCGCCGCCTCTCGAACTCGTTCGAGACCGTCGAGACGTTCATGGACGACCTCGACGCCGCGATCGCATACGCCAAAAGCTGACCTCATGTGAACTCGCGATCACGCTTCGAGATCGCTACCGAGCGCGTCGCGCCACAGATCGTGAAGGATCGCGTCTTCGTCGCCGGCGCCGCCCACTCGCCGCGCCTTCTTCTCCAGTCGCTCGCGCGCGTGGAGGATCAAGGCATCGAGGTGCATCCGCACGTCCGTCACGTGGAGTAAAAACGCGTTCAGGAGATCACTGCTCGCGAGTCGCCCTTCGCGATGTTCGCGAAGACCGCGCGCCTTGATCACGCCAAGCCTTCTTCGAATGCGGACGAGCTGCTCGAGGTCGAGGCCGGCGTGGAGCTCCAGCCCGTGGATCTCGTTCTCCAGCTCAGAGACCTCGGTGATGAACACGTCGAAACCGCGGAGCTGACGCGCGCGGAACCAGCGCCACGCGAGGAAGATCGCGATGACGAGCGACACGAAGAAGCTCCGCAAGCTCTCCATGTTGTCGATGATCTCCGGCGTCATCAGCGGGTCGTTACGGCTCAGGTACTCATGGGTGCCTTGGTGGAGCGGGAGCTCCGGGTCAGCGAGCAGCGCCTCCTCTTCGTCGTGCGTCAACGAAGCCGCCCGTGCGAAGCGGTCGCTCAAGACCGCGTCGACCAAGCGCCGCACCGTTTTGGTAGAGACCTGGTCATGCGCGATGAGAAGCGTACGAGTCGCGAGCGTGGTCACGTCGGTCGCCGGCATCGGGAGCCGACCGCTGTAGGCGAAGGCCGGGATCGTGCTCGCTCGGATGCCCGGATGCCGGATCCGCATGGCGCCCGCGATGGGAAGCGGAACGACCTGGAACCCGTGCTCGCGAACGAGCATGGTCGCGACCGTCGATGGTAACGGGCTCACCACGAAGACGGCGTCCGGGAGCTCCTCGGTGGTCGTCGCGCGGAGCGTGTCGTAGTCGAGCTCGCTCGTGACCAAGTCGCGACCGGGCTCGAGCTCAGCTTGCTCGAGAACCTGAAGCGCCAGTGTGTGGGTACCGCTGCCCGGAACGCTGATGTTGACCGTGTGCCCAAAGAGATCACGGAGCGACCTGAACTCGACCTCTTTCTTCACCAAGAGATGAAGCGGCTCAAGCACGAGCGCGGCGACCTCGTGCACATGCTCGGGAACGCTCAAGCCGCCTTGGACCAAAGCGACATCGAGCTCCCGTCGCGAGACGCGCTCGATCGCGTCCTCGCTCCCGTTCGTCGTGACGAAGTCCAGGATGACCCCGCGATGCTGCGTCTCACCCGCGAGGACCTGCGCGAGCGCGTAGCGACGCTCCAGCTCATGTCCCGCGCTCACCGTCAGGTGCTCCTCCCGAACCACGAGCGCGGAAACCAGTAGCCAAATCGTGAGCGCGACCGCGGCCAGCGCGAAAAGCGCGATGAGCCGTGGGTCGACGCTCATCTCGCGCGCGCGCCGGGCGACGCGAGACATCCGCGATAAGATGGTCTTCATGTACCGAGCGACCCTAGCAGCCTGATGGGCGCTTGACTCGTCTGCTACAACTGCACGCTCGGGAGCGAACGCCATGAAGGATCGCGAGAAACGACTCAGCTACATCCGGCAGCCCTACCCGACGGATCGGGAGAGCGCGAAGGCGCTGGTCCGCGGTGCTCCAAGAGTGCCGCCGGGCCTCAAGTTGGCGCCCTCTCCGAAGGCGCTCCCGCTGATCGGTCACACCCCGACCTTCGCCCGTGACCCCCTCAAGTTCCTGACGACGAGCACGCGCGAGCACGGGAAGGTCGTCCGCCTTCGCTTCGCGGCGCTCCCGGGCCACATCATCAACGACCCCGCGCTCGTGAAGCTCGTCATGCACGAGCGCGCGCGCATCTACGGCAAGCAGACCCGCGGGTTTGAGAAGCTCAAGATGATCCTCGGCCGGGGCCTCGTCACCAGCGAAGGCGCGTTCTGGTTGCGGCAGCGCCGGATCGCGCAGCCGGCGTTTCACCGCGCGCGGATCGAGTCCTTTGGGCACGGAATGGTCAAGGCGACCACAGAGCTCATCGATCGCTGGCGCGAGGGCTCCGTGATCGACGTGTCGGAAGAGATGATGGCGCTCACCTTGCGCATCGTCGGCGAGACGCTCCTCGGCACAGACGTCACCGCAGAAGCGAACAAGATCGGGAGCGCCGTCTCGTACGTCATCGCGGATGTAAACGATCGCATCTCCGAGCTCCTCGACATCCCGCTCTCGGTTCCGGTGAAACGAAACCGCGAGTTTAGAAAGCACCGCGCGACGCTCGACCGCGTCGTCTTCAAGATGATCGAGCAGCGCCGGAAGCAAGACGATCCCGGCGACGACCTGCTCGGGATGTTCATGTCCGCGCGCTACGAAGACACCGGCGAAGGCATGAGCTCGCAGCAGCTCCGAGACGAGGTTATGACGATGTTCCTCGCGGGGCACGAGACCACGTCCAACGCGCTGACCTGGACCTTCATGCTCTTGTCACGTAGCCCCAGCGTGCGCCGACGGCTCAAGCAAGAGATCGACGAGGTGCTGGGTGATCGTCCGGCGACCGTAGACGACGCCTCGCGGTTGGTGTTCACGGAGCGCGTGATCAAGGAGTCGATGCGGCTCTACCCACCGGTCTGGCTGATCGCGCGCTCGCCGACCCAAGACGATGAGCTCGGCGGTTACCACATTCCGCGCGGGAGCCTCGTGTTCGTCAGCCCGTACACCCTGCACCACGATCCCGATCTCTTCCCCGATCCGGAAGGGTTCGATCCAGACCGCTTCAAAACCGAGCCAGATCGTTTCGCCTACATGCCCTTCGGCGCGGGGCCGCGACGCTGTATCGGGTCCGCATTCGCGATGCTTGAAGCCAAGCTGATCCTCGCGACCATCACGCAACGTTTCGCGCTGAACCTGGTGCCCGAACATCGGGTCGAGCCGGAAACGACGGTGACGCTTCGGCCGCTCGGGGGGCTGAAGGTTCACGTTCGCGCGTTCGCGTAGACCTCCTGTCAGGGGACCGGGGGAGCGAGCGCGTCGAGATCAAAGAGGTCAGTCGCGGCATACGTTCCAACCTGACGCGACGGTTCCGTCGTGAGGTCCGGCGTGTAACGAAACGCGGTCTCGTAGACCCCTTCATCCGAGAGCCGCCCGACCGGCGACAAGAACATGCGCTCGTGGAGACCGTCGAGCATGTAACGAACGTGGTGCGCGCCATCATCGGTCGCGTAGAGGCCCGAGAGCCATACCGCGTAGGTGTCGTGGGTCACGATCACTTGAGGCCGATCCCACGCGCCCGTTTCGTCGTCTCGTCGCGTCACGAGGATCTGATAGTTCCGCACGTCGTACGCCTCGTGCGCTCCATAGCGGTTGAGCTCCTCGGAGAACGTCGCGTCGACGCGCGCGAGCGCGATGACCGTGTGTCGCGCGGTTCGAATCGCGAGCCCGCCAGTGTAGGTCGCGATCGGTACGGGTACCGAGTCGACCGGAGAGACCTCGCCTTCTGCGCTCGGGTCGACCAAGCGAATCTGATAGCTGCACGGCGCGCCCTGCCGAAACGCTTGGAGACTCGCGGTCGTCCCCGTTACCCGCGAGAGCGTCTTGTGACCTCCTGGTGCCTCCGTCACGAGACGGTCGTTGCACTGAAGGTAAGCACCGCGGGTCGAGAGAAACTCTGCGTACTCGGGCTCCTCGACCGCGCGGTAGCGGTCGACGGGTGGGTCAGAATAGTCGGGGGCGGCGGCTTTGCAGGCGAGGCCCGTGAAGCTCAACATGAGCACCAGCAAGGACGTCAGGGGACGGGTCATTAGCGAGCCTCCGAGGGACAGTTGAACTGTTCGCACGTGATCGGATCGCGATACGTTTCGCGGGTTCTACAGTGCGCCTCGATGACCTCGGGAGGGGTCTCGCACTCGACATCACCGTACGGGCACGCCCAGCGACCGCCGCGGCACTCATACGGCGCGGGAGGTTCTCCGCAGTCCACCTCATGTTCGCATTCGCCGCGAGTCTGCGTGCCGCACCTGGGAGCACGGTCGCCGCAACGTTCTGACCGCTGTTCGCCGCGTTCGTCATAACCGCACCATCGAACGTCGCTGACCTCGGTGTAGCGTCGGCCAACACAGCATCGGTTCTCAAGACAGACCGCGCGCGGATCTGGCGCTCCTGTTTCGTCTAAGCAACCGCCACAGTTCAGCATCCCGCCGCAACCGTCGGGCATCTCCCCGCAAAAGCCAGGTTCGCAGGTTGTTGGTGAACAGCCGCAGCGCCCATACCCGGCGCCGCCACCGCCGCACGAGAAGTTGGTGATGTCTCGCGCGGGGTCATTGCGCTCGGAGCAGTCACCACACTGCAGGACTCGTGCGCACTCCCGCGCGGACCCTGTGCACGCGGTGCGTTCCCGGTTCATCGGGACAAGCCCGATCGTGTGCCAGTCCCCGCAGCCGTCGTGATAGACGCCGCACTCCACTTCGTCGAACATGGAGTCGTTCCCCCACTGCTCCGCTGGTGGAAGGCAGCCGTCGCCGGAGACCGAAGGGTGGTAGTCCCCGCAGGTGCGAGGCTGACAGCAGTTTTGAATTCCGCGGTCGTACTCGGGCTCTCCGAGAGCGTTCCAGCGCCGCGGGATGCACGCCTTACCGTTCCCGCAGGAGCCGCAGTCGAGTACGCCATCGCTGCAGCGAAGCGGGACGGTCCCGCAGCTATAGCCGTCGCACGATGCGGTCTCCACGCAGCCATCCCAAAACGTGAACTCGCACGTCCACGGTTTGCTCTCGCAGTCAGCCGCCTCCGACGTCCCCGCAGACTCCGAATTGCGGCACGACCCTTCCGCGAACTCCCACACGCCTTCGCAACCGAAGTCCACCAGATTGATGCTCCCGGAGAGCCCGTCACCATCGACCGCGGCTTTGAAGCTGGCCTCCGCGCTCGCGATGATCGCGCCGCTCCAACAGGACGCTGGACCGCAGGCCCCGTCGTCTTCTTCGGCGGAGTACTCCCAAGAGCTCGGGTTCATCCCATCACCGCGGGTCCAGTTCCTCTCATGGTGAAGCTTGACGCGCACATCGGCTTCGACCTCACCCTCAACCCCAAACCCGTTGACCGTCCCCGTGACCGCGAACTCGGCGTGCGCGCGAGGCTTTAGGTCAAACGACATCGTGTAGCACTCATCGCACTCGGGACACTCGGCGGGAGGGGCGACCGTCCTTCGCTCATCCACGACGTCCACGCTCCCTCCAAAGCCACCCCCTGCCGAGATCTCAACCGCCCCCTCGGTATCGATTTTCGCCCAGCGAAGGAAGTCCTGAAGCTTCTTCAGCTCGGGGTTGAACGTGAACCCATAGAGCAGGTCGATCTCACCACCGATGTCCGCCTTCGCGCAGCCGCTGTCGACAATGCACATCCCCTGTTCGCCCGGCGTCTGGCAGAGGCTGCACTTCTCGTTGTCCCAGTTTCCATCGAACCCACCTTCCGCGCGAAGTACTCGAGAGCAGAAGCCGAACGTCCCCTCCGCGTTCGCGCTGATCGACGCGCGCTCCGAGCACTGCTGCGTCATCCCGCTCGCCGCGCCGGCGACCTCGAAGGACAGCTCCGTGTCGCCTGGTGGCAACCCGATGAATGGGCACACGTAGGCGATGATGTCGGACCCTAGCTCCCAGCCGGGGATCTCCTCCGACGAGATGCCGACGGCCAGGGTCTGCGCGGTGAACCCAGTGGGATCGGGCCATATGCAGTCGCAGTCCTCTCGAGGTGCGCAGCAGCCGTCCCCATCCGCGTCACAGCACGTGCCGTTCGCTTCCGATTCCACTTCGTCGGGGTCGCAACAACCATTGCCATCCAGATCACAGCACGAACTATCGGCAGGCCTCTCACATGAGTCACCGGTGTCCGCGTCACCTGTGTCCGCGTCACCGGTGTCCGCGTCGCCGGTGTCCGCGTCGCCGGTGTCCGCGTCACCTGTGTCCGCGTCGCCGGTGTCCGCGTCGCCGGTGTCCGCATCGCCGGTGTCCGCATCGCCGGTGTCCGCATCGCCGGTGTCCGCGTCGCCGGTATCCGCGTCGCCGGTATCCGCGTCGCCGGTGTCCGCATCGCCGGTGTCCGCATCGCGACTCGTATCGCGGCTGGCGTCTGTCCCCGTGTCCGGATCGCGACTCGTATCGCGGCT
>CALJDU010000011.1 GCA_938024995.1 uncultured bacterium
CATAGCGCTGGGCTGCATAGCGCTGGGCTGCGTGGCGCTGGCTTGGGCGCTGACGGAGCTTGAAGCGGAAACCTCGATGGGCCGCGTCAGGACCGGCTGCTCGTCACAACCGAGCACCGGCCCGAAGATGGACCCGCTCAGCAACACCATCGCCATGAGCTCGCACTTGCGCATCGGCGACAGCATCAGCTCCGCGGATCGCCGACGCAAATTTCCGCGCGGACGACCGACACCGCGGAGCGCCGTCTTCACCCGCATTCGCACGGATCTCACCGAAGCGGTCAGCAGGTTCGGGTCAGCGGACGCCCGCGAAGATGTTCTTCGCGATGACGATGCGCTGAATCTGAGAGGTGCCTTCGTAGATCTGAAGGATCTTCGCGTCGCGCATGAGCTTCTCGACGGGGTAGTCCTTCATGTAGCCGGCGCCGCCGAAGACCTGGACCGCGTCGGTCGCGACCTCCATCGCGCTGTCCGCCCCGAAGGCTTTGCTGTAGCTGGCGACCAGCGAGTTGCGCCCGCCTTGGTCGATCTGCCAGGCCGCCTTGTGGACGAGGAGACGCGTCGCTTCGTATTTGATGGCCATCTCCGCGATCATGGCGGCGACCATCTGGTGCTGCGAGATCGGAACGCCAAACGTCTTTCGCTCCTGCGCGAAGGCGACGCTCTCGTCGAGCGCGCGGCGCATCAGGCCGCACGCACCAGCGCCGATGTCGGGGCGGGTGCGGTCGAAGGTCTTCATCGCCACCTTGAAACCATGACCCGCCTCGGCGATGACGTTCTTCTTCGGGACCACGACCTCGTCGAACGCGATGGTCGCGGTGTCGCTCGCGCGCTGGCCGAGCTTGTCTTCCTTCTTGCCGACGCTGATGCCAGGCGTGTCGCGATCAACGACGAAGGCCATGATGCCCTTGTGGCGGAGGCTGGGGTCAACGGTCGCGAAGACCGTGTACCAGTTCGCCCATGAACCGTTCGTGATGTAGCACTTCTCACCCGTGAGGACCCAGTCGTCCCCGTGTTGGGTGGCGCGCATCTGAATCCCGGCCGCGTCGCTGCCAGCGGCCGGTTCCGTGATCGCGTACGCCGCGTAGATCGGCTCGCTGGTGAGGCGCCCGAGGTACTCCTTCTTCTGTTCCTCGGTGCCAGCGACCAAGAGCGGAGTGGCCGCGAGGGCGTTCGCGGTCATCGAGGTCTGGATGCCGGTACAGCCGTAGGCGAGCTCCTCGGTGATCAGGACATGCTCGAACTCGTGGAGCCCGACACCGCCGTACTCCTCGGGAATGTTCGGCGCGACCAGGCCCATTTCCCACGCGGCGTTGAACACGTCCGTCGGGAACTTGCTCGTGTGGTCCGCCTCTGCCGCCGCGGGAATGATGTTCTCTTTGACGAAGCGACGGGTCTCCGCGACCAGCGCTTCTTGTTCGTCGCTCAGATCAAAATTCATCGTTCACTCCATCCGTTCTTTTTCTTGTCGCGCGAGTTCATCGCGCGCGGCCTTCGCGCCAAAGCGAAAACCCAATGCGATTCCGATCAACAACATGCCTGGGATATAGAGCAGGTGCTCGATCGTCGGCAGCGCGTCCATCGATGCTACTCGTCGCCCGCGGTGACGCGGCGGCTCAGCTCCGCGAGCGCTCCTGCGTTCTGGTTGGCGAGCCGCCCGATCCGGACGATGAACATCAGCACGAACGCCCACGCGATGCCGTACGCCGCGATCAGGAGCGTGCCTCCTGGCACGGACTCGGTCTCCGCGCCGCTCACCGCGCGGAAGGCCGTCGAGCGACCCTCCGCCGGGTCGTCTTCTTCCGCGCTGTCGGCAGGTGCGGCTTCTTGAGCGGCTTCTTGAGCGTGCGCCGTCGCGACGATCCCCGCGTGGCTCGCGAGCAGCGTGAGCGAAAGGACGAGGGTCGCGAAGAGCGAGCGAAACGAGAACGTGGACAACGAGTTCATGAGTCCTCCAAGAGACCACGGCGCGCCGCGCGCAGACGAAGGGATGAGATTTCACGCGACTGACGCTCGACGCGAACGCGCGCCCAGACGAGCGTGATGACGAGCGCGGTGAACGCGACGAAGCAAAAGAGCAGCACCATCTTCATTTCCGGATCAAGACCGCCGCCCTTGTTCGTGATGACGGTCGGGTGCTGACCACGCCAGCGCTGAACGCTGTAGTGAATGATGACCGCGTTCGGGATCCCGGCGAGCGCGAGGGCCGCCGCGAAGCGCTTCTCGACCTCGCCAACAGTGCCGAAGCCACGGAGCGCGAGGTACGCCACGTAGATCATCCCGCCGAGCATCGTGCTCGTGAGGCGGGGGTCCCAGGTCCACCAAACGCCCCACGCTTTTCGCGCCCAGAGCGGCCCGGTCGCCATCACGATCGCGCAGAAGAGGACACCCACCTCCGCGCCCGACACCGCGATCGCGTCCCAGCGGTCGTCGCGCTTATAGAGGTAGCCGGCGCTGCCGACCGCGGCGATCAGGAAACCGACGTACATCGCGTAGGCGCTCGGGACGTGGAAGTAGAAGATCTTCTGGACGATGCCCATCTGCTCCTCGACCGGAGCCACCAGGAACACCTGGTAGATCGCGCCGAGGACAAGCGCCGTCGTCAGCAAAACCATTCCGCGGAACTTCATCTCGCTCGACTTCATGCGTGGGACTTCATGGGGTTCGTTGGCTCGGCATTCGGCGTCGCGTGATAAATGCAGCGGCGCGAGCGCACGCTATATCATGGGGAACGTGGGCTCATCCAACAGCGACGGCAACGTGGAATTCACTACAAAAGGTGTGCGGCGCGGTCTGGTCGGGCCGGACCTCGCCGAGATCGCCCGCCGATGTGCCGAGGTCGCGCGCGAGCGCTACGGGCTCGCAGACGCCGATGTCGCGGACCGGGTCGGCGCGGTGAGCCGTTTGTACGTTCGCGAGCGCGCAGAGGGATTCACGAAGACACACGCGGTCGCGGCGCTCGACGCGAGGCTTCGGTTCTTTTTGCCGCGCGATCTCGCCAAGGTCTGGCTCCCCCTGAGCGAGCTCGCGGAGCGTGGCCTGATCCCGTCTGGCGACCTTCGGGTTCTCGACCTGGGGTGCGGCTTGGGGACGACCTCGCTCGGTTTGGCCTCGTTCGTCAGAGGACCGCGGACAGTACGCGTCGACGCGATCGACCATGACGCCGGTTCGGTGTCGGTCTTTCGGGACGTCGCCCGCGCGCTCAGTGAGGAGCTGGCCCCTGTTCGTCTCGAGGTGAACGTGACGGTCGGAGATCTCCAGAAGGTCTCCGGCGAGGGATACGACTTCATTCTCTTGGGCCTCTCTCTGAATGAGCTCGCCAAAAACGAAGAAGAGCGCGCGATCTTGCTCAAGCGATGGGTCGCGTCGCTCCGGCCGAACGGCGCGTTGATCGTGATCGAGCCCGCGCTTCGCGAGACCACCCGCGCGCTTCAGCAGACCCGCGATCACTTGGTCGCCGCCGGCGTGAGCGTCTTCGCGCCGTGTACGCACGCGCATCCCTGTCCCATGCTCGCGAACGAGCGCGACTGGTGTCACGACGAGATCGATGTCCGCCTTCCGGACGCGCTCAAGGAGATCGCGCGCGCGGCCGGTCTGCGTTTCGAGCGCCTCACCTTTAGTTACCTCACGTTGAGGCGCGACGACGCGATGCTCAACGCCCGCGCGGAGGTCTATCGCGTCGTGAGTCACCCGCTGAAGAGCAAAGGGAAGCGAGAGCTTCACCTGTGCGGGACGCAGGGCGCGTGCATCGCGATGCGGCTCGACCGGCACGCGAGCGAGTCGAACGCGAGCTTCGAGGAAGCGCGCCGCGGTGATCTCGTGGCTGTCGACGAAGCGCACGCCGCGCGTATCCGCGTGAAGCCGAGCGTCGCCTTTGAGCTTTCGTGACGCGTGGCCCCACCGACATGCTCGCGAAGATCTTCGCGAACCCTGACGACTTCACGCTTCGACGTGTCTTGGCCGATCAGCTCCTCGAGCGTGGGGCGCCCTTCGGTGAGTTCCTTCGACTCCAGCTCGACGACGCAGAGGGACGAATCTCAGCATCGGAGCGCGCGCGTATGAACGCGCTCCTCGCGGCGCACGAAGATGACTTCCTCCATGGGCTCGCGCCCTCGATTCACAAGCGCGGACGGGTGTTTGAGCGCGGGTTTTTGGTTCAGGCGAGCGCGGACGAAGTGAGCACGCATCCCGCCTTTGGAACCGTCCGGACCCTGATCCGCGCCACGCCGAGTCACGATGACCACGCGCTCGCGTCGCTCGAAGAGCTCCGCGCCATTCCGCAGGCCGGCTTGATCGACAACCTCCGGCAGCTCACGCGGCCGCTCTCGCGCGTTCACACGTTGACGCTGCACGGTCCGCATTGGGATCGCTCGGCGGCGCGACCGCAGAGCGACTGGTGGTCTGGCCAAGAGGAGCTGGCGACGCGGTTCCGCCAGATCACCGCGTTCCCGCACCTACGCCACGTTGGGCTCTTGGGGACCCGCGCGTGGAGCCGAGCGAGCGGACCGGGACCCAAGAACTTCGGCTGGCTCTTTGGCTTCTGTGAGCTGAACACGTTGATGGTCACCGGCCACCCGTCGCACCTCCCGGCGTGGCTCGACGTTCAGGCGAAGCGCGGGATCCGGAAGTTCGTGCTCTCCACGCGCGGGACGAACGAAGATGAGCGCGCCTGCGAAGTCCAGGTCACGTGGGACGGCGCCCTCGACATCACGATCGCGACGGGCGCGATCCGCGAAGACATGCTCAACCCGCTCCTCGACACGAGCCGCGCGCTCGACGTGATCGAGCGCAGCGTGGATGCGATTCACTCGATCACGATCGACGAGCGGATCCAAGAGGCGATCATGAAGACCCACGCGGGGATGCTGGAGAAGAAGCGCTTCGGTCGCGTGAGCTTCGGGCAGACCCCGTTCATGCTCGGCCGGTAGCGCAGCGTGAGGGTACGTCGCGTGGATGAGTCAGCGCTGCGTTACCCTCTACCTGATGTCGCAGATCGGTAAATCGCTCACCGCGCTCGAGGCAGGCCGGGCCGACGCGGCGCTGGACCATGCGTTGACCGCCTGGCGCGAACACAAAGCGGTCGCCCTGGCAGAGGTGGTGGAAACGCTCAGCGCGTATGCCGCGCGCGACGTCTCGCCGCCTCGCGCTCAAACCGCCAAGGCGCGCCACCTCGCGTGGCTCGCCGCCGCCGAGACCGGGAACGCGACGGACCGCCACGTGCTCTTTGAGACCATGGTGACGCTTCAGTCCAACAAGCTGACCGCGGAGCGAGTACTGGCGCTGACCGCGCGCGGACCCGACCCGCGCTTCACGACCTGGGCGTTTACGTTTCTCTATGAGTCCCCCTTCAGCGCCGCGACGTCGCGCTCGTCGAAACTGTTCCGCGCGGTCTTCGACGGGTTGGTGGCCAACGGTGACGTCCGCGCCATCGCGCGGCTTGAATCGCTCAACGCGGACCTCGCCGGCAAGGTCATCGAGAGCGCGCGTGAGAACCTGACCAAGCGAGGGAAGCGCGCGCTCAAAAAGCTCGGGTCGCTCACCGCGCCGACGCTTAGCGACAAGGAGCGGGCGGCGTGCGACGCGATCCTCTCCGTGATCCATCGCGCGAACGCGGCGGCGGAAGCGAGAGCCAACAAGCAACCCCGAACCGACACGCTGCTCGCGGAGATCTTCGCGAACCCGCAGGAGCTCGGGCCGCGTTACGTGCTCGCGGACCTCTTGGCGGAGCGCGGCGATCCTTTCGGCGAGTTTCTTCAGCTTCAGCTCCGGGACGCGGACGGCAAGATGCCGCGGAAGGACCGAACGCGGATGAACGCGCTCCAGCGGATGCACGGGGACGAGTTTGTTCACGGGCTCGCGCCGCACATCGCGAAGACCCAGCGGAAGTTCGAGCGCGGGTTCCTGGTACAGGTGAAGTCTCAGGTGGTCGCGGATCATCCTGCGCTCGCGACCGTCAAAGCGCTGATCGGTGCGCACCCCACGCACGACGACCATCCGCTGCGATCGCTCGAAGAGCTGACCTCGACCATGGGGGACTGTGTGCCGGCGCTGAGCACGTTGAAGAAGCCCCTCGAGCACCTGCACACCTTGATCGTCGCGGGACCTCACTGGGAAGAAGCGCGCGGTGGGAAGTACGCGTGGTGGGACGATCGGTACCGCGAACAGTTTCACCAGATCTCCGTGCTCCCGAACGTGCGGCGATTGGGCTTCACGGGTTCTATCTTTTGGTGCTGGGACACGGGGCCCGAGATCAGCGACTTCGACTGGGTCTGGGACGCGGCCTGGACGCGTTCGCTCAAGGAGTTTCTGGTCGCGAGTCATCCGCGCTTGATCCCGGATTGGGTGACGCTCGCGCGCAAACGCGGTCTCGATGTGCTCGTCGTGGGCGACGCGAACGAGCACCCGCTCCCGTACGAGCTGCAGTTCCGTTTTACGAACCTCGGAACCGACGTGACGCTCGTGACCGGCAAGCGCCGCGGACGGGTCGAGCGCATCGATCGTGTGCTGCGGCAGCTCGCGAAGGTCGAGTCGATCCGCTCGCTTACGATCGACTCGCGCTTCGCGTCCGCCTACGAAGGGTCACGCGCTTCGCTGATTCAGTTGCCCGCGTTTGGCGAGGTCACGTTCGGGACGGCGCGCGCTCAGCTCATGCGCTGAGCGTCTCGTCCGCGATCCCTTTTACGCAGATTGTTGACCGCTTGGATCTCGGCGCGGAATCTTCCTCGCATGATCCGGAAGCTCTCGTTCACCGCCGTCCTCTTCGCGCTCATTGGCTTCGCCCTCAACGGTTGCGGCAGCGCTGCACCACAGATTGAAGAACCGGTGACCCCCGTCGTCGCGCCCGTCGCGGAGGTCTACGAGTCACCCGTGACCTCGGGCGAGATCGCGCGTGTCGATCTCATCCCGGTTCTGGACGCGGGCCTCGGTCGCTTCCTTCAAGGCGTCGGCACCGAGCCGGACGTTGTCGAGGGTCGGTTTCAGGGCTTCAAGCTCACCCGCCTCTACCCGGACGACGAGCGTTTTCAGCGTCTCGACCTTCAGCCTGGCGATACGATCACGCGCGTCAACGGTCAGCCGATCGAGCGTCCAGAACAGGCCATCCGGGTGTGGGAAGGACTGCGCGTCGCGAGCGAGCTGATGGTCGAGTACTCGCGCAACGGCGAGCCGCGCGAGATCCGTTTCGCGATCGTCGACTGACCTCTTCCCCTCTTCTTACCTCGCTCTTACAACCGCGCGCCCCGCGACGGACTACCGTCTCTCTCATGAAGGATGGTTTCACTCGCCGCGGCTTTGGCCAGGTCCTCGCGCTCGGACTGATCTCGTTCAGCGCGCCCTCGGTCGCGTCCGCGTTCGTTCTCGAACTGAGCCCGCGTTTCTCCGTTCTGCGTAGCGATCGCAGGCGGCTCGAGCTCCAGCTCCACCTTCGTCACAACCGACCGCACGCGGTCGAGGTTCCGCGAGGCGTGACCGTGGAGGTTTTGCGATTGCGACAGATCCAAGATCACTACGGCCCGCGGAGCCGCGTGAGACCCGGCGCGCGTCGCGGCGAGCCCTACTTCGTCGCGGGGCCACGGCTCGCGCTCTTGACTGACGCGGCCGCCGGCGACGTCGACGATTCGGGGTCACGCCAGGTGGCTTCGCGTCACGTCGTCGTTCCGCCGGGGGAAGAGCGCTTGTACGCGACCTTCTCGGGGCCCGCGGTCCCGCAGAGTCGCCGCGTCCGGTTGGTGGTTCGACCCGGGGAAGGGAGCGCGGTCCCGAGCGATCCCGTCGGACGCGCGCTCCACCAAATCTCCTCGAACTTCATTCTGTCTCACAACTACTGACCGCCTGCTCGCTAGCAGCCTGCTGCTAGAGCGCGCTGAGTTTTCGGGTCGCGAGGATCGACTGCATCTCGGTCACGCGACCTTCGCGGTCGACCTCGACGCGCAAGACTGTGCGCGAGGGATGACCGTTCGGTCGCGCGCCCTCCCACTCCAGGACCAGCGCCGGTCCGCACGAGAGCGTCGCGAAGCGAACCGCGGGCGTGCCTCCCAGCTGTTGCAGGCGCGTGAAGAACGCGATGGCGCGCTCGGCGCCGATCATGACCTTGCGCGCGGCGGTGAACTCGCCCGCTCCATCGCTGCTGACCTTGACGTCGTCTCGCAGCAGCGAAATCAGCGCGTCGTGGTCGCCCATCATGAACGCGGTCACCAAGCGCTCGAGCGCGGCGCGGTTCGCGTCGAGATCCCCGCGCTCATCGTCTTCGTATTCTTTCAAAGCGCCACGTGCGCGGTGGTGCGTGACCTTGGCGTTGGACTCGCTGATCTCAAGCGCCGCGGCGGTCTCCTTGACGGACAGGTCGAGCACGTCTCGCAACACGACCACCGCGCGCTGGGTGGGAGAGAGAACCTCGAGCGCCCGGAGGAACGCGAAGCTCACGCTCTCTTTTTCGTCGTAGCGGGCGTCGGGGGCGTTGAGGCAGACGAGGAGGTCGTCGGGAAGCGGCGCCGGGAGCCAAGGACCGACGTAGTCGGCGCGCTTCTTCTGGCGCAGGAGATCACGCGCGGCGTTGACCCCGACCCGGGTCAGCCAAGGGCGCAGCGGACGGTCGAGGTCGGGCGGGTACCGGAGCGCGCGCAAGAAGGTCTCCTGAACGACCTCTTCGGCGTCGGCGGCGCAGCCCGTCATCCGGTAGCAGACCGAGAAGAGGTAGCCGCGGTCGCGCTGAAACGCTTCCTCGATCCGCGTCATCAGCGCGGTCACGACGAGCCGTTCTCAAAATTCGCGCGTCGCCAGAACGTTAGAGTTGGGTGGATGGGTGCGTCTGCGTGACGAAGTCGATGCACGGCATCTTCGAGGAGCGAAGATGGCGGCAAGGCGCGTGACTGTGGCGGTCTGGCGTCGCTCGAATTTTGAGAACGGCGAGAGACGCGCTTTCTCAGGGCGTCGCGTGAGCGTTCCGCGCGCTGCAGAACGTGATCGATCGCGTGTCTCGCGCTGCTCATCACCGCGTCGCAGAGCATACCGTCTCCGGTGGTGTCACAGACCAACGAGACGCGCGGGTGGGACGGCGGAGGGGATGGGGTCTTGTGCGCGACCGTGATCGAGGAAAGGAACCGCGCGCCGCGTACCCGTTCGCGCCAACCCGGCTGCGCTTCGCTGAGGAAGGACTCCAGCTCTTGGCGAGAAGGCTTCTTGCCCGCGACATGATTGCCGAGCACGTGAAGGACCGTGTCGCCGTGCTCGGTGACGCGCGAGGTGAAGTAGAGCGCGCGATCGGTCGAGAGCGCGAGCGCCCGTGAGGGGACCGGCAGCGCGCCGTGGAGCACGACGTCGAGGGACGCGGCGCGGATCGCACGGGCGGTCGCGGCGTAGGGGCCGAGCGGCGAGAACAGCTTCGCCGCGTCAGGGGCGGGCATGGCGAGGATCACGTGCCCAGCGCGCATCACCTTCCCGTCTCGGGTGTGCACCGCGCCATCGTTCATGACCTCCGCGACCGCAGACCTGATCACCGGAACGCGGGGCGCGGCTGCGCGGAGCGCGTCGACCAACATGGAGAAGCGCGGGAGGTAGCCGACGCCGTGGTCGATCGATTGCTTGAGCTGCGCCGCGTAAGGGGTCGCGTCCGCGTCGAGGAAGTCACCGTCGTAAGTGGAGAGGCGAACGAGCGCGGCGACGATCGAGCGCGCGGTGTCGTCCGTGATCGTCGCGAGCCACTCACGAACCGTCGCGTACGGCTTGGGCGGAAACATCAAGAACATCGCGAGCGCGCGCTTGGTTCGAAAGGGGAGCTCGCTTCGGAGCAAAGCGAAGGGGGACGAGGGCATTCGGACGAACTCTTCTCCCATCGCGAGCGTGCCCCGGTCGAGCGGGGGCGCGGTGAGCGGGAGGGTGATGTTGAGCCTGGACAAGATCTGCTCGGCCGCGCCACCTGCGTAGAGGGCGTGCGCGCCGAGGTCGACCGGAACGCCCGAGACCTCCGGAGAGCGCGCTCTGCCTCCGAGCGGCCTCGGTTCCATGACGACCGCTGAGAGACCCGCGCGCGTCGCCAGCGCGGCGGATGTGAGGCCGCCAACACCGCCCCCGATGATGATGAGATCGTGTTCTTTGTTCATGGATTCGCTCCTTTGAGCGGTACACGAACGAGATCGCGCAGAGGTTACAGCGCGTCCGATAAATCCCTGGTGATGCGACGAGATGGGGAGCGAAGCGACCGGTCGAGGAGCGTCGCGCACTGCGCGCGCAGCAGACGTTGGGGTGAATCGAGCGAAGCGAGAGAGGGGGGGATCGAAAAATCCCCCCAGCTAACACGCGCCTTACACATTGCCGGACGGCGTAGCGCGCTCGCGTGGTGGGATTTAGGTTCCGCGCATGGCCGTCGACCACTTTGAAAACCCCACCCTCCGAACGAGCGCGGAGGCGACCGCCCGCGCCGAAGCCCGTGCGCAGCAAGCGCGCGCTCGATGGCCGTCCTTGGACGGGTCGCTCGCTTCGCTGCTCGAGGTCGACGAGGTCGTTGCGGATCCCGGGGCCGGCGATCCCAAGGATCTCGCGCGGCTCCTGGGGAGCTACATCGGCGAGGTCTTGCGCGCACAGACCGGTGGTAGCTGGGGGGAGGCGTCCATCTTCGGGCAGGCCATCGAAGACGGGGTTCAGCTTCATGACGGGGAGACGGTGTACTGGGCCATCATGGAGGCACGGCAGTTCCTCACGAAGAAGAAGACCGGCCGCCTCTCCGCCCGATGCGTGGATCAGCTTGAACGGGCCGAGGTCACCACGACGCGACCCGCCGGGCATCTTTATCCGCTCGGCAAAGAGCAGGGGTACTTCGACGCGGGCGTGGTCACGGACGGCCGACAGGTGCTCATGGCGGCCAAGTGCGACATCACCTTCGCGCTCTTCTTCGACGGCGAGGGGAACTTCCTCAACGTGGAGACCGCCCCGACGCCGGAGCGTCCCGCGTCCCAGCCGACCTGGGGCCCGAGCCGACTGGTGCTGGAGGGTTGGCAGAAGGAGTGGGGCTTTCGCGAGGAGGCGATCACCGTTCAGAAGTTCTACTGCTGTGACGTCGACGTCGGGATCGACGACCTGCCGTCCCACATGGAAGCGCTGCTGGAGGATCCGAAGAGCGAGCCCGATCCGGCGCGACGTGAAGAGGAAGTCGAGCTGGCGAAGAACTGGCTCGCCAATGGAGATTTCGTTCTCTACTTCGGCAACGCGCTCTGGCTCGACAGCGACGGCAACGTGACCTCTTCGTAGCTGCGTCTTCTCAGAACACGGACGCGACGATTCCGTCGAGCCGAATCCATCTCTCGCTGGGGACGCGATAACGACCGTCGCTGAAGGTCAGGTCGCCCCGCTCAAGCGCCCCCGCGACTTCCTTCTCTCGGCCCTCGAGGACGTCCCGACCGGTGCGCGCCTGGACGCGTTCAGCGTGGACGCCTTCGCTGGTGCGAAGCCCAAGCATCCACGCTTCTTGAACGCGTGTCGCCGGCGTGAGCGCTTCGCGGCTCTCTTCGAGGTCGGAAGGACGTACCGCGCTCGCGGCCTTCTCCAGGTACCGCGTCCCGAGCGGTTCGTTTCGATAGCGCGACGCCCCCGACTCGCTCCCCAGGCAACCGACCGCGGCCGCGCCGAGCGCGAAGTAGTCACCCGCCCGCCAGTAGTGGAGGTTGTGCCGCGACTCGTGGCCAGGGCGGGCGTAGTTGCTGACCTCGTAGTGCGCGAGCCCGTGCTCGGCGAACCGGCGCTCTGCCGCGAAGAACATCTCGGCGTAAGTCTCCTCGCGCGCCGTGCGCAGTTTCCCGAGGCGGTGTAGCTCTCCGAAGAGGGTGCCTTTCTCGATCGTCAAGGCGTAGGCGCTCACGTGATGAACACCGGTCGCGAGCATCGCGTCGAGATCGGCGGTCAAGCCTTCGACGGTCTGATCGGGCATCCCGAACATGAAGTCCGCGCTCACCCGCGGCATCTCCAGCGTCGCCTCGTGCACCGCTTTGAGCGCGCCGGCGCGATCGTGGAGGCGCCCCAGGAACTTGAGCTTGGCGTCGTCCAGCGACTGCACTCCAATGCTGAGCCGACCCACTCCCGCTTCGCGAAAGCCCGCCGCTTTGCTCCGGGTCAGCGACGCCGGGTTGCTCTCCGCGGTGATCTCCAGATCGTCCACCACGTCGTCGAACGCTCCGCGGATCGCGTCGAGGACCCGCTTGAGCTCGTGCGCGTCCCACAGCGAGGGGGTGCCTCCGCCAAAGAAGATGCTCGCCAGCGTACGGCCCTCAACAGACGCCTGCCGAAGCTGAAGCTCTCGGAGCAGCGCGTCGGCGTAGGCCACGTGGGGGACCGCCTCGGGCGCCATTTTTACCGTCGCGAAGTCGCAGTAAGGGCACTTCCGCGCGCACCAAGGGAAGTGGACGTAGACGGAGGTGAGCCTCTGGTCCGCTTTCTCTACCGCCATGCTGCCAGACATCACAGAGGGCTCTATACTCCCGCGCATGAGCGCAGGCACGTTCCCCACCCTCCGAATCACCGCTGACCGTCTTGAGCCCCGAGGCGCCTTTGCCGAAGCACAGGCGCTTTATCTCTCGCCGGCCGGAGAGCTCGTCGAGAAGCTCGATGGATTGCTCCGCGATCGCAACATCGGCGTCGTGGCGCACTTCTACATGGATCCGCAGCTTCAAGGTGTGCTCTCAGCGTGCTCCTGGCCGCACATTCACGTCAGCGACTCGCTCGCGATGGCGGACAAAGCGATTCAGATGGCCGACGAAGGCGTGAAGACCGTTGCGGTTCTCGGGGTCGACTTCATGAGCGAGAACGTCCGCGCGATGCTTGATGCCTCCGGACACGAAGACGTCGCGGTGTACCGCGTCGCCGAAGAGGAGATCGGCTGTTCGTTGGCGGCGTCGGCGGAAGCAAAAGCGTACGGCGCGTGGCTCACCGAGGCCGCGCAGTTCGAGCGCTCGCTTCACGTCGTCTACATCAATACGAGTCTCGTCACGAAGGCCAAGGCGCACGCGCTGGTGCCGACCATCACGTGCACCTCGAGCAACGTGGTCAAGACGGTGCTGCAGGCCGCGTCGCAGGTCGAGAAGCTCCGGGTCTGGTTTGGGCCGGACACGTACATGGGGCAGAACCTCAAGGAGCTCTTTACGGCGCTCTCGGAGATGGACGACGACTCCGTTCGCGCGGTGCATCCCGAGCACACCGCGGCGAGCGTCAAAGATTTACTGACGCGTTTTTCGTACTTCGAGGAGGGCGCGTGCGTCGTACACCATATGTTTGGCGCCGACGTTGTGGACCTCGTGCGCCGCGACTATGCGGACTCGTTCGTCACCGCGCATCTTGAGGTGCCGGGCGAGATGTTCGCGATCGGGCTCGAGATGCAGCGCGAGGATCGCGGCGTCGTCGGCTCCACCTCGAACATCCTCGGCTTCATCCTGAAGAAGGTCCGCGCAGCGATCGAGAACGAGTCGAGCGACAAGCTCTCGTTCATCTTGGGAACCGAGGCCGGCATGATCACGCCGATCGTTCGCCAAGCGCAGCAGCTGCTGAAGGACGCCGGGAGCAAGGCGAGCGTCGAGATCGTCTTCCCGGTCGCGAGCGAGGCGGTCGCGCAGACCGACGACGCGGAGCTTCAGATCATCCCAGGCGTCGCGTCCGGGGAAGGCTGCTCGACCGCAGGCGGTTGCGCCACGTGTCCGTACATGAAGATGAACTCGCTCGAAGCGCTTGTCTCGGTGTGTGAGCGGGTCGGCCAGGTCGACAAGAGCGCGCTCGTCGCGTTCCACCCGAAGCAGTACGTCGAGGAGATTAAGGGCCGAACCGCGGCGGATCTGGGCGGCGAGCCCATCCTCCACATGCGGCACTTTCAGCAGCACGCGAAGATGCCGAGCGCGCTGGTGATGGACATCCGCGAGCGTCACCGCACGCGCACGAAGTCTGCGTAACCCTGCGATGGACCGCGATGGTGTTCGCGAGTCCGTGAGTTCAGCGGCGCGTGGTCAAACCGCGCGCGAAAACGTCGCTCCGTCGCCGAGAATGCGAATACCCGAGCGCGTGTTCCGTCAGACCCGCGGCAGGGGTATACCGAGACGTGATCATGAGGACTGGCTTCTTTCGTATTTCCCGCGTTTCGCTGGCTCAAGCTGGCTGGACGCTTGGCTCCGCGCTTGTTGTTTCCGCGCTCCTTCTCGCGCCGACCGCGGCCGCCCAAGACCTCGCTGGGCTCGCGTCCGCGGCGGGCAGCTCGCCTCGCGATGCGGACGCCCAGTCCCGTTACGGGCTCGCGTTGCTCGCGGATGGTCAGTACCGCTTGGCCAAGACGCATCTTCAGCGGGCCGCCCGCCTCGAGCGCACCGGACCTCGTCTTTTTGATGTGGCGCGGGTCGCGTTCGCGGAGGGCAACTATCGCCGCGCGCGATCATCATGCAACCCGCTCCGGCGCGTGGACCCTGCGCTTCACCACGTGTGCCGAGCGCGCGCCTTTCTCGTGAACAACCGGAGCGGGCGCGCTTTTGAAGAGCTCGAGTCCGCTGTTGTGCTCAACCCAAACCACTACGAGACTCAGCTCGCGCTCGGTGATGCCCATCGCTTGCGCAACAACGTGAGCGAGGCGGAAGCGGGCTACCGTCGCGCGTCGTCCCTTGGCGCACGGGAAGTCGCGCCGCGCTTGGGTCTCGCCTTGCTGTACGCCAACGCGAACCGTGAGAGCGACGCGATCACCCAGCTCCGGGACGCGCTGACGATCGATCCTTCAGACGCCGAGACGCAGTACCAGCTCGGACTCCGCACGAGCGGAGAGGAGGCGCTTCGTTTGCTTCGGGGCTCGACCGCCGCGCGTCCACACCACGCGGCGGCGCAAGCGGCGCTGGGGGACGCGGAGCTCGCGGCCGGGAACCATGACGCCGCGAAGGGCGCGTTTGAGAAGGTGATCGAGCTCGACGAAAACAACGCCGCTGCGCACGCGGGGCTGGGGCAGGTCGCGCTCGCGGCGAGTGATCCCGAGACCGCGATGACGCGCTTCGAACGCTCGCTCGAGATCGTGCCCAACCAACCGCGCCTCCACGTGTTGATCGGGGAGACCCACGAAGCCGCCGGGAGGAACGCGGCCGCCTACGCGTCCTATCGTCGCGCCGCGGCCATGTCGGGCGGAGACGTGTCAGCGCTCATTCACGCGGCTGAGCTCGCGCTTCGGCAGAACCGAGATACGTTCGCGCTCGGCTTCATCGAGCCGATCCTGCGCGCGCAGGCGAACCACGCGCACGGTCTCTTCCTCAAGGGCGAGGTGATGCGCGCGCGAGGTGATCGATCCGCCGCGCGTCAGCTCTATCAGCGCGCGCAAGCGGGGGAAGGGGAGCTCGATCGCGCTCGTCTCCAAGCGTCCATCGCCGCGCTTGAGCAGACGCCGTCGCAGCGGCGTCTCCTCTCCAACCCACCACGCTAGCTTCTCGGCGCTCAGCCGTCCGCTTCACGCCATCCGAAGCCGTTCGCGCGACTCGAAAATACGCGGCATTGCCATCGTCGCGAGCCTGCTAGACCTGAATCGAAATCGTTGCGCGAGCAGGCTGCTAGCGGCGCCGCACGCGCGCTGGTGCCAGGCGATCCAAGAACGCCTGCGCGCCCCCCTGACTCGTGAGCGAGTCGCGCCACTTGCTGTCGTGCGGAGTCCGCGCGAAGAACCCCGCGCGCATTTTTGAGAGCGCCTCACAGGGAGGCACCGTAAGCGCGAAACGCGCGACGCGAATGCGTGTCTGCGTGTCGTCGCTTTCGCCCGTGAGGCGAGCGAGGAGAAAAGGCTCCTCGATAGCGGCGCGTCCGATCATGACGCCATCCGCGAACGAGAGCCGGTCCGCGTCCGCTTCGCTCCGGATCTCGCCGTTGAGGATCCAGGTGAGCTCAGGGAAGTCGATCGTTGCGCGTCTCGCTCGCTCCACATCGATCACGGGTCGCGTGCGGTTGTCGAGCGAGCTCCATGACGGATCGAGAATCGCGTTCCGCATGTGGAGATAGATCTTGTTCACCCCCGTCGCGCGACAGGCCGCGGCCAGCCCGTAGAGTAAGTCGCTCTTCGCCTCGAACCCCAGGCCGAGCCGCGTCTTGAGCGTCACGGGGACCGATCCCGCGCCTCGTTGCATCGCGCGGAGGAGCCCCTCGACGTGGGCAGCGTCTCGCATCAGCGCGACGCCGTTGCCGGCCGAGGTCATGGTTCGACCTGGGCATCCCGCGTTGAGGTTGATCTCGTCGTGACCGAGCGCGGAGGCGATTCTCGCGTGACGCTCCAGGTGCTCCGGATCGTGCCCCGAGATCTGACAGACCGATCCGCCGCGGGTCGGGACATGGCGAATCACGTCCGGCTCATCGATGATCGGCCGCTGCATCTCAGTGAAGAGAGTCGCGCGGGGAGCGATGAGCGCGAGGACGCGACGCGCTGTCGCGGTCGTCAACCCCATCATCGGTGCCACACAAACGGTCCGCCCAACGCCCGCCATGAACACTGCATACCGCAAAATGCGTCGCTGTGAACCGTTCGAAACAACGAGGGAGGTCACGAGAGCGTTTTGAGACCACGCGCCGTCCATGTTCTCATGCGCGCGCGCGTACAGCGCCCCGTTTGAAGGAGTGATGATGTCGATCGAGAGCGTTTCCCGTGAGTCCCGCGTTTTCCCGCCCCCGGCTTCGTTCTCGGAGCGTGCGCATCTGAAGACACGTGAAGAGTACGAGGCGATGTACCAGCGGAGCATCGAGGACCGGGACGGGTTCTGGCGCGAGCAGGCGGAAGCGTTCCATTGGTTCGAGGCGCCCGAGACCATCTGCGAGTGGACCCCTCCGCATGCCAAGTGGTTCGTCGGCGGCAAGACGAACCTCGCCTACAACTGCCTCGATCGTCACCTCGGCACCCGCGGGAACAAGGCCGCGATCATTTGGGAGGGCGAGGATGGCGAGGTCATCACGCTCACCTACCGCCAGCTGCACCGCGACGTGTGCAGAGCCGCCAACGCGATGGAGAAGCTCGGGGTCGGAGCGGGAGACCGCGTCGGCATCTACATGGGGATGGTCCCGGAGGCCGCGGTCATCATGCTCGCCTGTGCGCGCATCGGCGCGATCCATACGGTCATCTTTGGTGGCTTCGCGGCAGACGCGATTCGGGATCGCTTGAACGACGCCGAGGCCAAGCTGGTCGTGACCCAAGACGGCGCGTGGCGGCGCGGCAAAGTGATCCCGCTGAAGGCCCAGGTCGACAAAGCGATCACCGACTGCCCGACCGTGAAGCACACGCTCGTCGTGAAGCGAGCGCAAAACGAGATCGATATGGAGCCCGGCCGCGACAAGTGGTGGCACGACATGATGGCGGTCGTCAGCGGCAAGCACGAAGCGCCCGCGCTCGATAGCGAGCACCCGCTCTTCATCCTGTACACGTCGGGCACGACGGGGAAGCCGAAAGGCGTCTTGCACACGACCGGCGGCTACATGGTCGGGACGACGCTGACGTCAAAGTACGTCTTCGATCTCAGGGACGAAGACGTCTACTGGTGCACCGCCGACGTCGGTTGGATCACGGGGCACAGCTACATCGTCTATGGGCCGCTTTCGAATGGCGCGACCGCTTTGATGTACGAAGGCGCGCCCAACCATCCGGACGAGGGGCGCTTCTGGGAGATGATCGAGCGTCACGGCGTCACGATCTTCTACACCGCGCCCACCGCGATCCGCGCCTTCATCAAGTGGGGCGAGCGCTGGCCGATGGAGCACGATCTGACGTCGCTCCGCTTGCTCGGAACGGTCGGCGAGCCGATCAATCCCGAAGCCTGGATCTGGTACCGCAACGTCATCGGTCGCGGAGAGTGCCCGATCGTCGACACGTGGTGGCAGACGGAGACCGGCGGCATGATGCTCACCCCGATCCCAGGCGTGACGCCGACCAAGCCCGGGTCCTGCACGCTCCCGTTCTTTGGCGTGTCGCCGAAGATCCTCCGCGAGGACGGGACGGAAGCCGAGGCGAACGAGGGCGGGCTGCTCGTGATCGATCAACCGTGGCCGTCGATGTTGCGCACGGTCTGGGGCGACGACGAGCGTTTCCGGCAGCAGTACTTCTCGAAGTTCGAGGGCAAGTACTTCACGGGCGATGGAGCCCGCCGCGACGAGGACGGTTACTTCTGGGTCATGGGCCGCGTCGACGATGTGGTGAACGTCTCGGGCCACCGCTTGGGAACCGCGGAAGTGGAGAGCGCGTTGGTCGGTCACAAAGCGGTCGCGGAGGCGGCGGTGGTGGGTCGCCCCGATGAGCTCACGGGCCAGTCCTTGGTCGCGTTCGTGACGCTGAAGGGCGGCTTCTCGGGAGGCGACGCGCTCAAAGCGGAGCTGATCGACCAGGTCGGCCAGGAGATCGGCAAGTTCGCGCGCCCTTCGGATGTGCGCTTCGCGGACGGTCTCCCCAAGACGCGGTCCGGGAAGATCATGCGGCGACTGCTGAAGCAGCTCGCGGCGGGCGTCACCGATCTCGGCGACACCACCACGCTGGAGGACGCGAGCGTTCTCGACAAGCTGCGCCAATAGGAGGCGCTTCGCCGTGCCGGTCGCTCGGAGTTGGACAACGCGGCGTGGTTTCCGCACCCTGTATGTCGATGACCCGCTCACTTTCGATCCTCTTTTTGGCCTTGTCCGTTCTCGGGGCGCTCTTCGTGATCGCTTGCGGAGGCGATGACGATGTCGGCACCGCGAACCTTTACGAGTCGTGTGACACGCGCTCTTGTGACTCCCTCGCGGACGCTTGCTACACGGTCGCGTTCGAGGACGACCGTGACGGCACGATGTGTTCCCGAGAGTGCGATACGAGCGCCGACTGCAGCGGAGACGCCGCCTGCTTCGCGCTCTATGGTGACCCGTCGGACAAGCAGGTGTGCTTTGAGCGATGCTTGGAGGACCGCGACTGCGCGTCAGGGTTCTTCTGTGCTGACGCTGAGCGAGATGGCGTCGTCGTCGATTCGATCTGCCTCCCGAACTGATCCAAGAACATGAACTTGACCAAGAAACTCCTCCTCGCCTCGTTCGTGATCGGCCTGCTCGGATGCGGAGACGACGCCATGATCTACGAGGCGTGCGTCACCAACAACGACTGCGCGGACTCGTCCTGCTTTAGCGTCGCGTTTACCTCGACCACCGGCGAAGTCTCCGATGGAGCGTTCTGCTCAATTCAGTGCGAGCCTGGCATCGAGTGTCCGAGCGGACGCTGCATCTCGCTGGGTGACGAAGCCGTCCCGGGCACCGTGGCCATCTGCTTCCTTGAGTGCACCAGCGACGACGATTGCGACAGCGGCCTGCGCTGCTCCACGGTCGACGGCGTCGATGTCTGCACCCCCTGAGCGTTGAGTCAGCGGTGCGTCGCCGCGTCGACTGAACCGATCGCGGGCGCCTCTTCGTGCTCCGGTGCGGCCACCGCGCCCATCATCATGACGGGCTCAGGGCGAAGCTTCTCGACGAGGAAGGTCTTGATCTCGTGGTGGTAAGCCGCCCCGATTCCGAGCGTGAGGATCCCGACGATCGCCGTGACCGCGACCGCCATCGCGGAGACGGTCATGCGGCGGGCCACGCGTTGCTGCTTCGCGAACCGTGGCGGCGCGCAGTCGGTCGTCTGTATGGTGCCGTCCCGACGCGCGACGTAGCGGACGCAGAGCTCGCCTTCGTGCTCAAGCAAGACCGCCTCTGCTTCCGCGGTGGTCATGGCGCTCAGGTTGTAGACGTTGTTCTGGCAGTCGCCGCAGAAGCGAACGCGGCCCTCGTCATCGAGGGACGCCATCTTCTGGAAGTCGAGCGCGCAAGGGTCAGCGATCTGGAGAACGGGGAGCGTGTGCATCGCTTCCTCTGACTCCGAGAGGGCCCGCGCCCTTGGGTACGGCTACTCGTTCGTGACGTTCGGGTCGTTCGTGACGTTCGGGGCGACCTGCGGTGGGTGACTGACATCGCCCATCTCCTCGAGCGCCATCTCGCCCATCATGATCGGCTCCGGGGTGAGCTTCTTCACGAGGAAGGACTTAATCTCGTGGTGGTAGGTCGCGCTCACCCCGAGCGTGAGGATCGCCGCCGTCGCGGTCGCCGCCAGCGCGATCGCGGAAACAGTGACCCGCCTCGCGGCGCGACGGCCGGTCTCGAAACGTGAGGGGGCGCAATCGGTGGTCTGGATCGTACCGTCACGACGCGCGACATAGCGGACACACAGCTTCCCTTCGTGACTCAGGAGGAGCGTCTCAGCCTCCGAGGTGCTCATGGCGCTGAGGTTGTAGACCTTGTTGTCGCAATCACCACAGAAGCGCACCCGTCCTTCGTCATCGAGGGACGTCATCTTCTGGAAGTCGAGGGCGCAAGGATCGGCAATCTGGAGGACGGGGAGCTTGTGCATGGCAGGTGTGACCCACGATCCCGCGATGTTCTTGGCAGCGCCCGACGATCTTGACGTGCAGCGGTGTTTGTCGGCAAAGACGCGTGTCATCGAGGTCCGCCCAGGAGCAGGTTTACCTCTGATCGGGTACACTCGAACCCTCCGAGGTCTTATGCGCAACATCGTCTTTCCTTCATTTTGTTTCCTCTTACTCTCGATCGCCGCCTGCGATTGCGGCGGAGAGCCACCCACTCGCAGCTGCATCACCGACGCGGAGTGTCCCGCTGCGCAGGAGTGCGTCGACAACGTGTGCACCACTTCCGGGGAACCGGACTGCACGGTTGCCGAGGACTGCGGCGACGGCTTCGCGTGCGTCGACGGCGCGTGCATGGAGACCGGCGCGATGTGCGACGACCCCGACCGTGATGGATACGGACCGGGTTGTTCGGCAGGCGAGGACGACTGCGACCAAACCGACGCGACCCAGACCGGCCGCGAGGTTTGCGATGGCCAAGACAACGACTGTGACGGCGTCGCGGACAACGGCGTGCTGAGCGAGTGCGGGGACTGCCGTCCTGGATGCATGGAGGACGGCGTCGGGAGCGGCGGTGACCCCTTCGATCCAGACACCATGGAAGCGGACGGCGTGGGCGTGGACGACGATGGCGCCTTGGTGCTCGACTCACGTCGCATCAACACCTCGTTCATCTGGGTCGCCAACACCTCCGAGGGATCTGTCTCGAAGATCAACACCGAGGCACCGTTCCAAGAGGTGGGTCGCTACCGAACGGGCCCGCTCGCGGGTGGCGCGAACGACCCCTCGCGGACGAGCGTGAACTCGCTCGGTGACGCGTACGTCGCGAACCGACGCGGGAGCAGCCTGACGCGCGTCTCGACGCTCGGGGATGAATGCCCGGACCAGAACGGCGACGGCACGGTGCAGACCTCTCGCGACCTCAACGGGAACGGCGTCATCGATCGCGACCCCGCGCTCGGCGAGTTCCTCGCCTGGGGCGAAGACGAGTGCGTGCTGTGGCACCACCCGTTGGCGGCAGACATGCCCGGCGAAGGTTTGATCCGCGCGGTCGCCGCGCAAGATGTCGAGGGGCCGGACGGCGAGCTCATCGAGTACGTCTGGGTCGGCGGCTTCTCGACCCGCAAGATCGCGAAGATCGACGGCGTGACCGGCGAGACGATCTTTGTCACCGACGCGCCCGCGCCGACCTACGGCTTTGCGCTCGACGGCAACGGACAGCTCTGGGTGGCTGGACGCGGGACGCACCTCGGCCGCCTGGACACGAACCGGTGCGTCGACGCGGCGAGCTGCGCGGAAGCGGTTTGTACCGAGGCGAGCCTCGACGGCACCGCGTGTGATGGAGCGGTCAAGGCGGCGATCCCGTCACCGTTCCGTCCGTACGGCATCACGGTCGACTTCAACCAGCGGGTCTGGCTCGGAGGCGACGTTGCGCACCCGACGATGACGTACTCCCCGCGCTTCGCGCGTTACAACCCCGCCGCGCCCGGCGGCGAACGCTGGGTCTCGGTGAACGTCTCTCCGAACGGTCACGTCGTGAACGGGATCGCGGCGGACGCCGATGGCAACGTTTGGGGCGCCGCGTGGTCCACCGCGGGCATCATCCGCATCGACGCCGACAACCCGACCAGCTGGGTCACGGTTCCAGGAACGGTAGGGGTTCGGAACAAGGGCATCGCGATCGACTCGGCGGGCAAGGTTTGGTCGATCACGAACGGCGACAACCAAGCGGTCGTGGTGACGCCGGGCCCCACGCTGATGGAGAACACGGTGCAGACCGGAGTCGCGGTCGGGAGCCTGGTCGGCAACTACACCTACTCCGACATGACTGGCTTGCAGCTTCGGTTGGCGACGAATCCGCGCGGTTACTACCGACACCTCTTCGAGGGGTGTGACGCCGAGGGCATCAACACCAACTGGGGCGCGCTCGACTTCGGCGCGGACACGCCCGCGGGGACCGACGTGCAGTTCCGCGTGAAGACCGCGGCGACCGTTGAAGGCTTGGACGACGCCGACTGGATCGTGATCGGCAACGCGCCGCCGGATACCTCTCCGCTCTCGATCGGTGATCGCCTTCGTGAAGCCGGTGTGGATGGCGCGCGTTACCTCCTGCTTGAGATCGGGCTGCGGGCAGAGCGGTCGAGCACGAGTGAGGTCATCACCCCCCGCGTACGCTCGGTGTCGGTCGAGCACACTTGCCCAGAATTCCTCGGCTAACCCGTCGCGTCAGGACCTCCATGTTGAGGGAGGTCACGTGAGCGCGATTGCGATTTTTACGTGTTCATGGGTTCATCCGCCTGCGCTCCCAGCGCAGATGTACAGAGGAACCCCAATGAAAAAATATCTTGTTTGTGTGATCCCGTTCGTTATCGCCTGTGGCGGTGGTGCGAGCGAGCAGGATGTGGAGGCGAACACGGCCTCCATCGCTGACCTTCAGACCCAGATCGCGGCGCTTCGCGATCGCGTGACCACCCTCGAGGGGATGATGGCCCCCGACATCGCGCCGATCCAAGCCCAGATCACCGCAAACGCGGCGAGCATCACGAGCAACAGCGACGCCATTGGGGTGAACACCGCCAACATCAGCGGTCTCGAGGGAATCACCGCGAGCAACACCGCGGACATCGCGAGCAACACGACGAACGTCGCGACCAACACCACCGCGCTCATGGCGCTGGAGACGAGCGTTGCAGAGGTTCAGGCGTCGACGATTTCCGAGGATACGACCTGGATGATCGGTGCTGGGATGGACTACGAAGACCTCGTCGCCGCGGTCGAGGCGGCCAAGGCGGTCCGCGTGATGCCGAACGCGACCCTGACGCTTCAGCTCGCGCCAGGGATGCACACCGCTCCTGTCGACGAGATCGTTCTTAACCACCAAGACGGTCTGCACATCGAGCTCATTGGTGACGAGAGCGACGCGTCTCTCACGACCGTTCAGTTCACGGGTTCGGGCGGAGACGGAATCGTGATCGCGTCGTCCTTCAGCCGCATCGCTGGCATTACGTTTGATGGCAACACCTCCGCGGTGCAGGTCCTCCGCGTGGACTTCGGCTCGGCCACCCGCTTGGAAGAGGTCACCACTCTTGGCGGCGTGAACGCCGGCTTGTTCGTCGGCGGAAACGCGGCGGTCTTCTCGAGCACCGTGGAGCTCCGCAACAGCGGTCGCCACGGAGTCCAGATCCTCGACGGCGGCGTCTTCTTCGGACCGGACGTCATCGCGAGCGGCAACGCGTCCAGCGGCGCGAGCGTCCGGCAGGGAGCGGTCCTCCACGCGCCGCGCGGTACCTTCGAGATGAACGGCCGCTATGGCGTCGCCGCGACGCTGAACTCCACCGTCGTGCTCACCAGCGGACAGCTCAACAACAACACCGCGGACGGCGTTCAGGCCCTGGACGGGACCGCGGTCTCCATGGCGGGCGCGACCACGAACATGAACGGAGAGTCTGGAGCGGCGGCTCTCTTCGACAGCTTCATTTCGGCGACGAACCTGACGTCGACCGGGAACACGGCGTGGGGTCTCTTCGTCGAGTGGAGCTCGTCGGCGACCGCGACCGGAGCGACTCTCACCGGAAACGCCGGCGAGGTGCCAGGGATCAGCGACAACATGCTGAGCGCCCGTGGCTCGTACGCGCGTCGCTGACCTCACGCTCGTCCAAATGAAAGAGAGAACGGCTGGCGCGACGCGTCAGCCGTTCTTTTTTGTCTGTGGCGGGAGGTCGCGAACGTGCACATCGGTCTGCGGGAACGGGATCTCGACGCCGGCTTCATTCAGCGCGTCGTAGATCGCGATCCCGAGCGTCGACTGCAGCTCCAGCCCGGTGAGGTAGGTCCCGGCCCACGCGAGCACCTCGAAGTTGAGCGAGCTGTCGCCGAAGCCGACGAAGAGGACCTGCGGAAGCGGTCTGCCCAGCGCGTTCTTGTGCTCGGTGACGACCCGCTCGAGCAGCTTGTGCACCGCGCCGAGGTCCGACCCGTACGCGACCCCGATCGGGATGGTGACGCGGCGACGGGAGTTGGACAGCGTCCAGTTCACGACCGAGCTCGAGATGAGGTTCGCGTTCGGCATGATCACCTCGGCCCCGTCGATCGTCGTCACCGTGCTCGCGCGGATCCCGATGTTGGTCACCTCGCCGATCAGATCGCCCGCGGTGATGGTGTCGCCCAGCTTGATCGGCCGCTCAAAGATCAAGATGAGCCCAGAGACGAAGTTGTTCACGATGTTCTGCAGGCCGAAGCCGATGCCGACGCCGAGCGCACCAACCAAGATCGAGAGCTGGCTCAGCTCGATCCCGACCGCCGCGAGCGCGAGCAAGAACCCGATCGACGAGAGGACGTAGCGGCTAATCATCGAGATCGCGCGCGAGGTCCCGAGGTCCTTGATCGTTCGCGGGAGCACCTCAATCTCGAGCACGAAGGCGATGAACGCGCTCAGCGCGAACGCGAGCGCGAGGCCCAAGCTGAAGACGAGGACGTCACCGAGGCTCAGCGTCAGCTCGCCGACCGTCCACGTCAGCGACAAGAGCCCATTCGTTTCAGACGTCAGCGGGCTCCAGATATCAAATGCGCGGAGCGAGGCGAAGAGCCACCCGATGGAGCCGGTGAACTGCGCGAGCCTCCGGATCCGGTGCGCGATCGTCGTCCCGTGCGAGCGCACCATGAAGAGGGCAGACTCGCGTCCGCGGATCACCCCGACCTTGGCGATGTCGCTGATCACCTCGACCAGCGTGAGGATCGTGACACCGAAGTACGCGGTCGCGCAGGCGCCGCGGAGCAGGGCGCTCCCGAGCGGAACGAACCCGATCGTGGTCAAGACGAACGAGGTCGCCGCGACCGCCGCCACGAACCACTTCCCGAGTCGGAACGCGGTCGCGCGGTCACGATCCCGAAGCGCGATGAGCGCCGCGCAGCAGACCGTCACCGCGACCGTGATCGTGGCGACGCGCGCGAGCGCGGTTCCGTCCGCGATGAGACTGCGCGTCCAGTCGAGCATGAACGCCAGGACCGCGACCGTCGTGAGCTTGCTCGCTCCGCTCGGCGCGAGCCGGAGCACGAGCGGGCACATCGTGAGGAGCAGGACCTGAAGCAGCGAGCCAGGGATGTCGCGCGCAGCGCTCGCCAAAAACGAGATCGCGAGCAACAACGACGACGCGACGGGTCGCCAGGTAATGGAGAACTTCGCGGAATCCTCGACGACGTATCGTCGGTTCAGTCCCCACCCGATCCCGAGAACCGTGAGGATCAAGAGGATCAAGAGCCGGAGCCTCTGGTCGTTCGCGCTGAAGAAGCGCTGCGCGCTGTGGATGTGTTGGTCCCACACGGCGTCCCGCTGGCGAGCGAAGCTCGGCGCGCTTCGTCCGTCCGACACACCCAGCGGCAAGACCGGGTGGGTTCGGTGGAAGAGCTGATCGCGGATCTCCTCTTCGGCGATATCGATCAACGCGATGACCTCACCGGCGCGGAGCCCGAGCGCGGACATCCGGCGCTGCGCGAGCGCGATATGCGCGGACGCTTGAGAGGCGTGCTCAAGCTCCGACGCGATCGCGGCGAGGACCTCGTTCGCGCGCTCGGCAGTGGCGGGCGGGATCGGTGTGTCCCGCGGGAAGTCGCGCGTGACGCGAAAGACTTCGGCCTCATCAAGCAGGCGGCGCTGCTCCGCGGCGAGCGCTGCGGCCCGCGCGTCGAGCAAGACGAGCTGGTCGGTTGTCCGCGCCCGCTGCTCTCGCCACTGCTCCCGGATGTCCATCAGCTCTCTCCGGGTGCGGGCGCTGAGTCGACTGAGGTCATCTCCTTGCTCGAGGCGGTGCAAGGCCTCGCGAAGCTCCGGCAGCTTCTCGGTAATCGAGGAGACGTTCATCGTCCGCTCGACCCGTGCGTGGGTCGCGCCGAGCTCGAGGAGCTCCGTCTCGGCTGCGGTGACGATCTCTGCGACCGCCAGGGGCTCTACCGTTTGCGCCTCGAGGGAGTCAGGGTCTCGCGCCTCGTCTTGTGCGCGGGCGCTCGCGGTCGCGAATCCGGCCGCGAGCGCGGCGGAGAGGCAGAGGAGCACCCACCGAGTCGACGCGGAGTTGTCCCCTATGAAGAAGCGCGATGACATGAGCGCATGGTCGGCTTCGCACGACGGAAACACCAGCGCCGAACATACGAGCGGGTGAACAGTTGGAGGCGGGTGGCCCGGAGCGCATAATGACTGCGATGCTGCGCCGGACCGATCTCCTCTGCCTTTTTTTCGCGGTGACGCAGCTGGGGTGCGCGGACCCGGAGCTCCCGCCCGCCGCGCCGGGATCACCGGGCGGCTTCGTCGGCGGAGGCGCGGTGGCGTCGGGCGGCGGCGACGACGTCGAGGCCGGCGAGGTCTGCGGGACACGTCGAGTGGAGACCGAAGAGAGAACGGGTCCGGTCGACCTTCTGGTCGCTGCGGACCAGTCCGGGTCCATGGAGCTGGAGTGGGACACGCTCGGGGCGTCGCTCTCGTCGTTGGTCGCCGCCGCTGGAGCAGAGGGAGTGGAGACGCGGGTGGCCGCGACCGATCCGATCGTGGGTTGCCCGACTTGCGATTTGATCGATGTGGCCGTGACGTCCGGGAACGCCCTCGAAGTCCTCGCCCGCGACGATGTCTTCTTCGAGCGTGACGGCGGGGTTCTTGAGCTTCTCGTGCTCACCGATGACGAGAGCTCGCTCAGCGGTGATGCCTTCATTCAAACAATGGCGTCGCGGCTCGATCGTCCATTCCGGGTCCACGCGGTCGCGGCAGAACACATCGGTACGCGCGCGCAACGGGTCTGCGGCACGGTGACCGACCCTTGTCGCGATGAGTTCGCGGCGTGCCCGTTGTCCGATGACATCGCGTGTCTCGATGTGATCGGCGCGAGCTGCGCCGCGGCGATCGAGCGCGGGTTTGGTGACTGCGCGCGTGGCGGAACCTTTGAAACCGGAGCGACGACCTGCACGACCGCATCGCGCACGGGGCAGCGCTATGAGTGGCTGGCGCACGTCACTGGGGGCGCGTTCATGTCGATGTGCGAGTTCGACAGTGTTCGACTCTTCGATCCGCTGCTCGATCTGCTCCGCTCGGACCGCGTTCAGAACGTCTTGCCTTGCGAGATCCGCTTGCCGGATGGCGCGACACTTGACCGCGACCGGGTCACGGTCGTCTTGGAGAGCGAGGGCGATGTGGTGGTGCCGCGAGTGACCGAGTGCGGCGCGGCGCTTGGCTATCAGCGAACCGAGGACATGGTGACGCTTTGTCCCTCGGTCTGTGCCGTCCTCCGCGCCCCGGACGAGAGCGTGCGCGTTGACCTCGCGTGCGCTGACAACGGATGAAGAGCGCCGCCTGGAGGGTGGGCGCGGTGTTGGTGATCCTCGCGCTCGCGTACATCACCGCAGGCGTATCCGGCCGATGGTTCGCGGACACCTTCTTGATCATCGAGCCGCCGCGCGACGTGGTCCGCGTGGTGACTCCACCCGAGCCGGTGGCGCAGGTGCCTCCCGCTGAAGCCGGGCCGGCGCCCGTGATTCGTGAAGGAAACGGGGCGACGCTGACCAAGCGTCCGCGTCGCGTACGGGAGCGCGCGTCTCAGATGACAAAGAGCGAGACACGCGAGCGTCGCTGCGCTCACGTGTCCCGACGCGAGGTGCGGGCTCGCGTGCTTGACCCGGGCTCGCTTCAGCGCGTTCGTATCGCTGTCCAAGACCAGGGGATCGCGCTCTCTCGAGTGAGCGGAACGCCGCTCACGCGTCTCGGTTTTCGGGACGGCGACATCGTGACGCGCATTCAGGGCGCGCCCGCCACCGTGGACGCCGCGCTCGCGTTACTCGCCGCGGTGGATCGCGTGAGCGAAATCCGCGCGACCGTGCTCCGGGGGACGCGGCGCATTGGGCTCTGCGTCGAGCTCACGGATGAGCTCACCGACGAGTGAGATAGCCGAGCGCACCGTCGAGGTCGTCGTGAAACACACGGGTCGTCGCGCTCGTGGAGAGGCGCTTGAGCTGGAGGACGCCGGCAGCGGTCATCACGAGGAACGCGACTCGCTCGTAGGGCGCGACGATGACCGGCACGATGGCGTCGACCGCCTTCTCGAACGCGGGGTCGTTTCGTGGGAAGGCCGCGCGGAGATCGAAGAGGAGCGCGCGGCGCGGCGGGAGCGCGGCGAGTCGTGCCGGCATAGCGGCGAGCGCGTCCAAAAGGAGACCGATCTCCGTGACCTTGGTCGTCGTCCGGCGCACCTGGTGTACCCCGTGTACCGTCTCAACTTCATAGAACATCGCAGCGGGACTCTACGTCATCAAGCCAAGAGACTTGAAGGCGCGCGCGGTTGGTCTCAACGTTTAAAACATGACCGTGGGAGCGGAACAGGGGCCGGAGACGAGTTCACCGTACCCCGCGAGTTGGACGGTCGCGCGCGCGCTCGATGCATACCTCGCAGAGAATGGGTTCACGAAAGAGGAGTACGACGCGCGCTTCGTCTGGATCTCGTTCTGGCGCGTGACCTTCCCGTTCCCGAACCCGCCGTCGCGACATGACGCCGTACGGGTACATGACCTCCATCACGTCGCGACAGGGTACGGGACGGACCCGACCGGGGAAGCGGAGATCTCCATGTGGGAGCTCGCCCGCGGACTGACCGGGCTGAGCTTCTTTATCAAGTGCATCGTGGTGGGCGGAGGCCTCTTCGGTTTCCTGCACTCACCAAGGCGAACGCGCGCAGCCTTTCGCAGCGCAAAGCGCGTCGGCGGCACGCTCTTCCCGATGTCACGTCGCGAGTACGAAGCGTTGCTCTCGATGAAGGTGGGCGACCTGCGCGAGCGTCTCGACCTGCCGCGCGATGGGATCGCGTCGCATCCACGCGGTCTTCACTCGGCGGCTCCTTCGGTCGCTTAGATTCGGTCGCTTAGATTCGAGTCTGGCGTCCTCGCCGCGACGGGCGGTCCGCTCAGAGGTAGGGGCCGCAGCGGCTTCGGAAGCGGTGGCACGTGTAGCGGTCGGAGTCGGGGCACTCTTCCGGCGTCTCGCAGACGCATTCGTCAATGCGCACACACGGGCCCCAGCACGTCCCGACGACTGACGCGATCTCACCGTCGGGACATGTCGGCTCGAGCGCGCGGCAGCGGATGTCCCGTCGGTCGCAGCTGACCTCTGCACCGCGACACTCGCCGGAGTACGCGATCGACTGCTCCGGACAGGTGCTGCTCCCATAGAACGTGTCGCCGCCGCAGCTGCAGTTCGGGACCTCGTCGTCGGTGCACGGCCGAAGCGACGCGATGCAGACCCATCGGTCGTCGCAGGTCGGACCTCCTTCGCAAATGAGCCCGGGACGACAGGCGCGCTCGCGGCAGTTCTCTCCGATGTTGGCGAGTCCGTCCCCCGTATCGGCGCTCGCGTCCATTCCCGCGTCGCCGGTGTCTGGGCTGCCCGTGTCTGGAGTGCCGGTGTCCGGGTTGCCTGTGTCGGGAGTGTCTGCGCCGCCGGTGTCTGCCTCGCCGGTGTCGGCCTCGCCGGTGTCGGCCTCGCCCGTGTCGGCTTCGCCCGTGTCGGTGGTGGTGGTGTCCTCGCCCGTGTCTGCGGTGGTGTCGGGACCCCCGGTGTCGACGCCGGTATCGACCCCCATCGCGGAATCGTCATCCCCGCACCCGAAGCAAGTGAGCGTCACGACAAGTAAGACCGAGAGTCGAAGCTTCATCTCCGCAGCATAGCGCGAACGGCTCCCGTGAAACGCCTCCCCAAAGAAGGTGTGTCACAATGCGGAAGATGAGTCGGCCTTCTCTTTGGCTGTTCGTTTGGTGCCTCACGCTCTCGAGCGCGTGCGTCGCGGACCCCCCAAGCGACCAGTTCGCGTGCGATCCCGGCGCTTGCCCACCTCACCAAACGTGCGTAGCGGGGCGTTGTCGTTTGGCGGACGCGACGGTCGATGGCGCGGTTGACGGTGGGGATGACGCGGACGCGGGAGACGCACACGTCGATGGGATATCCGACGTGTTGATGGACGGGGCTCTCGACGGTACCGACACGAGCATGGACACCTGTGTCCCCAGCGCGGAAGTGTGCGACGGATCAGACAACGATTGCGATCCGAGCACCGCCGACGGTGCTGAGGATCCCGCGCTCGGGGAAGATTGCGGAGACCCGGCGCTCTGTTCCGCGGGGACCTTCAGCTGCGTCGATGGCGCGTTGCGATGTGATCCGGCGCCGATCCCGGCGGAGCGGTGCAACGGCGTCGATGACGATTGCGACACGCGCGTCGACGAGGAAATCGACGACCCCCGAGTGGGCGTGGAGTGCTGCGGAGGGGAGACGGTTTGCACCGCGGGCGCGATCCGGTGCGATGTTCCCCCGTTGAGCTCGTCGATCGAGGTGTGCGACGCAGCCGATAACGACTGTGACGGTACGATCGATGAGGGCGCCTGTGATTGCGACATGTACCGCCGCGACGGTTCGACCTACACGATCTGTACGAACAACACAGAGTGGGGCCCGGCCGCGACCTTGTGTGAAGCTCAAGGCTACTCCCTCGTCACCATCGATGACGCGGACGAGCAAGTGTTTCTGTCGGACGCGATCGACGAGACCGGAAGGGAGCGCCGATTCTTCATCGGGATTCGCCGGTTCGAAGGCGAGCTGATCTGGCGCAGCGGAGCGCCGGTGTCCTTCACGTCCTGGCGAGATGGCGAGCCCGCGACGGGCAACGATTGTGGAGTGATGGATCGACTTCGCGATGGTCTCTGGGAGATGCACCGCTGCGGAAACAACGTTGGTCACATCTGCGAGACAAACGCGGCGCCGTGGTCACCGCCCACGCTCTAGCGGGCCGCTGAAAAACTCGCAGGCGCGCTTCGCGCGCGGCCTCGTACCTCGTCCGTCATCCGCCGGCACTCAAAAATGCTCGGCACTGTTGTCGGTCAGAGGACACGAACGCCATACGGGCAGCATCACAAATCGCATCCAGCGACTTTTTAGTGAACGGTTCGAAACGAAGAGAGCCCCTCGCGATCGATCGCGAGAGGCTCTGCTTCAGTTCGCCGACTGGGCGCCGGCTTGGCTTCAGACCGCCTTTTGACGGTGGTAGAAGTGCTTCTCCGGAACCGGGTAGCCCGCGTCGCCGAAGGTCTCCTTGATGGCCATGTTCGTGGCGAAGTAGACGTCCCAGTAGTGGTCCGTGTGGACGTAGGGACGAACGCAGAGAACGGGGCCCGCGAGGTTGAACTCGAGGATGTGGATGTCGGGTCCGACTTCCTTGGAAGCGTGCGGAAGCTTCGCGAGCGCGGTCTTGAGCTTCGCGATCGCCTCGTTCGGATCGACGGTGTGGTTGAGCTGCGCGACGAGGTCGACACGGCGAACATCGTTGAGCGAGAAGTTCGAGATGATCTCGCTGAAGATCTTGTTGTTGCCAACAATCGTCGCGACGTTGTCCATCGTGTCGACGGTCGTCACGAAGAGGCCGATCTCCTTCACGGTGCCGGTAATGCCACCGACCGTCACGAAGTCGCCGTTGTTGAACGGGCGAAGAATGACGATGAAGATGCCGGCCGCGAAGTTCGCGAGCAGCCCAGACCAGGCCATACCGATCGCGACACCAGCAGCGGCGAGGAGCGCGGCGAACGTCGTCGTCTCCACTCCGAAGAAGCCCAAGATCGCGACGACCAGGGCGATGGTGAGCAGGACCTTGAGCGCGGCGACGATGTACTCAGCCGCGGTGCGGTCGAGGTTGTTTTTCGTCATCGCCTTTTGCGCCAATCCCAGCGCGAACGAGATGAGCCAACGACCGACGATCCAGAGGACGATTCCTCCGAGGAGCTTCAGGCCGATGTCGACCCCGTTCTCCTGAAGTGATTCGAGCAGCGTGCTCGGATCAAACCCTCCGAACTGGGCGGTCTCCGTCGGGGCGGCCTCATCTTGCGCCAACGCCGTTAGCGAAGTTGCGGTGGTCGCGGCGAATGCCGCCGCGCCTTGGAAGTACTTTGTCATGATTTGTTTTCTCCAACGCGGCGCTATCCCCCGCCGCTGCATCGGGGGTTTGCAAAGTCCGGGCCCATACCCATCCACACTTTTGGGCCCCAAAATGGGTGACACTTGGCCGGGTTTTTCGGGTTTTGTGGGAGTTGGCCTACGTCCCGTAGCGTCCACACCACAGGTCGCTCTATGGTCGTCTTCAGTATGCGTGTTCCGGCTGGGCTTCTTTTTCTCCTATTGCTTTCGATCGGCTGTGGCGACGACGACGGGTCAGCCGATGTGGGCACAGACACCAGCGCGGATGTCGAAACGGACAGCGCAGAAGACGCTCAAGAAGACGCGCCGGAAGACGTCGGCGTCGACGCATTTGTGGTCGAGACGCCGCCTTCGTGTGCTCCCGCACCCATGGTGACCCCACCGGCATGTGGAACCGCTGCCGCGCGTGCCTCGCTCATTCCAGGTCCGCGTGATCCGGAGCACGACGCCGCGCTCGCGAGCAAGGCCGACGCCTTCGACAGGGCGTATCGTTTGATCGCGAAGCACACGGGGACGAATTCCGAGCTCGTCGTCGGTGCAGTGGACGACCGTGAGCGGATCGCCGAATACATCGCGGGCGAGGCCGACCTGCCGGCGACGCTCACCGCGCTCGCGGACCGCGTGCAGTGGACAAAGGTGGCGGGTGCGTACGCAGGGGCGGGCGCGACCGCGGACGCCTTTCGCTATGCCGCCTTGCGCGACGAAGGGGCCGCATGTGAAGAGGTCGAGGCCGCGCGCGCGACCGTGATCGCCGCGGCCGAAGCGGTTCATCGGGCGTTCGCGATCACAGGGACGCCCGGGGTGGTCGCGCGAGGCTATCAACGCAACGATCTTCACCCGCTCGCCCATGAGATCGTTCCGCTCTTCGACGAGGCCGGCGACCCGCTTCCAGAAGAGAAAAACAATGGGACGTGGCGCGCCGATGTGAGCGGCGAGTATCCGGAGTACGACTGGGAAGACTCCTGCAGTCGCGACATGCTGATCGGTTGGGTGTGGGGTCTCGCGTCGCTTCACGAAGTGGTGCGTGGTGACGCTACCTTCCCAGAAGAGGTTCGCCAGACCTTAGAGGCGGACGCGCTCGCGCTGGCTCGCTCGCTGATGCGCGAAGGCGCGGAGGGATACGACCTTGAGATTCACGACGCCGATGGTCGCCGCACGTTTCACGGGACCCTGCACGAGTCCGCGATCGATCGCGTCTACCTCCCGCGGTTTCGCGGGAACGCGCAGCACGCCACGATGGCGCTCGGAATTATGGCGGCGCTCGCTCGCGTGACCGGCGACGAGGAGACGCGCAGCTACGTTCACAATGAGCTGGTGCGGCGCCGAGAGCTTCACCTGCTCATTCGGGATATGGCCGGCATCATCGACTTTGGCCGCTCAACCAACTTCAGCAATTACAACATGAGCTTTACCGGGGCCTGGCTCGCGAGCCGCTACCTTTGTGGTGATAGCGCGCGAGCCGCGGTGAACGAGGGCATCACGCGTTCTCTCTACGGAACCGAAGACGACGCGCGACACCCCATCGAGCTCGGCCAGACCTTCTTTGACGTCGTCTACCTGCACGCCGAGTCCGGGATGTCCCTCGACGTTGCGCCGGCCTCGATCGAGACCGCGCTCGCGTCTTCGGCGCTGAGCCGAGGCGAGGCGAGCTTGCGCGGGTTCGCGACCGCTCCTTATTGGAACACAGGGGTCGAGAACTGTGACGCCGATGAGATCGAGGCGCTGCGATGCGTCGCGGTCGATGGCGTGACCCTCATCGAGCTGGAGGAAGAGCGCGGCCGCAACGACCTCCTCATCGCGACGCGAGTTGTCCCCTTTGGGGTTCGGCCGCCGAGCAACTACCACTGGCGATCCGATCCCCACCGAGTGAACGGAGACGGTGGCGGAAACGTTCTCTACTCCGGCGTGGATTTCCGGGTCGCGTACTGGACGGGGCGCTTTCTCCAGCGAGAGTGACTTTCTCTTCACGCCCGCCGCATCGAAGCGTGCCGTGCTGTGCCTGTTGTCTGTCTTCGGCGCCCTTTTGCTCGGTCGGGAACGTGGAGACGCTGGCAGAGGCCTTGCAATAACTCTTCGCGGCGCCGCTCCAGGCGCATTGGAGAGAGCATGAAGAGTTGCCCAAGCTGTGAGTCCTTCGTTCCCGCGACGATCTGTCCGGAGTGCGGCCACGTGATCACGAAATCGACCGCGAAGCGCGTCTTTGGTCGCGTGCTGAACGTCGCCGTCGGGGGCGCGACCGCGATCACATTGGCCGCGTGTTATGGCCTTCCCTACGAGGACCCCTTCTGTAGCGACCCGAGCGCGGACCTCGACGGCGATGGCTACTGCTTTGAGTTTGACTGCGATGAATCGGATCCGGCGATTCACCGATTCGCTAGCGACGAAGCCGGCGATGGGGTGGACACCAACTGTGACGGTGTGGATGGCTACCCAGGCGACGCAGGCACGACGCCGTGAGCTGTACATGAGCACCCAACGACGGCGGCGCGAGTGAAACGGGGTCGACGACTCGACGTCGTGAACGAGGCGCTTCACCCAGCTTACGTTGTCTGGGAGCTGACGCTCGCCTGCGATCACGCGTGCCGACATTGCGGTTCGCGCGCCGGGGGTGCGCGGAACGGCGAGCTCACCACCACCGAGGCGCTCGACGTGGTGTCGGAGCTCGCGGAGATGCAAGCGCGGGAGGTCGTGTTGATCGGTGGCGAGGCGTATCTTCATGACGGCTTTCTCACGATCGTCGCCGCTCTCCGTGACGCGGGGATTCGTCCGACCATGACGACGGGCGGGCTCGGGATCACGCCGGAGCTCGCGCGCGCGATGAAGTCGGCGGGGATCCAGATGGTCAGCGTGAGCGTCGATGGACTCGAGCCGCAGCACGATCGCATTCGCGCGCGGACCGGCAGCTTTTTGGGTGCGCTCTCCGCGCTTCGTTCACTTCGCGACGCCGGCATCCCGATCGCGTCGAACATCAACGTCAACCGGGTGAACCGCGGTGACCTCGAGGAGCTGTACGAAGTACTGCTCGAGGTGGGGATCAGCGCGTGGCAGATCCAGATCACCGCGCCGCTCGGTCGCGCGGCGGACCGTCCTGAGATGTTGCTCCAGCCTTGGGACCTCCTCGACCTCATCCCGCGCGTCGCGGCGTTGAAGAAGCGCGGGTACCCCGATGGCGTCCGGATCATGCCCGGAAACAACCTGGGCTACTTCGGTCCGGAAGAGGCGCTTCTTCGCTCGTATCACGAGGGCGGTCGCGATCACTTTCAAGGATGTCAGGCGGGGAAGTTCGTGATGGGTATTGAGTCACACGGCGCAGTGAAGGGGTGCCCTTCGCTGCAGAGCGCGGCCTACGTCGGCGGGTCGTTGCGAGAGAAAACGCTCCGCGAGATCTGGGAAGAGAGCGACGAGCTCGCCTTTGCGCGAAAAAGAACGGTCGCCGACCTCCATGGGTTTTGTCGCGAGTGCGCGTACGCGGAGACGTGCATGGGAGGGTGTTCTTTTACCGCCCACGCACTCTTCGGTCGCACGGGCGACAACCCTTACTGCTATCACCGAGCGCGTGTTCACGCGAAACGCGGTGTCCGTGAGCGCTTGGTCGCGCGTGACGCAGCGGATGGTCGACCCTTCGACCATGGCTTATTCGAGATCCGAGTCGAGCCGAGTGACGCGCCGGACGTCGTCGCGCCTGGCCGCGACTTGATTCGGATCGGCCGGAAGCCAAAGCAGCCCGAACGCGCGACGCGCGATTGACGCTCTAGGGGTGCCTACATCGATTCACGTGATTGGGTGCACTCAAAACGGGCTCGCTCCAATCGAGGGGCGGCCCTAAGGGCGTGATGTTTCGTTCGTATTCGTTTCGTGCCGACGCCCGTGCTTTGTTAAAGCATGATCGTCGTCGTCAACCTCGATAGCACCGGCTTGCTCGATGGAACCGCGGCCGACTCGCTCGTGGCGTTCCTCGCCGACATGCCGATCATCGGCGTCGCGAACCGGTCGCCTCAAGCGCGCTCCGCGGCGATGACCTTGCTCGCGGATCAGTACGGGCTGCGCCCTGAGCTCACGATTTTTTCCCTCGACACCGCGTTCTGGCAGATCGCGTTGCGGCTGTCTGTCTTTCCGCGCTTCGGCGATCCGTCTGAGCATGAGTACATCGTCATCGATGACATGGAAGAGAGCGCGCTCGAGGTGGACGGGCTCTCGGTCATTCGGTCTCGCGAGGTAAAGAGCTCACCGCCGAAGTCGGGCGTCACGCCTCGCGACGCCGTCGCGTTTGTTCTGGTGAGCGAAGCGATCTCCGCCGTGGTGATTGAGCGCTTTGGGTCCCGCACCCCGGTGTTGTGTTGCCGTCAGCGCCGCGCTTTCATCTATCGGTTTACCCCCACCGAGCTCAACGTCCTCGATGCGCTCTTCGAAGGATTGCATCGCGCGCCGACCGTGGTGGATGGGCTCGACGTTGAGGTGTGGGAGTACGTCGCGAGCGAGCGAAGCTCTCAGAACGTCTGAGGCGGAGCGCCCATCTCGTGGGCTTCCGCGAGGTCGGTGAAGTGACCGACGACATACATCGCGAGCATCGCCGCGGTCACGGTGAGCACCGACGCGACCACGGAGATCAGGTTGAGCTTAAGGTCGATGGTACGGCCGCAGATCGAGGAGAAGATCCAGAAGAACCACCAGCTCTTCACGATCGCGCTGCTCTTGCCGAAGTTTCCCGTGAGCGCCTGTTCGAGGTCGCGGAAGATCTTGTAGGGCATGTAGAAATTCGCGAAGCAGACGATCCACCAGACGAGGCTCATCTCTGGCGAGACACCGATCGAGACGCCGCGGTCAGCGGTTTGCTTGACGAGCTGGTACTGCCAGATGAACCAGGTGATCCCCGCCACTCCGGACGACAGGAGCGTCGCGCTCGTTCCCAGCGCGAGCAGCGTGAGCACGAACTCGGGTCGATCGCTCGCAAGAAACGCGGGGACGACGACCAGGTTGGAGAGCAGCGACAGGAGCAACGACCCCTGAACCAGTTTCGCGAGGTGGCTGAGCTTCATGGCGCGCAAGAGTCGGTGTGCCAGACGCACTCACCCGCGACGCAGCCGCAGCCGCCAGCAGGGAGCTCAATGCCCTCACACGTCGTGATGACACCTTCGTCGGCCGAGCAGACCTCGCGGGAACAGCCGCCGCGGTTGCAGTCCGCGTCTGAACGACACGCGTTGTTGAAGGAGGTGCCTTCGAGACGACTGTAGAGTCGCGAGTCCGGGTCGACGGTCAACTCGACGCAGGTCGCGGCTTCGCACTCCGCCCACGTGAAGCAGGCGTCGGTGTAGCAACCATCACGTACCTCGGGAACCGTGCCGCGCTCGCACGGGGGCGCGACGCGTCGGCACGCGAGCATCGAGCCATCGGACTCACAGGTGGGGTCGTCGCGATCGCAAACCCCATCACCGTCTGCATCTGCGCACATCGTGCCCGTGTCAGGGCTGCTGGTGTCGGGGCTGCCGGTGTCCGGGCTGCCGGTGTCGGGGCTGCCGGTGTCCGGGCCGCCGGTGTCCGGGCCGCCGGTGTCGGGGCTACCGGTGTCGGGGCTACCGGTGTCGGGGCCGCCAGTGTCTTCGCCGCCAGTGTCGGGGCTGCCGGTGTCTCCAGTGTCGGGGCTGCCGGAGTCTTCGCCGCCGGTGTCTTCAGAGCCTGTATCGGCTGAGCCTGTATCGGCTGAGCTGGTGTCATCATCGCCGCACGCGGCGGCCGAGACGATCAACAGAAGAGAGAAGAAGAGGGCGAGGCGCTTCATGCGGTGAGTGTAGGAGAGCTGTCGGTTCACGCCAAACGTCGCGGTGTATGCTCGCGCGCATGTGGAACGCATCGATTCGCGCGCTGGCGGTTTCTTCGGTCTTGGTTGTCGCCCCTCTCGGGAGCCTGTTCTCGCTCGGCTGCGGTGCGTCTGCGCGTGACCTCGCGAAGCTCACGGAGCTGAAAGCGGCGATCCAAGAGCCGGTCAACTCACGTGAAGAAGCCAACGAGTACAGCGTGCTTGTGGAAGACGCCGCGGACTCGCTACGGGGCCTCTCGCGCAACGAGGTCGCCGCGAAGATTGGGCACGGCGACGAATGCGCGACCCACCCGCGCTGCCAAGAGCTCGGGTTCAACGACGACGACTGGTTCTACGCGGTCGGTCAGATCGGTCACGGCTATGGCGGGCCGGTCCCGATCTTGATCGTCGGCTTTGATCGCGAGAGCCGGGCGTGGCGCACCTGGAACTTGCGGACGCACGAGTAGGCCGCTTCGCTACGCGGGAGCCGGCGCGAACGCTTCGGCGTACTGCGAGACCTCGGCGCCGTCCGGAACCTCACCCGTTCGCGCGTAGTTGTAGAGCGTCGTGTGGAACACGCTGAGGAGGAGCTGGCAGAACATGCCGGCGACGATCATCCACAAGACGCCGAGCCCGATCAGGCCGACGACCAATGGGATCGGGGTGCCGGCCGCCAAGCCGCCGACGCCCATCGCGATTCCGCCGAAGAACATCGCGATCCCAGGCAGCATCGCCAAGAACTGAATGCTCCCGAACCCGAAGTACGCGACCAGCGACTCGCCCCAGGTCTTCCTCATCGCTTCCGCGGAGCTCTTCAGCGCGTCGATCGGTCCGACCTCTTCGTAGACCAGCGCGGGCACCACGAACACCGTGAGGATCGCCCAAGCGCCGCCGATGAGGGACAACATGATGCTGCCGATCACTTCGGCGAGCCCGCCCTGCTTCTTCACCGCGGACTCAAGCGCGCGTAGCGCGACGCCAACGGAAGCGGAGACCGCGGACCAGGCCGCGATGAGATGGACGCGCGAGAGCGCGAACATGATGCTGTCCTTGAACGTCGCGTCGCCCCCATCGAGACGCGTCTTCACGGTGTAGGTCACGCAGACGTTGAAGAACGTCGCGATGAAAGCGACCCCGAAGTAGGTCACGAAGAGAAAGACGTACTCGATGACGCCAAGCGTGATCGCCTCTTGGCCGCCCGCGGTGAGCTCGACCAAGAACGTTGGCCAGATCATCAGGAAGGAGAAGATGGAGGAGAAGATCCCGCCGATCATCGGGAAGAGGAGCATCTCCTTGTCTTGCATCGTGATGCTGAAGCTCAGCTTCAGTAGTTCCCAGCTGCGCACTAGACGATCAAAAAAACCCATCACTCACTCCCTCATGTGGTGCTCAATCACGAAACCACGACCTCGCTTCGCTTCGCTTCGCGCGTCGTCGCTCGGAGGCGGCCACAAAAATGACCACCCTCTTGGAGAGAGTGGCCATGAACGTTCGTCTTGCAAATCGTATTTTTTGCGACGGGCCGCTAGAGCGCGCTGTCGATCAAGCCGGCAATGACCGGCTTGGGGGCGGCGCCGAGTCGTTCCGCGACGACCGCTCCGCCCTTGAAGACCTTGAGCGTCGGGACCTTGCGGACCCCGAACTGCGCGGCGGCGTTTGGCGCGTTGTCGATATCGACCTTCACAACCTTGGCCTTGCCCACGTATTCGGTCGCGAGCTCGTCGACGAGCGGCGCGATCATTTTACAGGGCCCGCACCACGTCGCGGTGAAGTCAACGAGGACCGGAAGGTCAGATTGAAGGACCTCTTCATCGAAGTTGAGGTCGTTCACCTCATGTACATGCGTTCCCATGGTGTTTCTCCTGGCTCTGTTCGTAGGGAACGCCAAAGGTGATGTCAATGCACGGTGTGGTGTTGCGCGCCTCTTGGGGCCCGATCTCGCGGCAAAGCGCCGACCGTGGTAACTTGAAACGCTCGACTTGCGCCTTTCGGAGGCGCAGTGAACGAGGCTTTTGAATGGCGAGACCGCATCGGCTTTTTGTGTCCCATGAGACCCTCGACCGTTGGCTTGAAGCTGGCGATGTAGAGGTGTCGGGCGACCTGATCACCCTGGTCGGCGCCGGGCAGCAGTTCCGTGTTAAGAGCGGTGTCGCGTTCGTCACGGAGGTCGCCTCGGGTCAGGACGACGCGGCGCTCATTGGTCGCGTGAAGGACACCGACCAGCTCAAGGAGATGGGCGCGGAGCACTACGCGGACTCGGTGATCCTCGGCGACAACGCCTACAACGTGGTCGAGGGATTCGTCGGAGAACCGGTCGCCCGCGTCGAGAAGGCGGACGACGCCAACAACGACAGTGACATCGAGCTCCTCTCGCGCTTCTTCATGACCCGGTGAGGAGCGTGAAGTGGTCCTGATCCTCTTCGCGTCCGCGGCGACCATCTACGCGATGGCCGCGGGCCTCTACATGTCCTACCTCGCGCGCGGTGGGGACCGCTTCGCGACGTGGACCAACCGCGTCCTCGGCCTCGGGGCCGCGCTCCACGTGGCGTATCTGGTCGCCGACTACCTCATCGCTGCGCGCGCGCCCACCGCGACCATCGAGAGCGCGATGGCGCTCCTCTCGCTCGGCATCGTCGTCGCCTTTTTGCTGGTGAGTCGTTTCAAAGAACGCATCACGGCCATCGGCGCTTTCGTCACCCCGGTCACCTTGCTCCTCCTGCTCGGGTCGGGTCTGGGCCACTCGGTCTCGCACGTGCCCGCCGGGGTTCGCGACGCGCTGCTCCCGGTGCATGTCGGTGTCACCGTCATTGGCATCATCGCCTTCGCGCTCGCGTTCGCGGCGGCGCTCGCCTACATCGTGCAAGAGCGCGCGCTTCGCAAGAAGCAGCTCACCGGCGCCTTTCAGCGGCTCCCCGCGCTTGATGTGCTTGAGACGTTTGGCTTCCGCGCTGTAATCGCCGGCTTTCCGCTCTTTTCACTGGGGATCGTGACCGGCGCGTTCTTTATTGTCCGCAGCGAGGACTACGTGCCGTTCTCGTTCTCGCGCGGCTTCGCGGTCGTCGCCTGGATCTTGTTCGCGAGTGTGCTTTTGTTGCGCGCAGTGGCTGGCTGGAGAGGACGACGCGCAGCGATCGGGACCATCATGGGCTTCTTGTGCGCCATGGCGGTCCTCGTTGGCTACATGGTTCGCGGAGGCGCGACGTGAGCGAGCTGATCGTCGCTGGCCTCTCCCATCACACCGCCGCGCTGGCGGTGCGCGAGCGCTACGCGTTGCCGGAGCCGGATCAGAAGCAAGTGATCGCGGAGCTTCAGCAGCGAGGACTGCGCGAGGTGGCCGTGGTCTCGACGTGCAACCGTGTCGAGATCTACGCGGTCGGCGATGATCCCGAGAGCGCGCTCGACCAGATGGTCGCGTTGCTCGTGGCGCGAGGCGGACCGACCGACGACGGCGTGATCTACCGGCGCGCGGGGAAGCGAACCGTGCGTCACGCCTTCCGCGTCGCCAGCAGCCTCGACTCTATGGTGGTCGGCGAGCCGCAGATCCTCGGACAGTTCAAAGAAGCGCACGCGCGCGCCTCGTCCCTTGGCGCGATCGGCGGCGTTCTCGGTCGCTGCTTTGATCGCGCGTTTGCGGTCGCCAAGAGAGTCCGCACCGAAACCGGGATCGCGGAGGGTACGGTCAGCGTGAGCTCGATCGCGGCGCAGCTCGCGAAGAAGATCTTCGGCGACCTCACTGGGCGCCAGGTGCTCTTGCTGGGCGCGGGCGAGATGGGCGAAGCGGCCGCCAAGAGCCTGGCCTCGTCCGGCGCGAGCTTGGTGGTCGTGAACCGGAGCCCAGAGAAAGCAGAACGCGTCGCGACCGAGTGCGGCGGTCAGCATCGCGGCTACGAGCAAATGGCGGCTTCGCTGGTCGAGGCCGACGTCGTGATCACGTCCACCTCGAGCGATCGCTACGTCTTGACGCGGGACCTGATGAAGAACGTGGTTCGCGGTCGTCGCCAGCGCCCGCTCTTCTTGATCGACATCGCGGTTCCGCGTGACGTGGACCCGCGCGTCGGCGACCTCGGGAACATCTTCCTCTACGACGTCGACGATCTTCAGCAGGTCGCGAACGAGAACATCGCGCGGCGCAAGAACGAGGCGCTCCAGGCTGAGGACATCGTCCGCGCCGAGGTCCGCGAGTTCGAGGCGTGGCGGGCGACGCTCTCCCTGACGCCGACCATCGTCGCGCTTCGGGAACGATTCGCGCGGGTGATCGATGATGAGCTCGCGCGGACCACGTGCAAGGCGCGCTTCGACGAGGATCAGCTCCGCGCGCTAGAGCGCATGAAGACGTCGATGATCAACAAGCTGCTCCACGCGCCGATGACCGAGCTGCGGCGCGGCGCGCACGAAGCGGATTCGGCCGCGCTGATCGAGGTGACGCGACGCCTCTTTCAGATCGAAGAAGGCGAGAGCCTGACCGATTCAGAAGAGCGCGCGTTGCCCAACGGGAAGCGGAAACCGACTTGAGACCGTGGTATCTCGCTGAGCGACGCAGGAGCGCTGAGCGTAGCGCACACGGGAGGGAGGCGTGGATACACCCGCTCGACCAAAGACTGAGCCACTCTGCCGTTGCGCGCGGCGAATCGACTTGAGGACATTTCGTTGAAGAAGACGCTCCGGATCGCGACCCGCAAAAGCAAGCTCGCGCTGACCCAGACGCGCTGGTTCGCTGACCGCCTGAAAGAACACAACCCGGGGCTCGTCGTTGACGAGGTTCACGTCGTGACCAAAGGCGACAAGGTCACGGACAAGCCGCTCGCGGCGATCGGCGGCAAGGGCCTCTTCATCACCGAGGTCGAGGCCGCGGTGTTTCGCGGGGAAGCGGACATCGCCGTGCACTCGCTCAAAGACGTGCCCGGGGATCGCGAGCTGGCCGAGGGGATGGGGCTGGTCTGTCTCCCGCCGCGGGTCGATCCACGCGACGTCTTGTTGACGCGCGACGGGATCGAGCTGATGGAGCTCTCGGCCGGCGCGAAGGTCGGCACCACTTCGCTTCGTCGCGTCGCGCAGCTCTCCGCGCACCGGCCGGACCTGAACTACGAGACCCTTCGCGGGAACGTTGACACTCGCCTCGCGCGGCTCGACGCAGGCGACTTCGACGCGATCATTTTGGCGGCCGCGGGGCTCTCTCGCTTGGGCCTGCTCGCTTCTCGCGCGCATCAGGTGCTCTCGACGGAGGTCTGTCTCCCCGCGGTCGGGCAGGGAACGCTGGCGATCGAGGCGCGCCTCGATGACGACGCGACGCTCGCGCTCTTGGCGCCGCTGGACGACGAAGAGACGCGTCGCGCGACGGAGGCCGAGCGCGCGATGTTGAAGCGCCTCGAGGGGAGCTGTCGGTCGCCGATCGCGGGCTACGCGCGGGAACACAACGGTCGCTTCTCGCTGACCGGGCTGGTCTCCGACGTGGGCGGGCTGCGCGTCCTGACCGCGACGAGCGAAGAGTACGTTCGCCCGGGCGAGGTCGATTCGGTCTCGCTCGGCGAGAAGGTCGCGGATTCCCTCATCGCGGCGGGCGCGCGTGAGCTGATGCGCGAAGCGGAAGCGGACGTCATCCGTCGCGAGAAGAAGGGCAACGGACACTCAGGTCACGGCGGGTACGGATGGCGCTGATCCCAACGCTCCGAACCGCTCGCTCGTTTGGAGGGAGGGTCGGACAGACCCTCCAAAAAACAAAGTGAAGATCTCGGGCAACACCCAGGGCCTGAGCCCCTCCGACTCCAAGGCGCTCGAGCGGATCTTTCGGCGCCGCGTTCCGTTCGACAAGCTGCTGACGCCGGAGCTGACGCGTTCGCTGGTCGATGTGTCTCACTCGACGGGTCGCCAGGTGGGCGTATTGGTGGATCGCACCGGCGAGGTGCACCACGTGATCGTCGGAGACGCGACGAAGCTGATGCTGCCGGACGTCGGTCGTCTGCGAGCGGCTCCCGGACGTCTCCGCGGCATCCGGTTGATTCACACCCACCTCAACAACGAGCCCCTCACCCGCGATGACCTCGTCGACCTCACGCGGCTGCGTCTGGACATGGTCGCCGCGATTTGTCTGCACCCGGGAGAGGCGCGTCCGTCATGGGTCTACTACGGCCACAACGTTCCTGAGGGGCCGGATGGAGGTGAGCCGTACCGAACGTTTGGTCCGATCAGCTATCACCGTCTCGACGCCAACCCGCGGGAGATCATCACCGCGCTTGAGGCGGAGTTCGCGCGGGCGAAGAAGGCCCGTCCGACTCTGGCTCCAGAAGGTCGCGCGATCCTGGTTCACGTCTGCGACAAGAAGCACTCGCTGAACGCGCGTGACTCGCTCGCGGAGCTGAAAGAGCTCGCGCGCACGGCGGGCGTCGAGGTGATGGACACCATTTTACAGATCCGTGATCGCGTGGACCCGAAGTACGCGCTGGGTCGCGGCAAGCTCGACGAGGTCGTCATCCGCGCGATGCAGCTCGATGTGGAGGTGCTCGTCTTTGATCGCAACCTGACGCCTACGCAGGCCGCGGCGATCGCGCGTAACACGGACCTCAAGGTGATCGATCGAACGCAGCTCATCCTGGACATCTTCGCGCAGCGCGCGCAGACCAACGACGGCAAGCTCCAGGTCGAGCTCGCGCAGATGAAGTACCTGCTCCCGCGCCTCGGTCAGAAGGACGACGGCTTGAGCCGCTTGACCGGCGGCATCGGTGGGCGCGGTCCAGGAGAGACGAAGCTCGAGATCGGTCGGCGCCGCGCGCGGGACCGGATCAACCGTCTCAACAAGCAGCTGAAGAAGCTGGGGAAGCAACGCGAGCTGCGGCGCAGCCGGCGCGAGAAGATGGGGACCAAAGTCGTCGCGATCGTCGGCTACACCAACGCGGGCAAGAGCACGCTATTGAACGCGCTGACCGGGAGCTCGGTGGTCGCCGAAGACAAGCTCTTCGCGACGCTCGATCCGCGGACGCGAAAAATGGAGTTTCGTTCGGGTCGCACCGCGGTGGTCACTGACACGGTGGGGTTCATTCGCGACCTCCCGAAGGATCTCTTCGCGGCGTTCCGGGCGACCTTCGAAGAAGCCGCCGGCGCCGACCTCTTGCTGCACGTGGTCGACGCGGCCGACCCGCGGAACGACGAACACCTGAAGACCACAGAAGCGTTGTTGGTGGAGCTGGGTCTCGAACGCGTGCCGCGGTTGCTCGTGTTCAACAAGGCCGACGAGCTGGACCCACGCGTCGCGGCGGTGATGGCGCACAAAGAAGAAGGCGTCGCGATCAGCGCGCTCGCGCCAAAGACGTTGATGCCGCTCGAGTCACGAGTGGAGCGGATGCTCTTCACCTAAACGCGCGACCGCCAGAACGCGGCCGCGATGGCAATCGTACTTTTTCTAGCCTCGACGAGTGGGCACTTACGAAGCTGTCTCGGATCACGAAGCGAGGTTCTCCAAGCGTGATGAGAGATCCGTCAGGTCACTGTTGAACGGTTAATCGCGGGTCACCCAATCTGTGACGCCAATGTTGGGTGCGACGGCCGAGGCACCGATTGGTAACGTTTTGTATGCACGCCGTTTGGAACCGGCAGGGGAGGGTGCTCCGGGTCTCGCCTTCTCTTGCGCGATCAGTCTCGATCTCGGGAGACATGATGATCGACAACCTCAACGTCCCCGATACGTATTGGTGGGACGCGGTGGGCACGAGTCCGGGCACCTACCATCGAACGTACGAGCGCATCGGGGAGGTCTCCAGCGCGTTGCCCGCCCCGTTCACGTCGGACATCCCGATCATGATGCACTCGATCAATCCGGTTGGGCAGCTGCTGACGGTCACGCAAGCATGGCTCGACCGTTTGGGCTTCACACGTTCCGAAGTGATCGGTCGACCCTCCACGGACTTTCTCTCGCTCGACTCCCGGCGCTATGCCGGAGACGTGCTCGCGCGCTTTTGGGAGACGGGAACCGTCGCGAACGTTCCCTACAAGTTCGTGCACAAGGACGGGACGCTGCTCCCGACGCGTCTAAGCGCGAATCTCGAGCGGCTCCCGTGTGGGCGTCCCCGTCGCTCGCTCGCGGTTCTGCGCGAGCCTGATCGCGAGGCGCACATCGCGCAATATCAAGTCGGCCCGGTGCTCGGGGTCGGTGGGATGAGTCGGGTGTTCGCGGGTCGCGATCCACTCGGCGAGGCGGTGGTTCTTAAAGTGGTCCCGACCGAAGGGTTCGCGACGCGCGCGCGGCGAGAAGCGGACGCGCTCGAGAGGGTCCAGCATCCCGCCATCCCGAAGCTCATCGAGGTGGTCGACCTCAAGGAGCAGCTCGTGTTGGTGCTCCAGCGGATTGATGGGGTCTCCGCCTTTGCCCGTCGCGGTGAGTTGTCCGTCGCGCGTGTTCAGCGGCTCGGGCGAGATGTCGCGAGCGCGCTCATCGCGGTTCACGACGCCTCGCTGCTCCATCGCGATGTGAAGCCCGCGAACATCATGATCGAGCGCGCCGGTGAACCCGAGCTCACCTACCTGATCGACTTCGGGCTCGCGCTCGTTCAAGAAGAGACGCGGTTGACGCGCCCGGGTCGTTTCGTTGGCTCGCCCGCGTACGCGTCGCCGGAGCAGTACGCGAGCAACGAGGCGAGCGCGGCGTCGGACGTCTACGCGCTCGGCGCTTCGATGTACGAGTTGCTCGCGGGAGATGTTCCGTTCCCGCAGAAAAACGAGCTCGCGTTCGCGCTCAACCCGAAGCTGCCGCCGACGCTCCCGAACATCGGGCCCGCGTTGAACGGGCTGCTGGCGTCGATGCTGGCGCCGATCGCGGAGGAACGCGCCACGATGCGCGACGTACGCGCCGCGCTGGCTGCCCTGACGAAGAGCTGAACCGCAGCGAGTACGCACAGCGACCGATGTCGTGAGGAGGTAGACCGGGATCAGGCCGAAGGCCGCAGCGGAGCGGCGTTTTCAAACTGATTGCTGCTCTAGATGTAGCGTACGCTTTGATCTATCGTCCCGCGCGATGAAGCTGCACCCGCTCTTGTTCGCGCTCCTCGTCTCGTTTTCATGTCTGGCGCTCGTCGCCTGTGACGACGAGGAAGAAGTGCCCGCTGAGTCCCCGGATCCGGTCGTCGGGATCATGGAGCTCCCGATCTCGCTCCGGCATCAACCCAACGCGCCCGCGAACGCGATCAAGCTCGAGATCTCTCCGAGTCGTCTGCGGGTCGACGGCACGACGTTGATCGAGCTCGACGCGGGAGACGTGCCTGAAGCCGAGCTGGCCAATGACCGGATCACGAAGCTGGAGGCGGCCATCACCGCGGCACCGGCTCGCGCGTCCGCGGTGATTCGCGCCCACGCCAACACGCCCTACATGACGACCGCGCGCATCATGAACACGTTGAAGGCCGCGAGCATTCGTGAGGTGGCGTTTGAGGTTCGCGCCGGCCCCGGTTCGCAGACTGGCTTCTTGGTGATCCCACGCTTCGACGTGCGGACCGAGACCGACGACTTCCACACCTTTGAGGGCGCGGGCCAGCGTCAGTGGAACGACTTCACGCAGGGCTGGGAAGAGGCCTATAACGGGTGTCGCCGCGACCACTACGTCGACTGCTCGTTCAAGCCCGGCAACATCGCCCAGGGCGGCAAGCTGAACATTATCCTCTTCGCTCGCGGACAAGCCGTGAAGGTGGACCTCGCGCAGTTCGACGCCCCCGAGGTCGAGGCGACGAACGCCCCGCAGCCACAGCTCCTGGACGGCATCGCACCAGAACCTGCCGCCGAAGAAGAAGAGGCGCCGCCCGCGACGACCGCCGCGTTCACGTGGCGCTTCCTCGCCGCGACCGACGAGCTCTCTCCCGTGAGCGCGATGATGCGACCGCTCTGTGGCGCGCGCCCCTGTGCCGCGGTCGTGACCGCGGAAGGCCTCACGATGACGATGACGATCGTCTCGTTCATCGGCTCCGCGTTTCCCAACGGAGCGCAGCCGCCCGAGCTGATGTTCCAGATTCCGCCCCGCTGATTTTTGGAGGGTCTATTCGGACCCTCCCTCCCAACGAGCAAGTAGTTGGGAGCCTCTCTCCTACAGGCGCTCAGCCGCGGGTTCCGTTCGCTTCGCTCAGCGGATTCCCTCCAGAGAATATTGGAAAGCGACGAAGGAGCGCAGAGCGGAGCGAACATGGGAGGGAGGCTCCAAATCATTTACTTATTTGGAGGGAGGGGCGGACAGCCCCTCCAAGAATATCAGCGCGCGCGGACCGCTCAGCGAATCGACTCGAGGTTCGCGCCGGACGGGAGCGAGGTCCGCGCGACCTCTTCCTGTTCCCCCATGACGTCGCCCTCGCCGGTCGCTTGACGGCTCACGAGCGCGTCGCCTTCACGCGTCACGCTGACGACGGTGAGCTCTCCGGCCCACCAGCAACGCGCGGCGAAGAGCATCGGCGGCTCGACGCTGAGATAGGAACAGATCCCGTCGTGCTCGCCCAGATCGGTGGTCTCGGGAGGCCCGTCCTCGCGAATCAACACGAGCTTAATCGCGGACCGCGGCGGGCCGTCATCATCGCTCGTGAGCTCTTCAATGCGAAGCGAGACCGCGAGACGAACCGCGAGACCGTCATCTGGCGTGACCGGTTCTGGGACGGTCGCGGCTCCGCAGCCAACGAGCGAGAGGACAAGAGCACAAGAAACGAGGAAGCGAGGCATCAGAACTCGCGAGCGTACCCGATCGAGAAGAGGTCGACATGGAGCCCGGTGCTCCGCGCGTATCTCAAGTAGCGAACGTCGACGCTCTCTTCGCCGCGCGCCTCGCCGTTTCCGCTCAACACAAAGCGAAGCCCGATCGAGGCCTGGTGCGCCCGGAACGCCGAGAGGTCCGAGTCCGCGCTCCGGAAGGCGCCGCGTGTCACGACATCGCTGGGTGCTTCTTGGGTCCAAAAAGAAACCGCGGTTTGGTCATGGAGGCGATAGCCCAGCTCGAGCACCACGCGTTCACCGAGCTCCTGGAAAGCGGTCAACGCGAAGGTATGGGCTGTCACGTCAAAGTCGTCTCGATAGAGCCGATAGCTCCCGCGCAGGGTGGTCCGCGTGATGGGGATGCGTTGCGCGAGGGTGAGGGTCGCGGCGTGACGTAGCCGCGTTCGCGGGAACAGCTCCGCGGCGCGATCGAAGTTGTCGAGGGGGACCGCGTTCCAGGTCTGCTGGAGCGTCCCGACTTGATACGTCAGCCCATAGGCGAGATAGGCGATGGTCGTTGGGGAGAGGATCTGCGACGCGCCCAGGTTCGCGTTCACGGTCGCGCGTCGCACGAAGCCGAGGTCGAAGCCGTAGGGCGTGATGGGATCGAAGAAGTCGACCACCAGACCGAAGCTCGCTCCGATCGTCGCGTTATCTTGGGCGAGGTCGCGGACGTAGGAGATGTTCCCGTGACCCGACTTGAGCGTCTCCTCGATGTGGTAGCCGAGGTTAAACGTGAGGTGGTCGTTGTCGGTCACGTCGACGAACGTCCGGCCCTCAATGGTGGCGGCTTCGTTGACCCGAGACGCGCTCGACACCGCGTCGAGCGCGTCGGCCGAGGCGCTGGTCACGATGTCGACCGCGAGGTCTAAGGAGTGACGCACGCGATCGTTTTGCCGAACGCCCAGGCGGCCGAGCGCTTGGAACACGCCGAGGCGTTCCGAGCCAGCGATGTTGCCCATGAGCGGGAGGGCGTCGACCACGCTGGCGCGAGACTGAAAGCCGAAACCGTGTTGGTTGTAGCCAGAGAGTCGGACGCGGACCTCGTCGACCTGAGAGGTCGCGATCGCGGGCGCGAGCGTAGACGCCGCGGTGGCGATCGCCACGAGGGTGGTCAGCCGAGCGCGCCGTGATCTGAAGCAGAGGCGAGCGCGCATCTCACAAGCTCCCGCTGGGGCGCTTCGCGACAGGCGGTCTAATTGGAGCACCCACAGCCGCCGCCCGCGGGGCGCGCGTCACCACCGCTCGCGGCTTCACGAGAGGTGTGGAGCTTCCTATCCGCGGACGTCAGGAGCGGGTCGACCGAGCCGCGCATCGTAGCGTGACCCACATGCTCACGTTTGTACGCGGGTACGACGACGCACCCTGCTTGCACGGAAATGATCGCGAGGGCGACGAAAATCCGCAAGAATCGCGCGCGTTTCATACCTGTTCTTACCATTCGGCGAGCGATGAATAGAACCTCAATTGGGTCGTCCATTTCCCGCTACCGTTGGCGCGCGCGTTCGCGCTGACTGACAAACGACTTCGCTCCGGGCCGCTGCTCGCCTCTAGCGAAACTCAAAATGCACGTAACACGTCGCGCAGCCGATCATACTCACGTGCACCAGGGAGATAGACCATCATGAACACGACCCGCCGCATCCTCTTTTGCCTCGCCGCCTCTGCCCTCGCGCTCGCGAGCGTCCCGAACATGGCCGCCGCACAATCGCGGGCGTTTGACGTTCAGCGGGGCCGCGTTTCGTTCGTCTCCGAAGCACCGCTCGAGAACATCAATGGTCGAAGCGGACGCGCGACCGGCAACTTCACGCTCGATCCCGCGAACGTGAGCGCGACCCGCGGCACGGTGACGGTCCCGGTGGCCTCCCTTCGCACCGGTATCGACCTTCGCGACGAGCACCTCCGGAGCGACACCTGGCTCAACGCCGGCGCGCACCCGAACTCGACCTTTGAGATCACGGGCGTCAGCGGCGCGGACAGCCTCACCGCGAACGAGGACGCGCGCGTCCGCATCACGGGCAACTTCACCATCAACGGCGTCTCCCGTCAGGTGACCGCGCGGGCCCGCATCAAGTGGGACGGCGCGGACCGCGTTCGCGTGCGCTGCCGCTTCAAGATCAACCTGAGCGACTTCAACGTGAGCATCCCCGCGGTGGTCCGCTTGAAGGTCAGCAACGAGATCCGCATCACGGTCGACATTCGCGGAAGCGTCGCTTCCTGAACGCGAGCTGAACCCACGTGGAAGAGGGCGCCTTCGGGTGCCCTTCGCTCGTTAAGCGGTCGCCCTACGAATCGGTCTTGGGCTCATTTCCCTTAAGCGCGAGAGGGAGGAGCGCACAGGCCGAGATCACGCTGATGACGATGAAGAGCGTGAACACAGCGTCCCATCCGAACGCTTCACTGATGCCGACCGTGACCAAGCCTTGGAGCATCGCGCCGACCGATCCCATCCCGTTGATCAGTCCGGCGGCAGAGCCGACCCCGTCGCGGCCGCCCAGATCTTGCGGGACCGCCGCCGTGATGAGCGCTTCTGGGCCCACGATGAGCAACCCGATCATCGCGATGGTGAACGTGAGCGTGACGGGCCCGTGCTGGAGCTGACCGAACGCGACCAATACGATCGCGAGCAAGGCGATCATCGGGACCAAGAGCCGCGGCCGCGCGTCGGCGAAGAAGCGGTCCGCGATGAACCCGGTCGCGATCGCGCCGGCGATGCCTCCGCCTTCGAAGGCCGTCGACAAGTAGCCGGCCTCGTCCTCCGCGTAACCGAGCTGCGTCGCGAGGTAGTACGGAAGCCAGAAGAGCAGGCTGTAGCGGATGAGCTTCAGCCCAAAGTAGCACCCGCCGTACGCCCACACCGCGGGCGCGCGAAGAAGCGCGCGCATCGGAGCGCCGTCTCCGTCACCGGCCGGTTCATCGAGCTCGTCGACGTCGTCTCCCGTGGGCAGGAAGAGCGCGATCGCGACGCCGACCACCGCGACCCAAGCCGCGGGGACGTAGAACGCGGCGCTGAGTCCGTACCGGACCAAGAGCATCGCGGCGAGCGCGGTCGAGGCGATGCCGCCGACCTGGTAGCAGGTGCACCACAGCCCCATGATCTTCCCGCGCTCGTCTGCTTGGAAGAAGGGCGCGATCGCCTTGATGTTGTTCGGCCAGCCCGTGCTCTGGCAGAGACCCTGCACGCCGAAGGCGCCGGCCATGACGAGCGCGCTCTCCGCGGAGCCAAAGACCACCGCGCAGGCGGCCGACGCGAGCATGCCGAGCGCGAGGATCCGGCGCGCCCCGAAGCGATCTCCGAGCGCGCCGCTGATGATCTGCCCGACGGCGTAGAGGACGAGGTACGCCGTGTCCATCGACGCGAGCGCGCCTAGCGAGACACCGTCGGCTTCGAGGCTCGCCTTGACGACGCTGACGTTTTTCCGCGTGAGGTAGAACGAGGCGTAGCTGATCCAGGTGAGGGCGAAGACGCGCGCCTTCACCGATGTCCCTGCGCTCACTTGGCGTCCGCGTCGGGCGGAGGCTCGAGGGGCGGGGGCGTTGGCTCTGGCGCTTGCGCTGGCGCTGGCGTCGGTTCTAGCGTCGGTTCTGTCGTCGGTTCTGGCGTCGGTTCTAGCGTCGATGCCGGTGCCGGCTCTGACGTCTCTGACGTCTCTGACGTCTCTTTGGACATGACTTCGAAGGCGTTCTCGAGCGCGTCCTCCTCCGCGCCGGTCGTCGTCCCGCTGCCGCCAAACTCGTCGAGGATAGCGCGCGCCTGTCGCCGCGTCGCGCCCGCCGCGATCAGCTCTTCTTCGCTCGCGGCGGTCACCGCGTCAAAGGATCCGAGGCCCTTCAAGAGTTTCGTGCGCGTCTTCGGACCAATGCCCGGTACTCCGTCGAGCCCGCTGGTGAAGCGGCGCTTCTTGCGCAGCTTGTTCCGGAGACGGTTGGAGACGCGGTGGGCCTCGTCGCGGGCGAGCGAGAGCATCCGAAGCGCGGGCGTGCTGTGCACCGGGATCGCGTTCTTTTGCCCCGGGAGGTAGACGCGATCCACGCGTCGATCTCCCGAGCGCGCGTCTTGCTTCTCCTTGGCGAGCGCCGCAACCGGGAGCTCCATCTGAAGATCCCGAAGCGCCGCGAGCGCGACGCCGAGCTGGCCTTTCCCTCCGTCGACCACGAGCAGGTCGGGGAGCTCCCAACCGCTCTCGTTCTCTCGTCCACGCTTGAAGCGCCGCAGCAGCACTTCGTACATCGCGCCATAGTCGTCGCCGCCGCTGACGCGTTTGACGTGGAAGCTCCGGTAACGCGCGCGATCAGGCGCGCCGTCGAGGAGCGCGACGATCGCCGCGACGGTTTCTTCGCCGCCCGTGTGCGAGACATCGACGCACTCGATCCGGTGCGGGGGAGCGCTGAGCCGGAGCTTTCGCTGCACCTGCGCGAGCCGCGCCTCGACATCTTCCTCCGCGCGCCGCTTTTGGTGAAACGAGTGCTCGGCGTTCTCGCGGGCCATCTCGACCAGAGCGGCACGCGCCGCGCGTTTGGGAGCGAGGACCTTCACCTTCTTGCGTCGCGCGTTCGCGCGGAGCTCGGTCAAGAGATCGCCGAGCCCGCCCATCGCCTCGATCTCGACGGGGAGGATCACCTCGTCCGGGATCTCGCGGTGGCCGCTCCCGTAGAGCTCCGCGACGAACGACGCGATGAGCTCATCGTCGGGAAGCGCGATGTCGTTGATCGCGAAGGTGTGAACCCGCACGAGCTTCCCGGCGCGCACCGAGAGCAAGGCGAGCTCTGCTTGGTCCGCCTGTCGATGCGCCCCGACGATGTCTTGATCGACGTCGCGCACCGCGGAGACGCGTTGGGACTGCTGAACCCGCGAGACCGCCTGGAGCTGGTCGCGGTAGACGGCGGCGTCTTCGTAACGGAGCGCGGTCGAGGCCTCCCGCATCTTCCCCTCGAGCCGCTTGATGAGCTCATCGTGCCGCCCCTCCAGAAAGAGCGCGACGCCCTCGACCTGGGTGTCGTAGTGCTCGCGCTCGACCTCCAAGACACAGGGCGCAGGGCAGCGCTTGATCTGATGCTGGAGGCACGGTCGACGGCGCGCTTTGAACTCCGAGTCAGTGCACGTGCGGAGCTGAAAGTAGCGGTTCACCAGGCGCAGGGTTTGTCGCGCTGCGCTCGCCGAGTGATACGGGCCGAAGTACGACGCGTGGTCCTTCTTGGGTTTGCGAACGACCCGCAACCGCGGCCAGCGCTGCCGACGATCGAGCCGCAGGCTGAGGAACTCCTTATCGTCACGCAGCTTCACGTTGTAGCGAGGCTGGTGCTCCTTGATGAGCTGGTTCTCGAGCAGTGCGGCCTCGCGCTCGCTCGTCGCGACGAAGGTCTGAAGATCGACGAGCTCGCTCCGGAGCCGCGCGACGAAGGCGCGGACGTCGCTGCTCCCTGGTTGGAAGTAGCTGCGCACTCGGCTCCGCAAGTTTCGCGCCTTGCCGACGTAGAGCATCTGGTCCGCGCCGACGAAGAGGTACACGCCCGGTCGCGCCGGGAGCGTCTCGAGTTTTCGGTCTAGCGCTTCGGGGGCGAGCGGCACGTTCAGCGCGAGAAGAAGATCGGCATCGAGACCGCGAAGGGATCGCGCCCCGGGCTCACCGGCGTCAGGTCTCCGCGACCGCGCGCGTGGAAGACGACCCACGCGCCGGTGTCGGGGATCTCGAGCGCGACCTCATCCTCGAAGCGCACCACGCCGCCATCGTTGGTCAGCGGGAGGTCGCCGACCATGACGCCGTTCAAGAAGACCTCAAGGGATTCCGCCGCGACCCAATCGGGCGCCTGTACGCGAACCGCGACCCGCTCCTCTGGCATGGCGTCCGCGACCTCGCCGCCAGGAAGAACGCCGTCGCGCGCGCTGACATCGATGAACATGCCGCCGCTCACGTAGAACTGTCCAGCGCGCGTCGCGTCGCGGACCGCGTTGGGACCGAGCGCGCGGAGCTCCGCCGGGGTGTCGACGCCGAGGGAGAGACAGGTCCGTGGGTAGCCCACTTCGGAGCCGCCCATCACGCTATGTGAGTCGGACGAGCCGGCCGCGAAGACCCTTCGCCCGGAGTTGAGGAGCGAGAACCAATCGCGCACCGTTCCTTCGCGGTCGCGCCGAAAGCTGCTGCTGTTGAAGACCTCGACCACGCTGAACGAGTCGTCCCACAGCTCGGGGTTCTCGACGGTGCCGGTGGCCGGGTCGTAGCCCGCGGCGGAGAAGTAGCCGCCGATCGCGCGACCGCGCGGGTGGTTGATGATGAGGACAGGATCCTCGGGTCGCGCCCGGACGACATCGAAGACATCCGTCGGCGATTGTCCGACCCACTCGGGCGCGCCGAAGTTTCGGGCCTCGTAGTCGGGCTCGAGCGGGACGACACCGAAGTGGCCCCACGCGAAGGTCGTCAGCTCGAGCGAGGTCACGCCGTAGAGCGAGTCGCCCAGCCCCATCTCTTGCGCGAGGTCGTCGAAAGGGACGATCCACTCGTGGTCAGAGCGGCACGGGATCTCGAGGCCGTCGCCGGCGGAGGCGCGTAACTTAAACTCTGCGCTGTCTGGCGAGTCCGGGGAGCGCGAGGTGTGAATGTGATAGTCGGTGCACATCACGCCCGCCGTATCGACGACGTGAGCCAGCGCGACGTCCACCCGGGTGGTCGCGCCTGCGCTCACGCTGACCTCGCGCGTCGCGACCTCGTACTCCGTGCCGTGCGTCACGAAGACGCGATGCGAGCCGACCGGAACGCGGTGCGTGACGCGCCCGTCGATGGGGAAAGAGACGTGCATATTGCCGTCCGCGGGATATTTCTCGCCGTGCGTCGAGGGGAGCCGGGGGGCGCGTCCGCTCGCCGGCAAGATCTGAACGCGGACCGGCAGAGGCGCGAGGTCACCATCGGTCGCGACGATCTCAATGAAGCCGTGGGGCGCGAGCGTCAGGGAGGCGGTCGCGACCTCGGTCGGCACCTCGACCGACTCGCTGATCGCGTCGCCGCGTCGGTAGGCGGAGAGGCTGACGGGCTCCATCGGTACGTGCATCACGAACTCGCCGCTGGCGTTGGTCTGCGCGCGCGTGAGGTAGGTCTCCCCATCAGCGCTCACCGCGTGGACGTGAACACCTGCTTCGAGCGTTCCATCGTCGCTGCGGACGGTCCCCGTGATCTCGCGCTGCGTTTGGTCGTCTCGCTCGGCGAAGCTGGAGAGCAAGCCGTCGACGCCGACCCCGGTGACGATGGAGTAGAACAAGAACGCGCTCCGCTCACACGGCTCCAAGAAGAGGTACTCGCCGGTGAAGATGCTCGTCCCGCTGATCTCCAACAGGAGATCGAACTCGCTGAACGGGACGAAGGCGTAGCTCATCTCGTCGTCGTTGGCGAAGCCGATCCACGGAACGGTCGCGCCATCTTCAACCGAGAAACCGGTCTCCGGAACGAAGCCCTGCATCCGTTCTTTTTGAAAGGCTAAGAGGTTCTGGCTGACGCGGAGGCGGAGCGGTCGCGAGTTGTCGAACGTGTAACGGACCTCGACGGTGTCGGCGTCTGGCGCGAGGACGTAGTCGACAGTGATGCCGACCTCGCCGAGCTCGCCAGAGATGATGGCGGAGATGATGGGATCGATGAAGGGGACGATGTTGAAGCTGCCGACGACGCGCACGATCGCGGAGCCAGCGTCCTCGCCTTCGCCTTCGAGCACGCCGATCGTGCGCGGCTCTACGGTGAAGCGGTTCGCCGCGGGGATGATCTCGTTGAAGCTCGCGGGCTGCGTCATCGCGCCGCCTTCGACCCGTGCGAGGCCGGCGATCTTGCCGCCGTAGGGATCGTAGCCATCGGACGGGCGGACCCCTTCGATCACGACGGCGACATGGTCATTGGCGAGGACGTAGTCGCCCGCGCGCCAAAGCAGGAGCTCGGTCGGATCGCTAGGCAACATGGCGTCGGTGAGCACACCCGCGCGCGCTTCTCCGGCGGCGGACTCGAGCGGCGCGGCGTGACCCATCGGGTCTCCCGTCGGCATCGGCTCGAACGCTTCACAGACCACCGGCGCATCGGCATCTTCGGACGCGTCCCCATCCGTCACGTCACCGGTCACGTCATCCGCGGTGTCCATTTCCGCTGCGTCGACGGTGTCATCGTCTCCGCAGCTGCAGAGGGTCAGGAACGCGAAGGTGAGGAGCACCAGCGTGAGAGAGGAGAGGGCGCGTCGCGGCATTCCGCGACCGTACCGCTCCTACGACGCGGAATCGACTCGAAGGACGCGCTCGTCGGTCACGATGGCGTGGACCGGCACGTCGAACTCGACATTGGGGACCTCCGCGACCAGCTGAAAGTCGAACGCGATCGCGACGCGAAAGGCGTTCGGCAAGGTCGGGAGGACGCGATCATAGAAACCCTTGCCGTAGCCGACGCGTTGACCGCGAGGGTCGACCGCCAAGCAAGGTACGACAACAAGATCGATCTCCTCGCGCGGAACTCGTGGGGCCTCGAGCGATGGTTCGTAGATCCCGAACGCTCCGCGGGAGAGCCCGGTCCCGTCAAAATCGTGAAAGACGATCTCCTGCGCGTCGAGGTCGACCCGTGGGAGCGCGATGCGCCGGTCGTCGGCGAGCCACGCCTCGGTTGGCGGGATGACCTCTTTTCGGAACGCGACGAACGAGGCGATGCGTTTCGCGGACTGAACCTCCGGGAGCTTCGCGAGCTCAGATGACATCGCCGCCGATCGCGCGAGTCGTCGTTCGCGCGGAAGGGCGTTGCGGACGGCGCGATATCGACGCCGGAGCTCCTGCTTCACCTTGGCCCGGAGGTACCGCTCACGGCCCTCGTCCATCCCGTCGAGCGAAGGCAGCTCAGTCGTCCGCGCTGGGGAACGGTTCGCCGCTGAGCGGCGCCGCGGCTTGGACACCTCCGGGAAGCGTGGTGTCGGGACGCTCAGACGCGCGGACCTCCGCGTCCGTGCGCAGCCGATCATCGATACGTTGCATCGCGGCGCTGACGACATCGCGTGTGGTCTTTTTCAGACGCTGGCGACGGAGCTCCGCGACCTGCAGATCTTCTGCGAGCCCGAGCGCGACAACGGCGAGCAACTGCGCAGGAGATCCAGCACGTTTCGCGCGCGGTCCCATGGCATCAATACGGTTGTTCACAATCGCGGCGAGGCGATGAAGGTGCGCGGAATCGGTATCGGAGGTCATCCGGTACTTGGCGCCAGCAATCTCTAAGGTCACGGTTTCACGCACGATCTGACGGTACGGGTCCAAGTTGGCTTCCGTCAAACGGATCCGGAGATGGGCTCACCCCAACGTCAGTGCTCTTTGGGGTGAATCGAGGTGCTGCAATTGAGCGTTTTGTCGGGTCGTCGTGGTACGCTCCCCTACCGAACTTGTCTCGCAGACATGTAATTTTCCAGATATATGGTGTTCGATGATCCACGTTGAGTGTCCTTCCTGTTCTGCGCCGTATGACATGGACGAGCGCCGTCTCCCGTCAAAGGGACTCAAGATGCGTTGTCCGAAGTGCACGCATTCGTTCTGGGTGACCACCGAGGGCGTAACGGATGGGCCAGTGTCCGCTCCCGCGAAGCCGAGCCGGAAGACGTCCGTGGGCGTAGGCGCGAACGCGAGCCCGTCGAGCGGACCGACCGCGGCCAAGCCATCGCCTTTCCGAAAGACCGCGACGCTTGGCACGAAGCCGAACCTCCCGGCGCCCAAGAAGATCGCGCCGCCGGTGCCCGCGGGTCTGAACCTGCCGCGTCCTGCGAGCGCGAAGAAGCGCGCGACCCTGGACCTCGACCTTCCCGCGCCGCGCCGCGCTGTTCCGCGCCCGGGCAGCGTGGATCTGCCCGCGCCGCGTAAGCCCTCCATGCCGAAACCGCCCGCGCCCAAGGCAGCCGGACACGCGGACCTTCCTGCGCCGCGCGTGCCCGCGCCGCGCAAGATCGCACCGCCTGTTTCTCCTGGTCCGCGTGGCGCGAAGCCGTACTCTCCGCCCGGGGCCAAACCGGTGGGGATCGAGCTCGACCTTCCTGCCGCCCGCGCCAAGGGGTCCGACGCGGACCTGCCTGCGCGTAAGGTTGTCGCGCCGTCGATCGAGCTCGACTTGCCCGCGCCGAAAGTCGCTGCGCCTCCGTCGATCGAGCTCGACCTGCCGGCGCCGAAGGTCGCCGCCCCTCCGTCAATCGAGCTCGACCTGCCGGCACCGAAGGTCGCCGCCCCTCCGTCAATCGAGCTCGACCTGCCCGCACCGAAGGTCGCCGCTCCGCCATCGTTTGAGCTCGACCTGCCGGCGCCGAAGGTCGCCGCGCCGCCCTCCATCGAGCTGGATCTGCCAGCGCCTCGTCGCGCAGCGCCGTCACCGATGGAGATCGATCTTCCAGCACCAAAGGGCGCGGCGCCGTCCGCGTTTGAGCTCGACTTGCCGGCGCCCCGTCACGCGGCTTCGCCGATGGAGATCGATCTCCCGGCACCAAAAGGCGCGGCGCCGTCCGCGCTTGAGATCGACCTGCCTGCGCCCCGTCACGCGGCCCCGATGGAGGTCGACCTGCCCGCGCCGAAAGGCGCGGCGCCCCCATCGCAGGAGATCGACCTGCCGGCTCCCCGCGCCGCAGCGGACGCCGACCTGCCCCGTGCGGTCATCGGCGCGATCGATCTCCCGACCGCGCGTGTCCCGAAAGGCTCTGCGTACGAAGTCGGTGTCGGCGGTGCGCAAGACCGCTCACGTCGCACCCCGTTTGACGACTTTGAAGACTCGCTCCCGCTTCCCGACATGTCGGCCCCGATCGCGGCCGGCGCGGCGCCGGATCCTGCCTTCGGCGGTGACCTCGATCTAGGCGAGCTTCAGACGGACCTCGGGGGCGATCTCGATCTCGGCGAGCTTGATCTTGGCGGTGGTCTTGAGATGGATGGCGGCCTCGATCTCGGAGGTGGTCTCGATCTCGGCGGTGGAGCCGACCTCGGCGGAAACCTCGACCTCGACGGCGGCGCGCAAGGCCTCGTTGACCTCGGCGGCGGAGCCGACCTCGGCGGAGGTCTCGGCGATGACCTCGGGCTGGACGACGACCTCGCGCTCCCTGAGCCCAAGGATCGTGGAGACGCGTCTCCGGGCGGAATGGGTTTCGGAGAGATCGATCTGGGCGCGGGAGGCGGCGACGCTGACCTCGGTGACATGATCGACCTCGGGGACGAAGGTCAGGAATTTGAGCCGAGCCAAGAGCCGGTCAAAAACCCTGGGGGAGAGGCGGCCGCGTCGGTCGCGAACACCACCGCGAAAGCTCGTCCAGCACCGAAGAAGAAGTCGAGCCGAGGGCTGCTCTGGCTCTTGCTCGCGCTCCTCATGGTCGGCGGTATCGGCTTCGCGTTGAAGTTCACGCCCTTCGGGCTCTTTGGTCAGTACGCGCTGGAGCGCTTCCTGCCGGGCGCAGGCGATCCGGCCCGGATCGACTCGGCGATCAACGAGGCGGAGCAGCGCGCGGCGAGCGACTCCTACATCGACATCCGAGCGTCGATCGACTCGCTCGGCGCCGCTCGCCACGGGATGGGTTTGAACCGCAAGCTCCTCGCGCGCAGCGCGTTGCACGAGTGTCTGTATCAGATCCGTTTCGGTGAGGACCCCGGAAGCGCAGCGCGGGTCACGGCGATTCTCGGCCGGCTCGCAGATCGCGGAAATGACGCTGAAGGCATTTCGCTCGCGCTCGCGGCGGATGCGCTTCGTCGCGGAGATATGCCGGCGGCAGAGCAGAAGCTGACCCTCGCGCTTCGCGAGGCACCGAACGATGTCTACGCGCACCTCGTCGCGGGAGAGCTCGCGCTTAAAAAGGGCGACGCGGCCAAGGCGGCGGAAGAGTTCGGCGCGGCCGCGGCAGGAGGAGGGGCGCGCGCGCAGTGGGGTCTCGCCCGCGCGTTGGCGTTCGGAGAGGATGACGCGGCCACCTCCGCTGCGGTTGATGCGACGCTCTCCGCGAGCCCGAATCACGTCGGTGCCCGGACCGCGAAGGCGCGCGTCTTGTGGCGCGCGGGTCAGGATGACGAAGCGCTTCGGATCGCGGAAGAGGCCGCGGGGCTTGAGCTCAGCGGCGGCGAGCGATTGCGCTCTTCTGCGGAGGAGCGCGCGACCGCGCTCACGGTGATTGGACGTATTCACGAGTCGCGTGGTCGGCGGAGCTTGGCGCGTGAGTCGTACGAGAACGCGATCGAGGTTCAGCCGTTCTCGGTCGAGGCCTTGCTCGGCGCCGGTCGAGTGCTGCTCGGGGAGCGTCGCTACCGAGACGCCTCCTCGCGCTTCGACGCGGTGATCAACGCGGTCACCGATCCGCTCCAGTCCGCTCCCGGCGACGCGCAGCCGTACACCGTCCAGGCCCGCATCGGCGCGGTCCGCGCGATCCTCCCGCTCGGGTTGGTTCAGGACGCGCGGGAACGCATGCAGACCCTCGCTCAGGAGCGGCCTCAAGATCAGATCGTCCGCACCTGGCACGGCAAGACGCTGGAGGCCCTTGAGCTCAGCGAGGAGGCGATCGCGGAGTACCGCGCCGCGATCGCGATCGACGTGACAAAGTTCGACCCCTACCTCGCGCTCGCGAAGCACTACCACGACACGGAACGCCCAGATGAAGCGGCGGCGACCTTTGAGGAAGCGCGTGAGCATGTCGAGGCGGACGCCTACTTCCACCAGATGCTGGGCGAGTCCGAGCTCAAGCGGAACCGCATCTCGAGCGCGCGCCAGAACTTCGAGCGCGCGCTGGAGCTGGACGCGGAGAGCACCGGGGGCCTCTTTGGACTCGGCGTGGTGCTCCGGAAGCAGAACCAGATCACCGCGGCGTCGGAGCGCTTCGAGCAGCTCGCGGCGCTCGACCCGGGCTACCCCGGCCTCTCGCTAGAGCGCGGCCGGATCTTCGAGTCCCAGGGACGCGCGGACCAGGCGGTGCAGAGCTATCAACGCGCGCTGGAGACCTCACCCGACGACCTGGATCTGGTCGTTCGTCTCGGTGCCGCTCAGGTCGCGGCCGGGCTCATCGATGAGGCGGAGGAGAACATCGCGTCGGTCATGCGTCGCCGCGCCGACATGCCGGAGGCCGAGCACTACATGGGTCGCGTCACGCTGCTCAAGGGCCGTCTCCCCGCTGCGGTGCAGCACCTCGGCCGCGCGACTCAGCTCGACCCGGAGCGACCCGAGTACCACCTCTTCCTCGCGAAGGCGCAGCTCGAGTCGAACAACCTCTCGCGCGCGCTGGAAGCGATCGAGAAGTCCATCGACCTCGACGACACGATCGGTGATGCCTTCTGGATCCGCGGTCGCATCTTGCTCCGGACCGCGGCGGTTCGTGACGCGATCCGTGATCTCGAGCGCGCCCTTGAGCTCAGCCCGAATCGATTCGAGGCACACGCTGATATGGCGGAGTGCTACCAGCAGCTCGGAAAGCGTCGGGAAGCGATTCGCGCGTACGAGCAAGCGGTCGCCGGCGCTCCTGATCGAGGTGCTTACTGGTACCGCTTGGGCAAGGCGCGTCTCGACCGAGGTGATCGGCGCGAAGCGCTCGCCGCGCTTTCTCGCGCGACGACCCTGGGCGACGCCGAGGAGTCTCCGCCAGCGTGGCTCTACGAAGCGCATCGCGTTCGCGCGGAGTGTCACAAACTGGGTGGCGATCGCGGTCCTGCGACGACGCACTTCCAGCGCTATCTCGAGCTCTCTCCGTCGAGCGCGATCGACCGCGCGGATGTCCTCGCTCAGCTCCGCAGCTGGGGCGTTGAGGTCGAAGACGACGATCGTCGTCGGTGAGGTGAACAAGATGTTGTGTGCTCGACCTGTCCGCGCGTGGCTCGCGCTCGTGATGCTTGGAGCGCTAGGTTGCCAAGCGCCCCCGCTTCTGCCGCGCGGCGAGGGATGTGATCTCAACAGCGACTGTGACGCGCCGTTGGTGTGCCGCTTTGAAAAGTGTCGCGACGAGTGTTCGCGAACACGTGATTGCTCGATCGGCTCCACTTGCCTCTTTGACGAGACCGGCCTCGGCGCGTGTCTCCCCGATGACGAACGCGAGTGCGTCCTGACCAGTGACTGTCTCGCGCCGCTCGTATGCAACGACGGCCGCTGCAGCAATGAGTGCAGCGAGGACCGAGACTGCGCGGTCGGCGCGCGGTGCGTGGTCGTGGATGGAGGCTCGATCTGCGTCGAGGTCTCGGATGAGGCTTGCGTCTTCTCCAGCGACTGCGACGCCGGCTTGGTCTGTCGTAGCGGTGGCTGCGTCGAAGAGTGCGTTGAGGAACGCGACTGTCCCGCCGCGCTGCGCTGCGAGGAGCGCGACTACGTGCACGACGAGGCGACCGTTTCGCTCGGTACCTGCGTCGGTGGTGGCAGCTGCGTCGTCGGGGAGTCGCCGCGATGCGGCTGTCCCGATGGCGGCTTCGGCTTCCAGCTCTGCGATGAAGCGACGCGGACCTTTGGCGCGTGCGAGTGCGTCTGTATGCCCGGGGCCCTCTGCAACCCGCCCGACGCGCCTTGTGTGCTCGGCGTGATGACCTGCGAAGGCGACGAGGTCGAGTGTGTTCGGTACGCCTTTGCTCCTGCTGGGACGGCCTGTCCCGACGGTAGCTGTGACGGGAGCGGGAGTTGTCTCTAGACCGCGCTCGTTCGCTCGGTCTGCTGGCGCTCTCTCTCGCCACGTGGATCGCGTCTTGCGCGCCGCCTCCGTTGCTCCCGCGCGGCGAGGGGTGCGATCGCAACTCGGAGTGCGACGCGCCGCTGGTCTGTCGATTGGAGCGCTGCCGTACGGAGTGTGTCGAGAGCCGCGACTGCGGGGCGGGGCTTACCTGTTGGCGCCCCGATCCAAACGCGCCCGGCGTATGCGAGCTCGCGGATGAACGAGAGTGTTCCTTGACCAGCGACTGCCCGGCGCCGCTTCAGTGTGTCGATGGCGCGTGCAGCGTCGAGTGCGCGGGCGATCGAGACTGTCCGATTGACGCGAGCTGCCAAGCGCTCGCCGACGCCATGGTGTGCGCGCCGCGCTGGGACGTGTGCCGAACAAGCGCAGACTGCGGCTCCGACCGCTGCGTCGAAGGGCGCTGCTTGGCGTGGTGCGTTGAGGATCGGGACTGCGGACCTGAAGAGCGATGCGCGATGGTCGACGACGCGGCGACCTGTTTGCCGCGGGAGGTTTGTGTCCCCGCGCGCGCCGAGCGGTGCAGCTGTGCGGACGGTCGTCGCGGTTCCCGCGCGTGTGACGCCTTGGGCGTCCTCGGTGAGTGTGTCTGTACGGGAGCCGCCCCGCCCGAGTCACCGTTCTTGATCCGCCCGGTACGCGGAGAGAACGTCGCGATGATCACCGATGGCGCGCGCCGCGAGGCCTCGCCGGTCGAGCTTGTGTTCTCAAGCGTGGACGGCGCGATCGCGTATGAAGCGCAGGTCGACGATAGCTGCTCGTTCACGCGCTTCGCACGGTGTGGTTTCCCCAGCCCGGAGAACACGACCTTTGAATCCGGCCAACGTGTCACGCTGTTGATCCCCGACGACGTCGACGGCGTTCGCTTCTTCGTCCGGGTGCGCGCATGTGGCGCGTCGGGCTGCTCCGCATGGTCCGACGTCAGCTACTTCGACGTCGGGCACGCGCCGACCGACTTCAGCGCGTCCGGTCGTTCGGAGGTCGCGGTCGGCGCTCCGGCGAACATCCCGGCGGTCTACTCCATGCGACGCAGGTCGGCTTCCGGTCCGCTCGCGGGGTCACGCGTGACGGAGCCCGTGGTGAGCCGTTTCGGTCAGGCGCTCGCGGCTGGAGACCTTAACGGCGACGGAGTCGGCGACCTGGTCGTCTCCGACCCCGCGCGAGATGATGGGTTCGTCTACCTCTATTTCGGATCCGAGTCGGGTCTCCCGAGCGAGGCCCAGGTCGACGTGCTCTCCGAGGTCGGGGTCACCGAGTTCGGCCGCGCGGTGATGGTCGCGGACTTCGACGGAGATGGCTTTGACGAGCTCGTTGTCTCGTCGTTCGATCAGGTCTTCGTCATCGCGGGGCGCGCGGAGTGGCCCACGTTGCTCGCCGTGACGCCTTCGCTGACCGAGTCGTTTAGCGACGCGCGGGCGCTCGCGGTGGGCGACCTCAACGTGGACGGGTACGCGGACCTCGCGGTCGCGTGGGCGGAGACGATAGCGATCTACCCAGGCTCCCAAACGGGTCTCTCGGCGTCGTCGTCACAGATCCTCGCGACCAACGCCTTGGCTTTGCTCATCGGGGATCTCGACGCGGACGGACGTCCCGAGGTGGTCTCGGGGCAACCCGAGACGGAAGACCTTCTCATCTTCTGGGGCGCTTCAGAGCTGCTCGAAGACACGCGTATGAGCGCCGGAGCGCGGTCTGAGTTTGGCGCGTCGCTCGCGCTGGGGTCGATCGGCGATGACGTTCCGACGCTCGCGGTAGGCGCTCCAGGAGACGGTCGCGGCACCGTGTTCCTCTACCGAACGCATTCTTCCGCGTCGACCGCGGAGCTCCCCTTGATCGATTCGACGCGAGGGGGGGCTTTGGAGACCCGCCTCGGCGCGGCGCTCACCATCGCCGACCTGGATGGCAACGGAACGAGCCACCTCTACATCGGCTCACCGGATCCGACCAAGGGGCGCGTTCGCGAAGCGGTTGTCTTGGGCGGAGCGGTGCACACGCTCCTCGACATTGACGAGGCAGAGGTCACTGACGGCGAGTTTGGAGCGGCGCTTCGATGAGCTCGATGACAAACCGACGACCTCTTCTTCCTGCCGCGATCATCTCGCTCATCCTCGCCGGGCTGTTCGTGCTCCCCTCATGTGCGGAGCCAAAGCGGCTCCCGGTGGGCCTCACGTGCGATCGAAACTCGCAGTGCGCCGCGCCGCTGGTCTGCCGGCTCGAGAAGTGCCGGATTCAATGTGGCGACAGTCGAGACTGCCCGTCCGGGTTGAAGTGCGTTCTCGACTCGATCGGGCTGGGCGCGTGCACGGTCGTTGACGAGACGGGCTGCACCCTCGATAGCGACTGTCCCGCCGACCTGTCGTGCGCCTCCGGCCAGTGCACCAACGAGTGCGCCGACATCCGAGACTGCGTGGCCGGAGCGAGCTGCGAAGAAGGGGTGTGCCGAGACGACATCGGCGCCGTGTGTGTCCGAGAGAGCGACTGCACCGATGAGCTTCAATGTGTAGAGGGACGATGCATCAGCTCGTGCGGCGGGGACCGGGACTGCCGGACCGACGAGGTCTGCGACCGCGGCGCGTGTGTTCGCGCGATCGCCTGCACCCCGGGGCGCGTGCTGCGATGTGCTTGTCCGGACGGTCGACGCGGCGCTCAGCTCTGCGCGAGCGACGGTTCCCGCTACGGCGCGTGCAGCTGTGATGGATCCGATCCGGTCGCCGACGCCGGCCGGATGGACACGAGCGATGGCGGCGTCGATTCCTCGATGCCCGACACCACGCCCCCCGTTCCCGACGCGCCGATCCTGACGGTTCCCGCGAACGGTCACATCGTCACAGGTTCACCAACCGCGGGGTTCATGACCACGACGCTCCGCGTGAGCGGTACCGCCGAGCGCCACGAGATCGAGGTTCAGTCGCGCTGCGAGATGCCCAACTACGCCGCGTGCGACTTCGCCGGGGCGCTGATGCTGACAACGCCAGAGTCGGAATCGCTCGTCGAGTACGCGCTCGCGGATCTCGAACGTGAAGGTTCGGTCTATGTGTGGCGCGCGCGCGGCTGTAACGGTGAGGTGTGCGGCGACTGGTCCGCGCCCAGCTACTTCTGGTTCGGTCGGCAGCCGTCTGACGTGGACGGCGATTTCGGCGACCCGGTGATCTCCTCTCCTGGTGCGCCGACCGGGCGGTTCCAATCGCTCGGCTTTCACACGGTCAGCATTGACGGAGAGATCGGCGCGCCGCTCCTTGGTTCCCTCGCGACCGACGACTTCTTAGCCAGCGATGGCTACGGTGACGTCGCGATCGGGATCGCCGGAGACCAGGTGCGCATCTTCCCCGGCGGAGTAGGGCCGATCAGCGCGACCGTTTACGAGACGTTCGGCGTCGACTCTGCTGGTTTCGGGCGCTTCGTCGCGCGCGCCGAAGATCCGAACGAGGACGGTGTTCCCGATCTCATCGTGTTCTCCGATGAGGATGCGTTCGCGTCGTTCTTCTCCATCGACAACCACGTCCGGTTGTTCACGGACTTCGCCGGGCGGCCTCCGCTCGACGCTTCGGGGACCGGCGACGTCAACGGTGACGGCGTGACGGACATCGCGATCAGCCGCGCCGGCGTGGTCGAGATCTACTTCGGCGGCCCGACCGCGGACGGCGCGCCCATCGATGATCGCCCCGACGTCACGGTGGCGCCGAGCGACGGCGTGGCTGATGAGTTCGGGGCGACCGTGGAGCTCGTTGACCTTGATCGCGACGGCGTGGCGGAGCTCGTGGTCGGCGCGCCGAATACGGACGTGGGGCGCGGTGAGGTTCGGATCTACCTCGGCGGCGGCCGCTTCGACGAACCGTTGATCTCGCGCGGTCCGGAAGGGCGCGTGAACACCTTCGGCTCCGCGCTCGCGGCCGGAGACCTCTCGGGCGACGGGTGGCCGGATGTTGTGGTCGGCGCCGGATCTGCGCTCTACCTCTACGCCAACATCCTCACCGCGGAGGTTCCGCTCATCGTCTCCGACCCGCTCGACGCGCGCTTCGTCGTTTCGGTGTCGGTCGACTACCTCGACGCGGATCAGTTCGCCGACGTCTTGGTCGGAAACCCAGTCGACGGCGCCGGAAGCGTGGTCGTGTTCCGTGGTCCGTCCTTGGACCGCGGCCCCACTTACACACCGGGACGCGGCGCCTCGAGGTTCGGGACCGGACTAGGCGGAAGGTAGCGCGCGACCGAGCGCGAGCGTCTGCGTGAAGACGAAGAGCGTGGACAAGAGCGTGATGAGGGCGAGGATGATCATGCCCAATGAAGTTGCAATCGCGATGCCGGACCCGTGAGTGACCGGCGACCGTTGTTTCTTCAGCTTTTCGTGTGCGCTTTTCTCAGAAACACCTGAATACGCGTGTGCGCACACAGCGAACGTGTCAGCGGAGACGCGCTCGCTTCACCAGCTTCTTCGCCTCGCGACGGGCCCCGCGGAGCACCGACTCACGTCGCAGAGTGGTCGTCTCGCCGCTTCGCACGACCGGTCGCCCGTCCACGAAGACATGCTCGACGTCACGCGCGACCGCGGCGTAGACCAAGCGGCTCACCGCGTCACCGCCCGGCTCATGATGTAGATCGTCGATGCGCACGACCGCGACGTCGGCGCGCTTGCCCGGCTCAAGCGAGCCGACCTCGTCGTCGATGCCGAGGGCGCGCGCGCCATCCACGGTGGCGAGCGCGAGCGCGTCCATCGCGGGGAGGGCGGCGGCGTTCTTCATACGGACCTTGGCGAGCAGCGCGGCTTGCCGCAGCTCAGTCCAGGGGTCCATCCGATTGTTGCAAGGCGCGCCGTCTGCGCCGAGCCCGACCACGACGCCTGCGTCGCGCATCGCGGGGACCTGGGCGATCCCGCTCGCCAGGGTGAGGTTCGCGCTCGGGCAGTGAACGATGCGCGTGCCGAGCGCGGCCAACCGCTTCATCTCGCGCTTGGTCAGCTGGACGCCGTGGGCGAGCACCGCTTGGGGCCCGCAGATCCCGAACTCCTCAAGAGCCGCGATGTCGTCTTTGCCAAGGATCTCTTTCACCGCGGCGCGCTCGTCGGCGTGCTCGGCGGCGTGAGTGTGCATCAACGCGGCGCGTTCGCGAGCCGCTTCCGCGACCTCGCGCATCAGCCGCTCGCTGCATGACAAGATGAAGCGCGGCGCGTAGGCGTACCCGAGCAGACCATCGGCCGCCCCGTGCCACTTCTCGCACAACCGGTGGCTCTCTTCGAGGGAGCTCTTCGTCGACTCCTTGAGGCCTCGCGGAACCCCCGCCCCGCGGTCCATCATCGCCTTGCCCGAGAACCCGCGGATGCCGCTCTCTTTCATCACCTCGAACACGACGTCGTGATGATGAACGGTTCCCATGTCCAAGATGCTGGTGGTGCCCGCGCGCATCATCTCGCACAGGCCGAGCCGCGCGCTGGCGCGAAGCGAAGCGCGATCATGCGCCGCCTCGAGCGGCCAGATGCGGCGCTTGAGCCACGGCAAGAGCGGCAGCTCATCGGCCATCCCGCGGAAGAGCGTTTGGCAGAGGTGAACGTGAGCTTGCACAAGACCTGGGATCACCGCGCACCCGCTCGCGTCGATGACCTCGCCTCGCGCCTTGATCTCCTCGCGCGCTCGCCTGGGGACCTTGCCAAGCGCGACGATTTCTCCATCCTCGATCACGAGGTCGCCGCGCAGAACCCGGCGCGCGGGATCCATCGTGACGAGCGTACCTCCGCGGATGAGAAAGAGGCTCACGCGAGTCGCTTGAGCACGCCGCCGATGAGCGAGATGAAACGGGAGCGCACCTTTGTCGCGGTGTCCTTCACTTCGTCGTGGTTGAGCGTCTCGTGGCCGAGGCCCGCGGCCTTATTCGTGATGCACGAGATCCCGAGCACGCGCGCGCCCATGTGGCGGGCCGCGATCACCTCGAGGACGGTGCTCATCCCGACCGCGTCCGCGCCGATGGTGCGGAGCATCCGGATCTCCGCAGGCGTCTCGTAGGTTGGGCCGAGCAGCCCGGCGTACACACCGCGCTGGAGCTGGAAGCCCATTTCACGCGCCGTCTCTTTCGCGACTCCGCGGAGCTCGCGGTCGTAGGCGGTCGTCATGTCGACGAAGCGCTTCCCGAGCGCGTCTTCGTTGGGCCCCAAAAGCGAGCTCGTCCCGGTCATGTTGAGCTGATCCGTGATCAACATCAGATCGCCGACGGCGAAGTCGTGATGAATGCCGCCCGCGGCGTTGGTGATGATCACGCTCTCGGCGCCGAGACGGATCATGACGCGCAGGCCGAACACGATGTCCGCAGCGGGGTGGCCCTCGTAGAGATGAACGCGCCCTTGCATCGCCGCGACCGGCACGCCTTCCGCGTTGCCCAAGACCAGGTTCCCCGCGTGACCCGAGACCCCGCTCTGCGGCATCGAGTGGATCTCGCCGTACGGCACCACGACCTTGTCTTCAATCGTGTCGGCGTAGGCGCCGAGCCCGGACCCGAGGACCAAGGCGACCTTGGGGACGACGTCGGTCTTCTTACGAACATCGGCAACAGCGCGATCGATGCGCTCAAGCTGGGCGGGGAACTCGTGCGTGAACTCGGACATGGCGGAGACTCTCTCTCGAAGTGGAGACGCTTGGTTAGTTTTCGACGTTTTCGGCGATCGGCGCTTTGGCGAGCCGCGCGTTCTTGCGACCGTACCCGAAGTAGATCGCGAATCCGATCGCGAGCCACACGAGGAGGCGGAGCCAGGTGTCGAGCGGCAGGCCGATCATGACCCAGACGCAAGCGGCGGCGCCAGAGAGACCGACGACCCAGGCGGCCGGCACCCGGAACGGGCGCGGGAAATCCGGCTCTAGCTTGCGGAGCAGCGGGACCCCGAGGCACACGAGCACAAACGCGAGCAGGGTGCCGATCGAGACGAGCTCACCGACCAGCGAGATCGGCATCAGGCCCCCGCAGAGCGCGACGAAGGAGCCAGTGAGCACGGTCGCGATGTGGGGCGTCTTGAAGGTCTCGTGCGTTCGATCGAACCACGGGAGCAAGCCGTCGCGCGCGATCGCGTAGAAGATGCGCGTCTGGCCCAGCATCATGACCAAGATGACGCTCGTGAGGCCCGCGATGGCGCCGAACTTGATCGTCGCGGTGAAGCTCTTCTGCGCGCCCTCGCTCCAGCCGCGCAGCTCGACGATGCGATCGATGCCGACCGCGATGGGGTCCGCGACGTTGAGCTGGTCGTAGGGCACGACGCCCGTCAAGACCACCGACACGCCGATGTAGAGCAAGGTGCAGATCACGAGCGAGCCCAAGATGCCGATGGGCAGATCGCGGCTGGGGTTCTTGGTCTCTTGCGCAGTGGTCGAGACCGCGTCGAAGCCGATGTACGCAAAGAAGACGACGCCAGCGCCGGTGAGCACGCCGCCCATGCCCCACCCGTAACGGCTGACCGCGTCGGCGCCTTCGCCCACCATGCGCGCCGCGGGGACCAGGCGCGCGAAGCCGGTCGCGCCTTCGTTCACGAACAGGTTCGCTTCTTGGATCACACCGATCCCGAGCGCGACGAAGATCATCACGATCGCGACCTTAACGACGACGATCAGGTTGTTCACCCACGCCGCTTCTTTGATGCCGCGATAGACGACCGCGGCCGCCAGCAACGCGACAAAGGTCGCGGGCACGTTCCAGACCCCGCTGACCATCTCGCCGTTGTGCAGCTCGATCTGCTCGAAGGGACCCTTCATGAAGACCGCGACCGACTCGGGAACGTCGATGCCGAGGGTCTTGTGCAAAAGGGAGTAGACGTAGCTCGACCAGGCGTTGCTCACCGCGACCGCGCCGAAGGCGTACTCAAGAACGAGGTCCCAACCGACGATCCAGGCGATGACTTCACCGAGCGTGGTGTAGCTGTAGGCGTACGCGGATCCCGCGACTGGGATCATCGAGGCGAGCTCCGCGTAGCAAAGGCCGGCGAGCGCGCAGAGCACGCCACCGATCACAAAGCTGTAGACGATCCCCGGACCGGCATACTGAGCGGCCGCGGTTCCGGTGAGCGAGAAGATCCCGGCGCCGATGATCGCGCCGACCCCGAGCATGGTCAGGTTGAGCGCGCCGAGTCGCCGCGTGAGCCCGCCCGCGTCGCCGTGTCCGCCCTCGACGTTGGGGTCACCGGATTCGGCGAGGACCATCGCGAGGGGCTTTTTCCGAAAGAGCGACATAGGTGTGTGTAACGCGGGCGACTTGCGGATGTAAACGGCGCCACGGGAGCTTGGGGGAGCCAGGGTTGAGCGAGGGCGCACGTTCGTGCGGGGCGACCGCCGCCGCGTCCGCGCGACAAGGACGTATGACGAACACTTCTGAGCCCGACCCGCGTGCGCGCGACGTCGATCCCGAGCCGCTCATGATCTGCACGCTGCAGCTCGAACCGGAGGCGCCACCGGAGATGGTGTGCGCGGTCGGAGAGCGGCTCGTTCACATGGTGCAGACGCTCCGCGGAGACTGGCGGGCGGTCTCGCTCCACAAGCCTCCCCCGCTCCCGCTCTTTCACGTGAGCGGCTCTGTGACGACGGCCAGGGTCGCGCTCGCGCACTTCGTTTACGCGACCGAAGCACAAACCGGTCTGGCGCGCCAAGAGCCGACCGCTTGGTTGGAGCGCATCGTCGAGAGCGCGGAGCGGATCCTCCATCATCGCGGCAAGAACTGGGAGGCGGCCGACGCCGAGGACATCGTCGAGAGCATCTTCGGTCCAGAAGCGGCCGTCATCGCGCTCGCCGAGTTCGCGACCTGGCTGCCGGCCAATGGCTATCGCGTCCCGTTCTCATTCGGCAGCGACCTGCGGCGCTGGCTCGCGTGGTTTCAGTTTCGAAGCGAACCCGTTTCCTGAGTGGGCGGCGTCGAGCGTGCGTTTCGCGCCCCTCTCCCTGCTCGTAGCGCGGTGCTTGTTGGGGAGAGCGATTTTCGTGTGTAGACCTGCTACACCGCGCGCATGAACGTCATCTTCTTGGGCGCGACGAAGGGCATGGGTCGCGCGCTCGCGCGGCGCTTTGCGGAGCGCGGGGACGCGGTCTTCCTTCTGGGCCGAAGCGAAGAGAACCTCGATAAGAGCGCGCAGGATCTGCTCGCCCGGGGAGCGCCAAAAAGCGGACATGCCTATTGTGACCTGGAGCGTCTGGAGGGGTTCGCGGACGCGCTCGATGCTGGGATCGCGACGCTCGGGAGCGTCGACTGTGTGGTCGTGACGGCCGGGCTCTTCGCGACCCAAGACGAGCTCGAGCGCGACGCTGTCTTGGCGGCGCGCGTGCTTCAGGTGAACTTCAGCAACACGGTCGTCTTTTGTGAAGCCGCACGTGAACGATTGCTCGCGGCGGGCGGGGGCACGCTCTGCGTTTTCTCGTCGGTCGCAGGAGAGCGCGGGCGCAAGCCGGTCGTGCTTTATGGCGCGAGCAAGGCCGGGCTCTCTGCGTACCTCGAAGGGCTCGACCACAAGTTCCGCGCGCAAGGCCTCAAGGTCGTGACCGTGAAGCCGGGGTTCGTGAAGACCGGGATGACCGACGGACTCAAGCCGCCGCCCTTCGCCGGCGAGCCGGACGAGGTCGCGGGCATCGTGATCAAGGCCATCGATCGGGGTGACCCGGTGGTCTACGCGCCGGGCCCATGGCGGTTGGTGATGGCGGTGATCCGTCGCCTGCCGCGGGCGGTCATGCGGCGCGTGGGGTTCTGAGTTCGTAGCGGGCACCGGTGGACTCTCGCTGATCCGGTACACTTGCGATGTGGACGACGCGGTGTGTGATCGAGGTGCGGCGTTGACGGCGCCGTGGATGCTCGCCGCGTTGACGCTCTGGGCCCTCAACGATCACGTGCTCAAGGCTGCGTTCCACAACGGCTGGACGGGCAAGCTGAGCGACGTCGCGTGTCTCATCGCGATCCCTGTCTTGTGCGCCGGCGGGTATGAGCTCTTCGCGCGGTCACCTCGTCGATCACGGTCGCGCGCGATCTTGATCGGGAGCGCTGTGACCGCGGGCGCGATCATGGCGCTCATCAACACGCTCCCCTTCGCTGCAGATGCTTACCGCGCCCTGATGGGGATCGCGCGCTATCCGCTCGACGCGACGTTCGCGTTGATCACGACGGGGACGAGCGTGCCCTATCGAATGGTGGAGCTGACGATGGACGCCACCGACCTGCTCACGGTCCCGGCCGCCGCGGTTCCGGTCGCGCTCGCGCGAGGGCGCTCATGAAGCGTGACTTCGTGCGCGCTTCTGTTCTGTTCGCGGGCCTCGTGACGCTCACCGCGACCAGTGCTCCCGAGCAGTTCAACGACCGCAGCGAGCTCGAGATTCGGGGAGGCCAAGTACTGGTCGCGCGGATCACAGGGATCAACAAGCCGGACCTCGTGAACTCGTCGCTCCGCATCAGCGCCGCGACCGCGGACGCGGGACCCTCCGGCGCGGCGAGCTTCATCGATCCGCGTACTGGGGAGGCCACCTCATCGATTCAGGACTGGCACCTCTTGTGTGACGGCTTCGACGTCGACCCCGGGGCCCCGTGCGAGCTTCGCTTCGAGACGAGCGGGGACGCGCTCGCGCGCTCGGACCTGAGCATCAACGGCGACGTTCAATCCGGACTGCTGGGCTGCACCCCGCCGATGGATCCGGACAGCGCGCTATCGGTCACGATTGAGTAGCGCACCACTTTGCTTGAGAGCACTGAGATACTTGAGACTGAGAGAAACGAAATGACCCGGACTCACGCCTCGCGAATCTTCCTCCTCGTCTTCGGTGCGCTCATCCTCATCGCGACCAGTCCCGCGGAGGGCTTCCGCGAGGAGCAGAGCGTTGAGCTCACGGGGGGCGACCAAATCACGCTCACCTTGTCCGGTCTCAACGAGCCGGAGCATGTCGAGTCCTCCATCACGCTCGCGACGGCTCCCGATGCAGGATCAGAAGCGGACCTGATGTTGATTGATCCGCGAACGTCAGAGCCAACGATTCGAATCAGCAACTGGGTCGGGCTCTGCGGAAGCGGCTCGAACTGCACCGTTGAGGTCCAGACCACCGGCACCGAGACAGGTCGGGTGCAGGTGCTCGTCTCTGCGCCGAATCAAACGGGCTGCGAAGGGCGCACGCAACCGATCGATTCGATCGGGGCGCTCGGCGTTCGCGTCGACCCCTGAGCCGCTCGCTAGCTACCGAAGAGCCGCATTGACTGCGCGCTCGAGAAGCGGCGCTCGGGATCCCACTCGTCGCGGATGTCCGTGAAACGCGCGACCCGTTCTCCGTCCATCGCGCGGTAGTGCTCGGCGGTCGTGAACGAGTCCTTCGCGAGGTAGATGCGTCCACCCTCGTTCAACACCAGCTCGTTGAGCTTGCTGACCAGCTCCGGGGTGTGCGCACGGATCGGAATGTCGAGCGCGATGGTGACGCCGGGCTTCGGGAACGAGAGGGTGCCGAAGCTCTGCCGACCGAAGTCTTTGATGACGCAGAGGAACGACGCGGCTCCGTGTTTGCTGAGCTCCGTGAGCAGTCGACGTGAAGAGCCATGACCGGCGCTCCGCGGCAACACGCACTGGTACTGCGTGAACCCGCGACGGCCGTACATGCGGTTCCACTCCAGCATGAAATCGAGCGGGTAGTAAAACGTCTCCGGCGAGACAAACCCGCGCTTCACGCGAGGAACGTGGCGACGGAAGTAGAGCTCGTTGAAGGCGCGAACGCTGAGCGGGCCGAGCGCCCAGCCCGGGAAGTCGAAGGGCAGCTTCATGCGCGGGAGCGTGAAGGGGTCCTTTCGGGGCGCTTCGTCCTTCTCCGCCCAGCGGCCGCACATGAGGATGCCGCGCCCCATGTTCTTGCCGCCGCTCACGCAGTCGATCCAGCCGACCGTGTACGGCCACTTGGTCGCGGCTTCTTCGAGCGCGTGTTGGAAGGCATCGATGTCGTCGATGCGCGTTGTCTCTTGGTAGATCCACGGGGACGGGATCCGCTTCATGTGAAACTCGACCTCGAGGATGTGGCCGGTCAAACCGATGCCGCCGACGGTGCCCTCGAAGAGCCGCTTGTTCTCGATCTGGCTACACGTGACGATCTCGTCGCTCGCCACGCGCATGCTCAGCTCCGTGACGTGGTCACCGATGTTGCCGGCGACGTGTTGGTTCTTTCCGTGGACGTCGGCCGCGACCATGCCGCCGAGCGTCACGAACTTCGTTCCCGGCGAGACCGGGACGAACCAACCGCGCGGGATGAAGACGCGGTTGAGCTCCGAGAGAGAGAGGCCAGCTTCGGCGCGCATCAACCCCGACGACGTATCGAACGAGAGGATGCGGTCGGCGAGCGTGGTGTTGATCGCGAGGGGACGGTCCGCGTTTGGGAGCGAGGAGTCTCCGTAGCTGCGGCCGAGCCCGCGCGCGATGGAGACACCTTCGGTCGCGCTGAGGGTCTCCAAGTTTTCCGAACGGACCTCGCGACCCTCTACGGCGTGTCGGCCCCAGCCGGCGAGCGTACTTTCCTTGTCAGCCACGTTCTGGGTCTAGCAGGTTGCGGGGAAAGTCGCAGCGCCACTCAATCAAACCGATCGCCGCTCTAGTTGACCTCTCTGCACTCCGCGGACACAGTCGCGCCCATGTCCGACGACGTCATCGGCCTCGGCGAAATGAACGCGCTTCTGGGCCCTGGTACCACGTACAAGGGCAAGCTCACGTTCGCGGGCCGAGTGCGCCTCGAGGGCAAGTTCGAGGGCGAGATCTTCAGCGACGACATGCTGATCGTCGCCAACGGGGCGGAGATCAAAGCGACCATCGATGTCGGCACCTTGATCGTCTTGGGCGGCGAGGTCCACGGCGCGGTACGTGCCCGTCAGCTGGTCGAGTTGCACAACCCCGGGCAGGTCCACGGCGACATCGAGACCCCTCAGATCTTCATCGACAAGGGCGCAGCGTTTTTCGGCAAGTGCACGATGACCGAGGGAGAGCCGAGCGTGCACGAGATGGAACCGAAGAACGCGCCAGAGGGAGCCGCTTCGAAGGAGGCCGGCGCGGAGACGACGGAGACGACGGAAACGACGCCCGAGGCAGAGCCGGGACGCGAAAAGCCCACAAACCCCGATGGCCGCGCGACCGAGGCGGACGATGACGAGTCGTTTTACCAAGCGTTCGCGGGCGAAGAGACCCACGAGGCGGAGTAGCGCACCCGTTCCGGTGCGCCCATGATTCCGGCTCTTTACTCGGTGCTGAAACTGGGTAACGTGTCGTGGATGAAGGACGTTTCCCAAGAAGAGCGCTGGATGATCTGGATGGCGCAGGCACGTGAGTTTTCCGCGAAGGAGAACTTCCACGAGGCACTGGGCCGAGCGTCGCTCGTCATGGACGAGGTTGAGAACGCCTTGCGCATCGCCGACACGGACCGTCAGATCAAGCGACACAAGGCGACGCTCGCGCGCGTCAGTCGCCGCGTGGACCAGTACCGCGGTCAGCTCGAAGCCTGGAACGCCGCGATCAAGAAGCGCTACGACGCCTACGTGGCACAGGCCGACGATGAGATGAAGCGCCCGCTTCCGCTCGACCCAGATTTCCGCTGACGTTGACTGACCGTTGCGCTGACGACGCTGCTCGAGCCGGTGAGCCGCTCGCCGGGTCGGCCATTATGGACACCGACGTGTTCTTCTTCTTGGAGTGCTCCACGCGCTGGGAAGAGAAGACCCTCCCGAGCATCCCGCCTCATCGTCGCGCGCTGATCACGCGCTTCTGTCAGGACACGCCGCGCAGCCGCCCGCAGCTCATTCGCCGCCCAAGCCGCCTAAAGCGAGATGGACGCGATGACGTCTTCTACATCGCGGTGACGAAGCCGGGCCACGAGCACGTTCTTGAGTTTGATCTGCGAGACACGCCGCTGGGCTCGATTCATCTCGAGCGAGCGCTCGCGGGGGAGCACCCCAAAGCGCGCCGCGTGACCGAGCCGCTCCACTTCGTCTGTACGCACGGCAAACGCGATCGCTGCTGCGCGCTCTACGGCATGGAGGTCTTCAACGCGATGATCGACGAGTCCCCGGAGACGGTGTGGCAGACCTCGCATCTCGGTGGGCATCGCTTCGCGGCGACGTCGCTTTCTCTGCCACACGGATACGCCTACGGACGTCTGTCGGCGGCGGACGGTCGCGAGCTCGTTCGCGCGCACCGATACGGCGAGCTTGGTCCGCTCAAAAAGTTGCGAGGCCGGACCTGCTACTCCTCAAAAGCGCAGGTCGTCGAGATCGCGCTTCGTGAACGTCACGGCGAGACCACCCCGGACGCCTTGCGGTTTGTTGGCGAGGAAGGCGACCGCGTCACCTTCCGCGTCGGCGTCGGAGTGGACCAGCTGCCGGTTGAGTCGATCGTAGGGCCGGACCGGATGAAGAGCTGCGGCAAGGCACCCGAGCCTCTCGTCTCGCTCCGTGCGCGGTAAACGCACTGGGCCACGCTGTGTCAGCGGGCGGTCGCGCACATGTTTTCAGGAGTTTCGCCCGTGGCATTTTTGTCCGGCCGGCACGATCCCGCGGAGATCACTCGTGATCTGAGGTTGGCACTGAGTTTGCTCTAACACTCTGCCGAGATGACACGTCTCCTCCTCCTTTCCCTGCTTGCAGGGCTCACGTTAGTCGCCTGCGGGGGCACCACTCCCGTAGGCGACGCGACGCTTGAGCTCGGCACTGGCGAGATCGTCTTCGAGGACATCACCTCGGACACCCAAGAGCTCCCGCTCATCATGGGAAGCCAGGGTGGCTATCACGTCTGGATGAGCTTCCGGGCGGAGGGCATCGTGGGGAACCGCGTGCTCATGGAGCTGGACGCGATCCCGCTCAGCGAGACGGCGCCGCCACCGCGTCGCGCCCCGGTGCGTGTCCACGTCGAAGAGATGCCCGGTGGAATGCACCAGCTCGTCGGCTGGCCCGCGGTGCTCGACCAGCCCGCTTGCTACGTCGACCGACCGCTCCGCATCGAGGTGTCGATCACCGATCGAGACGGACGCGTCGCGGTCGACGAAAAAACGATCATCCCGCGCTTTGACGGGGAGCTAGGGACTTGTGCCCGTTGAAGCGCTGGGGTGAACCCAAGCGCGCGCGCTTGGGTTTCTTCGGAGCAGACCTAACCAACAACGAATCGAATCGGAACCAACTCAACATGCGTAAATTCATCTTAGCGAGCGTCGCCTGCGCGCTCTTCCTGACGACCGGAGCACCGGCGCCAGCGGAAGCGTGCGGCGGATTCTTCTGTGGCCAGCAGCCCGCCGACCAAGCGAAAGAGATCGTCGTCTTCGGCGTCAACGAAGACACCAACACGACGGACATGATCGTCCAGGTCTCCTACATGGGCGACGCCGCGGACTTCGCGTGGGTCCTCCCGCTCGCTGAGGTGCCGGTCGATGGCAGCCTCGACACCTTCCCGATGTTCGCGCTCAACGCGCTCGACGCCCGAACGGGTCCGCAGCTCAGCCCGGACTGGGGCGATTGCTTCGATTCTGATTCCAGCGCCGCCCCGATGGCCGGCGGTCGCGCGGAAGAAGACGGCGACGTCACGGTTCACACCCGGGAGAACGTCGGCCCGTACGACGTCGCGGTGCTCGAGTCGGAGAACGCGGACGCGCTCATCGAGTGGCTCCGCGACAACGACTTCCGCGTCACTTCAGCGATGGAGCCGTACATGACCGCGTACACGGAGGAGGGCATGAAGTTCCTCGCGCTCCGCCTTCAGCCCGAGTCGAAGGTCAGCGACATCGCGCCCTTCAAGCTCACGCTCCCGGGCACCAGCCCCGGCATTCCGCTTCGCCTCACCAGCATCGCCGCGGAGCCCGAGATGGGCATCCTCACGATCATCTTGGGCAGCCAGCGCTACCAGGGCGCGAACTGGGGCAACGTTGAGGTGCCCGACGACTACCTCGCCTACGACTGGACCACGGGTCGTCACAACTGGCCGGTCGCGGTCGCGCGCGTCGTCGACGAAGCGGGCGGTCAGGGCTGGGTCACCGAGCTCGCCGGGAGCAACGCCGAGTGGATCGGTCTCCTCGAGCGCACCATGCCGTCAGACCCCGAGCAGGCCGAGGCCATCAGCGACCTCTTGGGCCTCATGCGTCCCCACGCTTACATCACGCGTCTCTACACCCGCCTCTCCGCGGAAGAGATGACCAGCGACCCGACCTTCCGCCGCTCGGCCGGTGAGGACGTCTCGCGTTTCCGCACCATCCCGAGCGATGGTGAGACCTCGTGCGGTGGCTGGTGGGGTCCTGGCGAAGCGGACACCCGCGCTGATGCCGACCCCTGCGCGTTCGTGACCTGTGGTGCGGGCGGACGCTGCGCTGAGGTCGAGCGCGCTGACGGAACCATCGTCGCGGGTTGCGCGTGTGTGCCCGGCGCGACCGCGCGTACGACGACATCCCCGAGCGGTGGCGCGACCACCATCTGTCAGGATCAGTCGATGTCCTTCCTCAACGCGGGCGACGTCGAGCTTCCCGGCGCGACCCCGATCCCGGACGCCTGCATCGGCTTCGAGTGTGGCTCCCACGGCACCTGCGTCGCGGTCAACATGACCCCGACCTGTGTGTGCGACCAGGGTTACGTCGCCCTCGGCGCGTTCACCGACGAGGGTGGCCGTCTCACGAGCTGCGTCGCGCCTCGCGAGCGGGTCGGCGCCAGCTTCTACGACCGTCGTCTGCCGGAGCGCTCGTTGGAGCTTCCCACCGGCCGCACCGACACGATCCTCCCGGCGCCGACCGACATGGTCGACGCGGGCTGTTCCGCCGCGGGCGGAGCGGGGGGGCACGCGGGCTGGCTCGCCTTTGCGGCGCTCGGTTTGATGCTCCGCCGCCGTCGCTAACGAGACGCGCGATACGTCGCGACAACTGGAAACGGACCGCCGCGCGCGGTCCGTTTTTGTTTAATGCTCTTCGTCTCGCTGAAGAGCATCTTTCGCGGTGCTCTTTGATCCCGCACGGCTCCCTCGTACAGTCAGCGCGTGCGCGCTTCCTTCTGCTTCGCTGGTTTGCTGATCATCTCCTCCTCGCTCGTCGGGTGCGGAGATGATGGCGGAACGTTCTTCGACACTGGGGGAGTCGACACGACGCGCCCGCCAGACTACCGACCGCCTTGTAGCGGTGGAGATGACGGGGGCGCCGGAGGCGATGATGGCGGACCCTGCAACGACGACGGCGGCCCCCCACCGCCCGTTGACTCCGGACCACCTCCTCCGCCGTGCAATCAGATTGAGTTCACGTACGAAGACGCTTCCGCCTCAAGCGTTTGGGTGAGCGGCTCGTTCACGGAGTGGGCCGAGACCCCCGCTGCGGGCGCGCTCGAGATGGTGCGCGATGGCGAGACCTGGTCGATCACGACGCTGATCGAGCCGTTCGGCACCCACGAGTACAAGTTCGTGATCGATGGCGATCGCTGGATCGCGGACCCCGCCAACGACCGCCGCGTCAACGATGGCTTTGGCGGCGAGAACAGCGTCATCGACGTCTGCACGACCGCCTGCGGGGAGCTCGCCGAGTTCGACTGGCGCGACAGCGTCATGTACTTCGCGATGATCGATCGCTTCCGCGATTCCGACGGTCGCGCGGACGCGGTCTCGGGGGCCACCGGTGGCGACGCCTTCCGTGGCCCGAGCGGGCAGTACGAAGGCGGCGACCTCCCAGGCGCGACCGAGCGGCTCCCCTACCTCCGTGATCTTGGCGTGACCGCGGTCTGGCTCTCCGCTCCGTACGAGAACCGCGACTCGGCCGGCGCCGCGATCGATCCCGGTTCTGACCCGAACACCTACTCCGCCTATCACGGCTACTGGCCCTCGCCGGAGAACATCAGCTTCGCCGACCCGAGCAACCCCTCCCCGCGCCCCGCGGTGGAGTCGCGGATCGGGAACGAGGACGACCTGCGTGACTTCGTCAACACCGCCCACGGCACTACCGGTGCGGATGGGCACGGCATGAAGGTCCTCTTCGACTACGTCATGAATCATGTCGACGTGGAGAGCGGCCTCTATCGCGCCCACAACGATTGGTTCGCGCGCGATAGCGGTCGCTTCCGGCTCTGCGGGCCGGAGAACCTTTGGGACGATCCCTACTGGGGAACGCGCTGCGCGTTCACGGACTACTTGCCGCCATTTGAGTTCGACAACGCGGAGGCGCGGCGCTGGTCGGTCGACGACGCGATGTGGTGGGCCAACGAGTTCGGGATCGACGGCTACCGCTTGGACGCGATCAAGCACGTCTCGCTCTCATGGCTTGAGGACCTCCGCGCCCGTCTCAACGCCGAGATCCCCGATGAGCGCTTCTACCTGGTCGGCGAGACCTTCGCGTACGACGACCGCGACCTCCTTCGTCGCTTCGTCGACCCGAACACCTTGCTCGACGGGCAGTTCGATTTCCCGTTCAAGGCGCGCTTGTGCGAAGCGGTCTTCACCGAAGGAGGGCGCCTCGACGGGTTCTCCTCATGGATGGACGGCAACGACGGCTTCTACGGCGCCGGCGCGATCATGACCACGTGGATCGGCAACCACGACATCCCGCGCGCGATTCACTTCGCGTCCCGCCAGATCGGGAACTGCCGCGAGGGGAGCAGCCCGGCCAACGGATGGAGCGCGAGCTACCCGCAACCGAGCGACGCCGCGTCCTACGAGCGCCTCGGCGTGGCGTTCGCGATCATGATGACCAACCCCGGGATCCCGCTGATCTACTACGGCGACGAGATCGGGCTCGCGGGTGGAGGCGACCCAGACAACCGGCGACTCATGCCGTGGAGCGATAGCGACCTCAATCCGCACCAGATCGCGCTTCGAGACCGCGTCGGGAAGCTGGCGCGCGCGCGCGGTGCGAACCCGATCATGGGCCGCGGGCGACGCGTGACCTTGAGCGCCTCCCAAGACACCTGGGTCTACCGAATGGAAGGCTGTGAGGCGGCGAGCGTCGTGATCGCGATCAACCGCGCAGACTCGGGAAACACCGTGAACGTTCCGGGCGGCAGCTATGACGACTTGCTGGAAGGCGGAACCCGCGACGGCGGAAGCGTCTCGCTCGGGCCGCGCAGCTTCGTGGTGCTGCGCGCGCGCGAGTAGCGTTCGATCGGCGAGACCGAAAGACGTCGCCGTCCGTCGGCATCGTTATGCGTCGTTTGCCGATCCTTGTTGCCGCGCTCGCCGTCAGCGTCGCCCTTTCCCCTTTTCCTGTGTTCGCGACGCGGACGGTCACGCTACCGCTCGCGGTTCACGTAGAAGACGCGCGCCGGGGTGAGGTCCCGGAGTGGCTGCGTCGCGCCAACGTCTACTACGCGCCCGCAGGGGTTCGCTTTCAAGTCAGCCATACCCGTCCGTTGCCTGCGGGAGCGCGCCACCTCGCGGATAACCGAGCGCGTCATCGTTTAGCGCGTCGCTTGGTGCGTCGCGCCATCAACGTGTTCTTCGTCGACGCGATTGTCGACCGCTGGCCGTCTCGCGCGACCGCACGAGCCGCGGCCAGAGTGGGGCGTCGTCCGAGCGGCCGTCTCGGTGGCGCGCATATTCGTAAGCCGGATCGTCGACCCAAGAGCTACGTGATCGTGCTCGCCTATCCCGAACGTCCCGGCGCGACCGCCGTCGGCTTGGCGCACGAGCTGGGTCACGTACTCGGGGCGCCACATCACGCCGATCCGGACAATGTCATGAGCTACGGACCAGCTCGTCGAGGCTTCGATGCTTCCCAGCGCCGGATGTTCCGGCGCCGCGCCCAGAGGTTGCTGCGGGCGGGTGATGTTCGTCGCGTTCGCCGTTCACCCGACCGGTGAAACGGCGAGCGTCTCGTCGCGAAGGAACTCCAAGTCAGACCGGGCGAGCCGCTTGGAAGTTTAGCGCGGTCAGCACTTCCCGCTCGGTCCACACCTCGTCGCACTCCGCGAGCCGTTCCACCGCCCAAGGCACCGCTTCTGCGAGCGACGACATCACGACTTGGTCCGGGCAGTGCCACGCCGCTCCGTGAAGAAACATGCGCACCGCGGAGCCCCCGAGCCCGGTCATCAAGACGACGTGTGCGAGACCGTTGCGGCTCCGAGTGTCTTCACACAGCTCCTTGACCGACTGGCGGATCGGGGCGCTGAAACGGGGGGTGCCGCCAAAGACCACGTTCACGAAGACGAACGGTTTCTCGCGCTGGATGTTCTCCGTGAGGAGCGCCATCTGTTCCAGGGTCGGCGCGTCTCGCCACCACGCCACGTTGAGCGCGCCCAGGCGAGCGTGCGTCATCGTCTCGCTCAGGCTCAGGACGCGCATGGCTAAACGCTAACGAAGTTTCACGAAAGCGCTCGGGCGAAGTGGCTCAAAGTTTCCGGAAGGCCCCTTTTCAAGAGCGAGCCGCGATCTGCGCTACAGGTCGTCAGGACGTTTTTCATGGAACGCGCGGAGAGATCGACAAGGGGGCGTTCGCGAGTGTCCGCTCGCATGGAAAGTCAAAGACATGCGCGCCGGTACGAAGCGATCTCGTCGTAGCGTGAGGTTGTGCGCGCTATCGCTGGCCGAATTGATCAAGCGCCCACTCCGCCACGGTCGGCACGGTCTCGCCCTCGGCCAGCGGCATGACGCACCAACGCAAGAGGTGCAGGCCGATCGGGATGTGCACGTTGTCCATGGTGCCTCGATCTGTCGGGAGCCGCGCGCGGAAGAGCGGCGGGCTGGCGAGCCCTTGCGCGTCGGTCGAGGTCTCGGCCCATTGCACCGAGCGCCCGTGCTCTTTGCTCGCGACCACGCCGACGCCGTCGCAGAAGGCTTGGAAGACCAGCGGCGGGATGAAGCGGATCACGCCTTCTTCCGCTTGTCCGACCCGCGCCTCGATCAACGTCAGGAGCTCGCTATTGGGGACCGGCTCTTGCTCTTCGCCGAGCAGCGCGATCGCGAGCTGGAGGAAGGGCTTGCCGGGCTCGGCGCCAAACGGCTCGTCGCTCACCGCGCGCATCGAGGCGTCGAGGGAGAGCGCCGCTGCGGTCGTCTTGATCGCGACGCGGTAGATCGCGTGAGGTTCATCCGGGGCTTCGCGACTGACGAGCTGGCTCTCCCCGCGGATGTGCTGCATCGCCAGCGTGGAGTGAGCGTCTGCGTCGGTCTTGTTGAGCGCGAAGGCGGCCAGCGCGGCGTCGTCTACCTCTGCGAACGCGATCACATAGAGCGCTTCCACTTGCCGCGGCGCGTGCTCGCGGAGATCCGCAGGTGTGCGCGAGAGCTCGGCGAGCAGCGCGGCTTCGACGTGGCGCCGAAGCTGGTCGTGGAGCTCCTGCGCAGGGAGCGCGTCCCAGATCACCGCGGCCCAGGCGAAGCGCCCGTCGACGTCGAGCTCGAGTACACGCGGGTGTAGCGGCGCGGCCTCAAGCGGCTCGCTCTTCTTGATGAGGTCGGAGAGAGGAGAGGTCATTGGCTTCAGTATTCGAAGGGTGTCGAGAGGAGCTTGAGCAGGTGTTCCAAGAACGAAGACGGCTCGTCCGGGGGCTTCGGTGTGTATCGAACCCACTCCCGAAGAGCCTGTTGCGCGGCGACGTCGACGTGCATACCCAAGCACTCGCTGCACGTCAGCACGTTGGGGCCGTTTCCTTCGTACGGAAAGAGCGCCATCGCCGCGCGACAGTCAGGGCAGACGGCATCTGTTTCGCGCTTCGCGTCATCGCTCGGCTTCGGCCGCTGCCGCGCCACGCTGTGCGCCTCTTCGTAGTAGTCCACGAAGACAGCGCTGCAGTTCGCGCAGACGTCGATCGTGACCGGAGCGCTCGCGACGAGGATGTTCTCTTTGCGCATGGGTGACGAACAGCTTCCACAGGCGCGGGCCCGCTCGCGGTGTGGGTTCACGACGACTTCGACGCGTTCGGTTTCCCGCCCTCGCGCTTGCCGCCTTTGCTCTTCTTCTTGCCCGCCTTTGGCTTCGACTTCACGCCGAGCTTCTTCGCGAGCTTGGCCCACGAGTCCCGCAAGGTGATCGTTCGGTTGATGACGAGGCGCGAAGGCGTCGAGTCTTTGCTGTCCACAACAAAGTAGCCAAGGCGCTCAAACTGATAGCGGTCGCCGGGAGTCGCGGAGCTCATGCTCGGTTCAAGCTTGCAGCCGGTCAGCACCTCGAGCGAGTTGGCGTTGAGGTCATCGAGATAGTCGCCGGTCTCTTTTCCGGGGCTCTCTGCCTGGAACAAGCGATCGTAGAGGCGCACCTCGGCGTCGACTGCGTGCGCCGCCGAGACCCAGTGGACGGTGCCGCGAACCTTGCGTCCATCGGGCGCGCTCCCGCCCTTCGAAGCGGGGTCCCAGGTGCAGCGCAGCTCGGTGACCTCGCCCGCGTCGTTTTCGATGACCTCGTTGACCGTGACCAGCGCCGCGCCGCGGAGCCGAACCTCGCGACCGAGCGCCAGCCGCCACCACTTCTTTGGCGGGTCCTTCATGAAGTCATCGCGCTCCACGTAGAGCTCGCGCGTGAACGGAACGGTTCGCATCCCGGCGCTCTCGACGTCCGGGATGTTCTGCACCTCAAAGTTCATCACTTCGTCTTCGGGGAAGTTCGTGATGACCAGCTTGAGCGGACGCAGCACGCCCATCACGCGCGGCGAGGTCGCGTTGAGATCTTCGCGAAGCGCGTGCTCGAGCAAGGAGACGTCTACCTCGCTGTCGCGACGACTGACGCCGACCCGTTCGCAGAAGTTTCGAATGGCCGCGGCGGTGTAGCCTCGTCGCCGTAGACCCGCGAGCGTGGGCATCCGCGGATCGTCCCAGCCGGAGACCCGACCGCTCTCGACGAGCTTGAGGAGCTTCCGCTTGCTCAGGACCCAGAAGGTCAGGTTGAGACGCGCGAACTCGATTTGTTGCGGGTGCGTCGGGAGCTCGCCCTCGAACTGATCGAGGAACCAGTGATAGAGCGGCCGATGGTTTTGAAACTCGAGCGTGCAGACCGAGTGCGTGATGCCCTCGATCGCGTCGCTGAGGCCGTGCGCCCAGTCGTACATCGGGTAGATCGGCCACTCGTCGCCGGTCCGGTGATGGTGCACTTTGCGAATGCGGTACATCAGCGGATCGCGCAGCTTGAGGTCCTTCGACTGCATGTCGATCTTCGCTCGCAATACGTAGGAGCCGTCTTCGAACTCACCCGCGCGCATTCGCGCGAAGAGGTCGAGGTTCTCTTCTACGCTGCGCTCTCGATCCGGACTGTTGACGCCAGGCCGATGGAAGTCGCCGCGCCCTTCACGGATCTCTTCTTCGTTCTGACTGTCGACGTACGCGCGGCCTCGCTTGATCAGCGTGGTCGCGAGCTCGTAGAGCTTCTCGAAGTAGTTGGACGCGAAGTAGAGGCGGTCTTCCCAGTCGAAGCCGAGCCACTTGATGTCGGCTTGGATCGACTCGACGTACTCGGTCTCTTCTTTCGCAGGGTTGGTGTCGTCGAAGCGCAGGTTGCACTGGCCCTGGGGCGCCAGGTCGGCGAGCCCAAAGTTCAAGCAGATCGACTTCGCGTGGCCGATGTGCAGGTACCCGTTGGGCTCGGGTGGGAAGCGCGTCATCAGCCGTCCGCCGTGCTTGTCCGCGGCGAGTTCGGCTAAGACGAGTTCGGCCACAAAGTTTCCCGGGCCGTCGTTCTCCTCAGTCATGGTGAGAGGACGCTACTTGCGGTTTCGCATGCCGGCAACCACTCAGGTCGCGTCGACGGCGCGGCGGTTGCAGACCTGAGGTGTCATGACTCGAGGCGCGTTCTGACTCGCGCTCGCGCGGGAGATGCGTGTCGCCCACGCGCCAGGTGCGCGGCCGATTCGCCGACGTCGCGCTCCTTCTCGTGCTCTCGGAGAACTACCTGACACAGTTGTTCTGCGCGGTTTGGGGCGAGCAGAAGTTCGCGCGATGTCGATGGGCGCCTCGCTGCCTTCGCTCCTCTTTGATGCTCGCGTCCGCGCATCGTGCCGTTGTTCACGCGATCTCGGATCAGCGGCTGATCGCGTCTCCGCATGGATACATCGATCCCATCCAGCAGCGTGGTGTCTCGACGATGATCGGAGACGTCATGCGCGATGCCGATGCTGCCCTCCCGTCGAGCTCCCGCCAACGGCGCCCATTCGGTGAACGTGGTTTCCGCAGAGGAAAAGTTCGACGGAGGTGCGTAGTGGGCTTCGCGCGGGGACAAGCGTTTCCCTGGCGACTGATGACACCATCGGCGAACGCAAGAATGACCACAGTGTGGGGGAGGACTCTTTCGGATCTGCCGTAGATCCATGAGAATAGTACATCGGGTCCTATTTTCTGGGCCTGGCTCACCATTTGCACAATCACTGAGTATGCGAACCGAACTCCCCAAGGTCGTTCTTTCTCTCTGCATCGCGGTCGCGCTTATCGGCTGCCCTGAGTCCATCGACACGGGTCGTTATGACGGTGATGGCGGCGGAGATGGCGGCGGCGGCGATGGCGGTGGTGACGGCGGCGGAGATGGTGGTGGCGGAGAAGATGATTGGGTGTTGTCGATCGACACGTCCTCGACGGATCCCTACGTCGCGTTGGAGTCCACCTCCGCCACGGTCACTGGCGAAGTGGTCGCGACGCTCGGCCTGGATCGTCTTGAGACCGGACCCGACGACGCGCCGGCGATGGTGACGACTTCGCCGACCGGTTCGTTCTCACACACGGCGACGGTCGATGAAGGTGTGAACCTCGTGCCGCTTCGGGCGTTCGACAGCGAGGCGCACATGGCGCGCGGCAACCGTTCGGTGCTCCGCTCGAGTTATCTCCCGGAAGGTGAGCACAACGCCGAGGCGGTCGTCATCGCGCTCGATGCAGAGTTTTTGGGCGCGATGGCCGCGGGCGTGGGGGACCTTATCTCCGGGATCGACCTTCGGCCTGAGTTCGCCCCTGGGTCGACGTTGTCGATGGACGATATGTGCACCCTCATCTCCGATGGCGGGAGTCACGGCACCCCGGAGCTTCAGCTCGAAGTGACCGAGACCGGCGAGCTGCTCCTCAGGGTCATCATCCCGGACCTCCGCGTGGCGTTCCACGGAACGTGTCGCATCCCGATCCTCGGTACGCGCAGTGTTCACGGCGACGTCGATGAGATTGACGTCACCGTGACCACGATCCTCACCGCGCTTCCCGGCGACCCCTGTTCCCCGGGCTTCACGAACTCGCCCGCGACGGTGTCTCTCGAGAACTTCGACATCGATCTCCGCGGCTTCATCGGCGCCGAGCTCGCTGGCGAGGTGGTCGAACGGAGCACCCGCGAGAAGATGGAGCGTCAGTTCGCGCCGATGGTCAACGCGCTGCTCGACACCTACCTCGCGGACCTCACGCTCTTCGACGAGCCGACCGCGATGGAGTTCTTCGCGACGCCGCTGGAGCTGGGCCTCTGCATCACGCAGCTCGGTCCGGAAGATGGCGAGCTTGTCGCGCACCTCGGCGCGACCGCGCGGACGACCGCGCCCGTTGTGAACACCGCGCCGGGCGCGCCCTTCCTTCCGGAGACCCTCCCGGACGTGATCGAGCCCGACGTCATCTACTTGAACGCCGCGTTGGTGGGGCAGCTGCTCTACGGTGCGTGGCAAGGCGGAGCGCTCAACATTGAAGGCCTGGGTTCCGACCCGGCCGAAGGCGCGCCCGCGATTCCGCTGAACGTCGGCACGCTCTCGCTGTTCGCTGGGTTCCTGACCGATACCTTCGACGCCGCGACGCCGCTCAACGTGAACCTCGCGTCGGAGCTTGCACCGCTCGCGCGCATCGCCACCCCGCCTGCTGCGGAAGGGCCGGGCGAAGAGCCGGGTGAAGAGCCGGGCGAAGAGCCGGGCGAAGAGCCGGGTGAAGAACCGTCCGACGAAGTTGGACCTGAAGATGTCGACCTCGCCATCGAGATCGGTCAGCTGGAGATCGACATCTCGGCCGAGGGAATGCCGGTCTTCAAGATCGGCGCCCAGGTCAAGATCGACCTCGCGCTTGTCCCGAACGAGGCGGGCGAGATGGTCCCTCAGGTCATCTCCACCGAGACCGTCGCGTGGGTCATCGATTCACCGCTCGGCTACCTCACGCCTCCGAAGCGACGCGGACTAGAGGGCGCGCTTCAGTCCATCATCGAAGGCGCGATCGGCGACCTGCTCGGCGGCGCGGCCATCGCGCTCCCGGAGATTGGTGGACCGATGATCGCGGAAGAGGTCGTCCCGACGCCTGGTGGGTTCCTCGCGGTCACGCTCGGCGAGGTTCCGCCTCCCGCGCCCTGAGCGGACAGGCAAAACGAAAACGCTCCGAGCACCTAGCGTGTTCGGAGCGTTTTTCGTTGCTGCGCGAGAAGATGTCGCGACCATCCGCTCAGGGGACGAGCGACGGCAGGAGCGACAAGCGCGGCGCTTCGGCGGGGCGCCCGAAAAGGAAGCCCTGACCGAGGCTGACTCCGCGCGAGAGCAGGAGCGCCCGGTCTCGCTCCTCCTCGATGCCCTCCGCGATGATCTCAGTCTCGAGCGCGTGCGCGACTTTGATCTGCCGCTCTAGCGCGCGCCGTTTCTCTGCGTCCCGCGCCACGCCGTGAACGAGTCGACGATCGAACTTGAGCACGTCTGGCTCGAGACAAATCAGCGTCTCGAGGGAGGAACGACCGAAGCCGAGGTCGTCGATCGCGAAACGAACACCGGCGCGCCGAATCGCTTGTGCGCTCTCTCGCAGCGAGGCGGGGTCGCCGAGGATCTGCTTCTCGCTGATCTCCAGACAGAGGCCAGCACGCGCCTGCGGTCCGAGGACCTCGAGCATCTGAGAGACCGGCGCGGCGAGCAGCGTCGAAGGGTAGACGTTGATGTGTCGGCGGAGGCTGCTCGGGACCGAGGCGGCCGCGTTCGCACACGATCGCAGACACGCGAGATCGACCCGGCTGAGGAGACCGCCACGACTGGCCGCGCGAAAGAAGTCGAGCGGGGAGGCGTAGCTGCCGCGACCGCGCGACAAGATTTCGTAGCCCACGACCGAGCCGCTCTGGAGCTCGACGATCGGCTGGAAGAGCGCCTTGAAGTAGCTCGGCGACGTCAGCACCTGGAGGTCGCCCGGGCAGCGCGTCGGTGCGTCTCGGTACGTCACCATGTTCTTGCCGCGGCGCTTGCACGACTTGAGCGCCGCGGTGGAGGTCGCGAGGAGGTCGTCAAGGTTGCGGAGCTGCGGGTTCATCTCGCAGACCGCGATGCTCAGCGTGACGACCACGGGGCCATGCGAGACGGCGATCGGTTGCTCTGCGATCGCGGCTCGGAGGCGCTCAGCGATCACGCGCGCGGCCGTCCCGTCGGCACCTGGAAGCAGCGCGACGAATTCGTCTCCGCCGATTCGGGCGAGCTGTCCGCGTTGCCCGAGCTGCTCTCTCATCCGCGCCGCGATGGTCCGCAACACCAAGTCACCGGCGGCGTGTCCGAGCGAGTCGTTCACGCCCTTGAAGTTGTCGCAGTCGATGACGAGCGCGTGGAGGTGCTTCTCGCGGCTCCGCTGCACCTCTTTGTCCAGCACGCGGTGAAGCCCGCGACGGTTGAGGAGCTGGGTCAGAGGATCACGACACGCCATCGCTTCGAGCGAGACCTCCATCCGTTTGCGCTCGGTGATGTCGGTGTGCGAGATGACCGCGCCTTCGGGGAGCGGTCGCGCTTCCATGACGAACCAACGATCGCCGATCGGATACTCCAGCGTGACGCTCTCTCCTCCCCCCGCGAGCATTTGCTGAAGCCGCGCCCGAAGGACGTCGGGCACGTAGCGGTAGTACGAGAGGCCGACGTAGCCGCCCTCGTGTCCGCTCCGCGCGGCGAACCGGCGCCAGGTGTCGTTGACGCGGGTGATGACGCCCACCGTGTTGACGATCACGATGTGCTGCGGAAGCGCGTCCAAGAGGCTCGTCGACTCGCGGCACTCCGCGGTGTTGCGAGCACGCGCGAGGTCTTGTGTGTACTTGGACTGGATTCTGTTCATAAGCCCCCCTGGCGGATCCAAACTAAGCCAACGGTGGTAGGTGGCAATGGACCGAGAGGGTGCGGTCGCCTTCGGGAGGAAAGCCTTCGCCCTTGGGGTCTTACGGACCGAAACGGAGAGCTGCGTTACTCCATTTCGCAGCCGGACTGCATCTCAACGAACACATCGTCGCGCTCGGCGAATTCGCAGGAGGCCGGGCAGAGCTCAAGGTAGCCCGGACGGTCGCCCGGCATGAGGTCACCCTCGAAGAAGTATCCATCGCCGCGACAGTCCTCAAGGCTGTCGACCCGCGAGATGCGGCGCTCGTCTCCGCCGCGTTCGAGGAGTCGTACATCCAGGTCACGTGGATCAGGGACCGCGCCCTCCGCGGGGATGGAGTAGATGCAGGTCTGGACGGATTCGCGCACCTCGGTGAACACCTCAAGGAGACGCTCGGTGACGTTGAACTCCGTGGTCACGATCAACGCTTCGTCCGTGCCACCGGCGAGCGCGAGTCGAGAGAGGTTCTCGCGCGCGAGCTCTTCTTCCTCTGGTTCGAAGACGCCGACGACGAAGGTCTCGATACCGCCGCGCGCTCCGGCCGCGGCGATCTCTGCGGGCGCCGGGATCCCGAGCGTGCGGTCCGGGTCGGGATCGTAGGGGCTCGGGAGGTTGTCATCGCAGGACTCGGGGAAGCCATCGGTCGCGAGCAAGACGATGACCTTGCTGCCGGGGCTCTCGATGGTGCGACGACGCGCGCGCTCCATCACGCCGGTCAACGCGGGGAGGGTGGGCGTGCCGCCGTCAATCTCGCGAGAGGTGAGCGCTTCAATGATCCGCGGCGCGTTCTCGGGGAGCAAGCCGAGCGGAACGACAGGCCGACGGTAGTCGCTCGTGTCGCACGAGATGCGGTTGATGCAGAGGCCGAAGTCGACGCAGCGAACGGCCGGGCCGCAACCACCAAAGCCGCCCCCGATGACGCAGAAGTCTTCCGTGCCTTCGCAGCGCCCAAGGTCGAGGCAGGTCTCGCCGGCTTCCGGGCAGTCGGCGTCGTTTCGACACGCTTGGCTGCTCATGCTGCAGACGTCGGGCGCGAAGCACGACTCGTCTCCACCACCACAGACGTCATCGCTGTCGCAAAACTCAGAGACGCTCTCGTCCTCGATCGGGAAGAAGGTGAGCGCGGCCCCCAGGCCCTCCGAGTCCTCCGCGGTGAGGAAGCCCTCGAGCGCGCCGTAGAGCGCGTCTGCTTTGGTGAGACCATCCGCCGTGAGCTCTTCCATCGAACCCGAGCTGTCGAGCAAGACGTAGATGTCGAGCGAGGCGAGCTCGGCCCGCGAGCGGAACGGGATGCAGACCTCGGTGTCCACCGCGGTGTCGGGGACGTCTGGGGTGGTGTCGAGCTCAGCATCCGGTGACGCGTCGAACTCGGGGATCTTCAGACCGGTCTTGCTGCCGCACCCCATCGCGCTGAGCAGCGTCAGCAGAACGAGAATGCCTGGGAGATCGCGACGTGGATGGCGGAGCATAGGGTCCTCGGGCTGCAACGTTTATTCCAAGCGACAAGAGCGCTTTCGACCGAAGTCTTTCGCGCGCGTCATGCAAACGCACGTCCTCAACGTGCTTGGATGGCACAGGTGGGCGCGTCGTGGGACGCTTTTGCCGTGAGCACTGAACGTACGAAAGAAGAGCGGATCGTGGAAGCGCGGATGCGCCTGAAGCAGCGCTTCGAAGCCAAGATGTCCGCGACCCCCGCGCAGAGCGATGACCAACCCCTGGGGAGCGGCGCGAAGAACCGGCACGGCATGCCGAAGCTCCCGCCAGGACAAAAGGAAGCGAAGAACTGGCCGGTGCTCGACCTGGGCCGCAAGCCCACCATCGCGAAGAGCGAGTGGACGCTTGAGCTCTCGGGCGCGTGCGCTGAGCCGCAGACGTTGTCGTTCGACGCGCTGCTTCTGCTCCCGCAGGTGGAGGACGTGAGCGACTTTCATTGCGTCACGACGTGGTCGAAGATGGACATGCCGTGGCGCGGGGTACGCTTCATGGAGCTCGCGGCTCTCGCCGGCGTGCACGACAACGCGACCCACGTGATGTGTTATGGGTACGACGGCTACACGACAAACGTATCGCTGGTCGAAGCGATGAAGCCGGATGTGCTCCTGGCGCATACGGTATTCGGCGAGCCGCTTCCGCGCGCGCACGGCGGACCGGTCCGGATGATCACGCCGCAGCTCTACGCCTGGAAGGGCGCGAAGTGGATCCGCCAGATCGAGTTCATGACCAAGAACGAGCTCGGGTTCTGGGAGCAGCGCGGCTACAGCGACACCGCGCATCCGTGGCGCGATGACCGCTACTCGTGAACGCGTAACGCGTCGGGAACGCTGAGATGGGGACGAGCCATCGCGTGACAACGGTCTTCGCGATCCGTGAGGCCAGCGAAGCGAGCGAAGGGAACGCCCTCGCGATCTTCGCGCTCTCTTGCGGATGCGTGGTCCGGCGCGATGTGCAGCGCGATCGCGTCATCGAGTTCGGGAACGATGAGTTTACCCTTGGCGGGAAGTACACGTGTCCGCTCGACCATCCGGTGCGGCATCGTGACGTGCCGCGGTGCGCGGAGTGCGGACCGATCAGCCCGTCCACTTGCGTGATCTGCGGCGGCGCGTGGACGACCTGCGAGCACCTCGCGTGCGTTCTATGCGGGGGACCACTCCGTGAGGATCCCGAGGAGCTCATCGCCCCATGACTCGACACGGGCGGGGCCCATTCCCGGCACCCGCAGCAGGCTCTCTTCGTCGCGCGGCTTCCGCTTCACGATCTCGATGAGCGTACGATCGGTGCAGATGTAGTAGGCAGGGACGCGGTCCTCGCGCGACATCTCGAGCCGCTTTTCTTTGAGCGCGTCGTAGAGCGAGCGATCGGGCCCGACCGGGATCTCGAGCGGCGCGCGTTTTCCTGCGCGCGGCGCGGAGCTCGCCCGCGCGACCCGCGGCATCAGGAAGCGGATGTTCTCTTCTTCTTTCATGACCGCGGCGCCGCGCTTGGTCAGCATCGCGAGCGGGTACTCGCCCGTGCTGAGCTCGACCAAGCCCGCGGTGATCAGCCGACGCAAGAGCGCCATGATCCAATCTCCGGAACGTTCGCGGAGGAGCCCGTGAGTCGAGAGCGTCGTGAGCCGCATCTTCTCAAGCTTCTTGGTGGTCTTGCCCTCGAGCATCTCCGCGACCGCCCGGAGACCAAAGCGATTGTGGCAACGCGCGACGCCCGAGAGCGCTTTGCGGACGATGAGGAGATCTTCCGGGCTGAGGGTTCCGTCGTCCTCGCCTTCTTCCTCGATCCGCGCGCAGACATCGCAGTGGCCGCACCCGCCGAGGGTCTCCGCTTCATCGCCAAAGTAGCGCAGGATGAAATCGTGTCGGCAGCTGCCGGCTTCCACGTAGCGCATCAGATCGAGGAACATGTTCCACTGGTGTTTGATCCGCTCGGGAGAGCGCGCTTCGCCGCGGGTGGGGAGCTCGATGAGTCGCCTGCGGAGACCGAAGTCGCTCGTCCCGGTGAGCAGGAGCCCGCGCGCCTCGGCGCCGTCTCGACCGGCGCGGCCGACCTCCTGGTAGTAGGCCTCGATCGATCCTGGTGTCGCGGCGTGAACGACGAGGCGGATGTCCGCGCGATCGATGCCCATGCCGAACGCGTTGGTCGCGACGATCACGTCGAGCTCGCCGCTCGCGAACGCCTCGCTCACGCTGGCTCGAGCAGCAGGAGCGTGACCTGCGTGATAGCCCGCCGCGCGGAACCCGAGCTCCTTCACCGCTTGCGTCAGCTTGTCGGTGTCCTTACGTGTCGAGGCGTAGACGATGGCGGCGCCTTTGGGTGAAGCGATGGAGCCGAGCGCTTTTCGAACCGCGATCAGCATCGCGTCGACGCGGTCCTTCTTCTTCTCGAACTCTCGGCACTCGAGGTGCAGGTTGGGGCGCGCGAACCCGCGGAGCACCGTCGTGACCTCTTCGCCGTGCTGACCGATCCCGAGGCGAGCGACGATCTCGTCACGCACGCGCGGGGTCGCGGTCGCGGTGCACGCGAGCACGTGCTTCGGAGCGAGGTCCTTGAGCACCTCTCCGATGCGGAGGTAGTCCGGCCGAAAGTCGTGGCCCCATTGCGAGATGCAGTGCGCCTCGTCGATCGCCACGAAGGGGATCTGGATGTTCTTCAGCTGGCGCCGGACGTACGGATTGCTCAGGCGCTCGGGCGCGATGTAGACAAGGTCATACTCTCCGCGCGCGAGCCGGTTCTCGCGATCGCGGACCTCTTCCCGCGGCAGCGTGGACGCGAGATAAGTCGCCGCGATACCGCGCTCCCGGAGCGCGCGGACCTGGTCGTCCATCAACGCGATGAGCGGGGAGACGACTAGCGTGGTCCCCTCGAGGACCGTCGCGGGGAGCTGGTAGCAGAGCGACTTTCCGCCGCCGGTCGGCGCGACCACCATGACGCGGCGTGACCCTTCGAGCAGCGCGGAGATCGCGTCGCGTTGCCACGGACGAAAAGCGTCGAGCCCGAAGCGCTCCTTGAGCGCGGTGTCGACGTCATGCGGCACGCGGCCGACGTTAGCAGCAAGAGATCCCCTGTCCATGCGCGGCTTCATGTCTCCTCATCGGGTGACGCGCGACTGCGTTGCGGTCTGCGCCACGCGGCTCTACGTTCTCCGCGTGGGTAAGTGGCTCTTTGTCCTCTTCACGGTCGTTCCGCTCATCGAGCTGTACCTCCTCATTTGGCTCGGGGGTGTGCTCGGCTTCCTGGAGACCTGCGCGATCGTGCTGGTCACTGGCTTGGTGGGCGCGTTTCTCGCGAAGCGGGAAGGGCTCCGCGTCCTGCGCTCTTGGCAAGACTCACTCGCGAAAGCAGAGATGCCAGAAGAAGGCGTGCTCGGAGGCGTTCTGGTGTTGGTGGGCGGTGTGCTCTTGGTCACGCCTGGTGTGCTGACGGACGCGTTCGGGCTCTCGCTTCTCTTCCCGCCGACCCGCGCGCTCATCGCGAAGTTCGTCCGCGCCCGGATCGCGTCTGGGATTGAGCGTGGCACCATTCATGTCGCGGGCGGTTCGATCGGCGCGTCGCCCTTCGCGACCAGCGGGGCCGCGACGTTCGTGCGCGTCGCAAAGGGCGCGTCGGCGCCGAGTCCGCGGCGACGCCCCAAGCAGATCGCAGACGCTGAGATCGTCGACGTCGAGTTCGAAGAGCTCGATCGCTAGATCGCGTTCACCTTAAACTGATTGATGATCCCGGGGCCGTGAGGGCGATCAGTTTAAGGTGCACGCGGTCTAGATCGCCGCTCTACCGGGGATCGCGGCAGCAGCGGATCCCGAGCCCGTCGAACGCACCTTCGATCGGTTGCGAGAGCACGTGGTCGCGAACGCAGGCGGTCTCGCGAGGGCTGTTGGAGAACCCGCCGCCGCGCATCTCGCGCAGGGGACCGGTGTCTGGGGTCGCGGTCCACTCCCATAGGTTTCCCGACAAGTCGAAGACGCCCTCGGGCGTGACGCAGCGCTCGTGTGACCCCCCCGCGGCAGGCGCCATGCTCTCAAGCTCGGTGTCCCACTCGGCGGTGTTGCAGCGTCCCTTTTCGTACTCGTCGCCGTACGGATACTTGCGCTCCCGAGGTCCCGCGCACGCGAGCGTCCACTCCTCGCTTGAGCACAAGCGGAGGCCCGCGGCTCGACAAGCGTCATGCGCCATCGTGTACGAGGTCTCGCGCGCCGGCACTTCACCGATCGCGGGGACCGCGCGGCCGTCGACAATCTTGTTCTCGTAGCGGTCGATGCAGACGCGACCCTCGATCAGCGCCATGCGGGCGGGACAGGGACCATTGTCTTCGGGCACGGCCTCCGCAGCGGGGGCCGCGGCAGGTGAGCTCGAGCAGGCGGAGAGGACCGCGCAGAGACAAAGGACGGGGAGACGGAGCAAAGAGAGCATCAGGACCAGACCATCGCAGAAGATCGCAGAAGCAGAAGTGAGAAACGGAAACGAGCCCGGCGCATGAAGCGACGGGCTCGTTTCACGACGGAGGCGGCGAGCTAGTACGCCCAGAAGGCGCGAGCCTCGTCGAAGCGCGGTCGGTTGTCCGTTCCAGAGCGGAAGAGACGAACGTTGATGCGCAGGAAGCGCGCGCGCGGGATGGCGCACGTGCTGAGGTCGATCGGTGACTCGGTGAACGGTCCGCACGGAACCGCGTCGTCGAACCCAGCCGCGCTGCCAGCCGTCTGAACGGTGACCTCGATGCCGGTGCCCTCGGGCTCGAAACCGTCCCACTCCAGCGTGGTCCAAAGCGGCGTCGGGTACCCACTGTCGAAGACCTGCGACCAGTGACCCTCGGGCGCGACGAACGTGCGCAGAAGGTGACCGGACATATCGGAGTAGGAGTACAGCTCCTGGCCCGCGTCGACCACGTAGCTGTGGAGACGGGCGCAGGTGTCGGGGTCGAACACGTTGATGTATCCGCCGGTCCGGTTCGGGCTCCAGATGCGACCCATCCGGTCAACCGCGACGCCGTGCGGGTTCACACCGTTCGCGTTCATGCCGCGGCAGACCTCCGCGCCAGTCACGGGGTCGACCTTGACGACCTGGTTGGCGGAGTACGCCGAGCCCCAAACGTGACCGTCGGGGTGGACCGTGACCGCGGTGACGCGGGTCGTGGAGGCCGCGTTGAAGACCGTGCCGTCCGCGGAGCGAATCGCGTGGATCGGGCCCCCACCGGACCAGCCGCCGTGCCAGATGTTTCCAGCGCCGTCAGCCGCGATGCCGTAGCGCGACGCGTTCGGGAACGGCGTCAGCGTGTTGGTGCGCGGGTCCATCCGCATCGAGTTCGGAGTGGAGGCGGTCCAGACGAAACCGTCAGGGTCGACGGTCAAGCCGTAGATGTTCACGCCCGCGTCCCAGTTGCCGAGGATCGTGCAGTCCGCCGGGTCGATCTTGTAGAGGCGACGACCGGTCCAGGTACCTGCCCAGACGAAGCCGTCGCCATCGATCGCGACACCACGCACCAGGCCGGGGACCGGTGCCGTACAGAGGATGCTTCCGTCGCCCTCTGAGAGGTGGGTGACGTTGGAGTAGACCGCGCTGGCGGCGTTGGTGAAGCCGCGGTTACCGACCCAGACGCTGCCGTCGATCGCGACCGCGGTCCGGGAGGGGTGCGAACCGCCAGAAGGCATCTGCCAGTTCTTCACGCCCGTGGTCGTGTTCAGCTGCGCGACCTGGCCGCGCTGCGTGACCGCGACATAGATGTAGTCGAGGTCGAAGCTCGAGCTACCCAGCGTGATGCTGTCGGGCATGTCGGGATCGGGCTCGACGCCGTCACAGTCGCGCCCGTCCGCTTCACAGTCGGAGGGCATGTCCCAGATGTCGGTGTAGCAGAACTCGGGCGTGCAGGTGCCGCACGAGTTCGTGGTGCCCTCATCGACGATCCCGTCGCAGTCCTCATCGGCGCCGTTGCAGGTCTCTTCCGGATCAGGTCCGCAGACGCCGCACGAGTTGGAGACGCCTTCGTCGGTTCGACCGTCGCAGTCGTTGTCCATCTCGTCACAGGTCTCGGCGCCGTCACAGAAGCCGCAGAGGTTCGAGCCAACCGCGTAGCGCTCGTCGACCTCGCCGTCACAGTCGTTGTCGATGCCGTCGCAGATCTCGGGAGTCGGGAGGACCATTCCGGTGCACTCGCTCCACGAGGCGAATTCGACGCTGCCGGTGCAGGTCTGGGTGCCGGCCGCGCAGGCGCCGACGCCTTGGGTTCCGTCAGGACCGCCGTAGCAGTCTTGCGTCGCGTCAATGGTGCAGGTGCAGCCGTCGTCGACGGTGCCGTTGCAGTCGTCGTCCAACCCGTTGCCGCAGGTCTCGGCAGGGTCCGCCTCGCACGAGCCACAGGCGTTGCGCACACCCTCGTCGGCCACGCCGTCGCAGTTGTCATCGCGGTCGTTGCAGGTCTCTGTCGCGCCTGGGAAGATCGAGGCGTCGCTGTCGTCGCAGTCGGCTGGCCACGCGACGCCGTCCATGTCGGCATCCAAGCAACCTTCGTCGATCCCGCCGTCGCAGTCCTCGTCCTCGCCGTTCGCGACGCCGCCTTCGCACTCCGTGCCCGGGGTGATTTGGCCTTCACACATCGTCCAGCGGTTGCCGCCAGCGACCGCGTCTGCGACGCAATCGCGACGTCCGCCAGCGCAGATGCCGAGACCCGCGGTGCCGAAGGGACCGTCGTAGCAGGGCTGGTTGGTCGGCGGGCGACAGTCACAGCTCGTGCCTTCCATGCATTCACAGCGGTAGTCACACTCGCAGTCTTCGTCCGCGATGCCGTCGCAGTCATTGTCGATGTCGTCGCCGCACATCTCCATCGGCTCGGGACCGCACTCGCCACACGAGTTTCGCAGACCTTCGTCAGTCAGGCCGTCACAGTCTTCATCGGTGCCGTCGCAGGTCTCTTCCCCTGGCGTCTGCTCACCGACGCACTCGCCGGGCATCCCGACGCCAGTGCAGAGCGCGACACCGTTGCGACACGCGCCGACACCACGGGTGCCCGCCGCGCCGGTGTAGCAACTGACGCGTCCACCCGCGCCACAGATGCACGTCTCTTCATCGACCTCGCCGTTGCAGTCGTTGTCGATCGCGTCGCCGCAGACCTCGGGTGACGCCGGACCGATGTCCGCGTTGGTGTCGTCGCAGTCGGTGCCGTCGGGACACGTGTCCGTGATGCCGTTCGCGCCGTCCCCATCGAGGTCCGAGCAAGGAGCAGAGGTATCGGGCGAAGGATTCGTGTCGCCACCTGTGTCACCGGACGTATCTACGCCAGCGTCCGTGGGAGGCGGATCGGCTTCCTCGCATCGGTTGTCGATGCACTCAAACCCCAGGTCGCAGTCTGCGTTCGTCTCGCAGCGGGGGTCCATGGGCTCGCCCTTGTCGCAATCACATCCGGCGATCACAAAGAACGCGGCCAGTGACCAAAGTGTAAGTCGCTTCATCTCCAAATACCTCACAGCGAGAGTACCTCTTTTCACCTAAACCTTCAGCGGATCTGTGTCCCTGGATGAGGGGACCGCGGGTGGAGACGGAGATCAGCTACGCGGACGGAGGAGGAGAACGGGGAGTTTTCGAGGGAACCGCCGAGAGCTTGTGTCTCTGCGCACGCTAGTTCCCAGCTTGAAGCGTAAAGATCGTTCCATAGAGCGGATCGGACGAGGGGTCGGCTTGGCGATCGCGGAGAAGAAAATACGCGGTCGTACCCGCAGCGGCGGCGAGCACAACCGCGGACAACGCGATGATCAGTCCGGTTCGGCGTGAGCTTCGACGACCGAGAACCAGGCGCACGGTTTGTCCGGCGCGCACCTCCGCGACCTCTTGGTCCACACCGTCGAGCTGAACCTGATAGTCGCCCGCGGGGAGCGTCCGACGAAACTCGCCACGGGCTTCGCCGGCCCCAACAACGTTGATGACCGCGTCGGCTTCGCTCTCGACGACCAAGGTCCCGAGCTCACTCGCGTCGATCGGGATCGTCAGCTCGAGCGTCTCCCCACGCTCCATGACGAAGCGCCGCTCGACGGGTTGAACGCCGCGCGCGGTGATCACGATCACGTGCTCACCCGGATCCACTTCGGTCTCGAGAAAGCGTCCGCGTTGAACCGTTCCGAGCAGCTCCCCATCGAGCCGGGCCTCTGCGCTTGGCGGTCCGGTGATCGCGAACTGCGCGACCCCGATGTCGGGCTCAGTGCGATCCCGAAAGTCGACCGCTTCTGTTCGCTGTGCCGGTGAGAGCGTTCCGAACTCGCCCGCGATCAGATCGCTGAGCAGCTCCACGGACGAGACCAGCTCACCGGTTCGTTCGAGGGAAACCGCGAGGTTGAAGGCGGTCGCGATCGATGTGTGGAGCTCGAGGGATCGCCGAAAGAAGTCTCTCGCTTCGCCGAAGCGCCCCTCGTCCATCGCTCGGTTGCCGTCGACAAAGAGCGAGCGCGCTTCATTTTGGTCGTCCGGGATCGCCGGCTGCCCCACCGCGTGACTCGCGTCGACCAGAAAGGCGAGGAGCAGCAGGAAGATGGAGAGCGTGCGGATCACCACTCCCACATGGGTGTGGTGCGCTTGGTCATCCGAGACCCCCGACCCTGCGTTCGGTTCACCGGACGTCGCGGTCGCGTTCGGGCGCGCGGCACTTCAGCGACTTCGACCGCCTCGCTCACGACGTTCTCAGCGTGGCGCGTGGGATCGGCTGGTTCGGGATCGGCTGGTTCGGGATCGATCGCCGGGGGTTCGGAACCTGGGTCCACCTGTGCGGCCATCGCGGGCACGTCATCCACGTCCGCGGTCACCTGCGTCACCTCTGTCGCGGCGGGAACGGGCCTGTTCTCCGCACCCGTCACGACCGCGGACGGTGCGCCGACCTCGAGGGGCTCGTTCGGCGGTGTCGTTAGCTGCGTCCAGGCAAGCGCGGCGGCGGCGGCGGCGGCGATCCCCAGCGGGATCCACCAACGCATCCGCGTTGGCGGCATCTGTTCGGTGACCTCCGTCTGTTCGGGGTCGAGGTCGAGCAGGTTCTCCAGCGTGATGTCGATCGCCGCCTCGAACTCGCGACTCTCTGCGTCTTCGATCGCGCACTGGACACGCTCGCGATGTTCCTCGCGCTCCTCTGCAAAGACACGACGGAGGTATTCGCTGACCTCGATCGGTGGTTCATCGAGCAGAACCTCGGCGAGGACACCTTCCAGTGACTGCGCGATCGCGAGCGCGGTGTCCGGTCGGTGCTTCGGATCCTTCGCGAGGGTCGAAAAGAGAAGCTCGACCAGCTGCGGCGAAGCGTCCTCGCGGTCGTCGGCGAGGTCCGGCGGTGGCTCCTTCAAGATGCGCCGCGCGCCATCCATCCCTTCGCGGTTCTTGTAGAGCCGCCGGCCGACCAAGAGCTCATGAAGGACGACGCCGAAGGAGAAGAGGTCGGCGCGGCGATCGGGTTCTTCGAACCGCAGGACCTCGGGCGCCATGTAGCCGAGCTTGCCCTTGAGCACTCCCGTCGACGTCTTGGTCACGCGGCCGAAAGCCTTGGCCACGCCGAAGTCCGTCACGCGCGAGATCCCGTCATAGCCGACGAGAACGTTTTGTGGACTCACGTCGCGATGCACGAGGCCGAGCGGTTGCCCGGAGGCGTCGCGAAGCTCGTGGGCCGCGTGCAGACCTCGCGCGATCTGGACCGCGATGCGGAGCGCGACCTGCATCGGGATCATTTCGTTGCGCACGACTGTTCGCCGGATGAGCGCCTCGACGGAGACCCCTTCGACGAACTCCATAACCAAGTAGGGACCCTCGTCGTCTTGTCCGACGTCGAGGACACTGACCACATTGGGATGCCGAACAAGTCCCGCGACCCGCGCTTCATCGAGGAACATCGAGAGAAAGTCGTCGTCTCCGCGGTATTGGGCGTGCAAACGCTTGACCGCATAGAGGCGAACGAACCGACCCTCTCGGCGCATCGCGAGATCGACTCGACCCATTCCTCCGGACGCCAGCTCACCGACAAGGGCGAGCCCAGACCCCTTTGTGAACGAGTCGGTGGACACGAGTGCTAGTATACGTCGAACCCAACGCATGAACCCGATCGATCAAGCAGCGAGCGCGTATTTAGGCGGTACGAGAGGTGACTTTGGCGAGAGCTTGCAATGGCTGAAGAGCCAATCGGCCTCTGCCGATGTGGTGATCTCCGCGTGGCGGAATGTGCTCTCCGTTCAATATGCTGTCGCTGTTGGGGATCCAATCCCAGGTCTGGACACCTCGATTCCTATCTCGACAGAAACGAGCACCCCCGTTCTGGTCGCTTGTTGGGAACACGCACGGGTCGCGGTTCTGACGTGCAATCACGAGGCTCTTCGGAACGCCGTCGCGCGGGCTGAGGCTGCGGTAGCGACCGGCGTGGGTGAGCGAGAACACGCTCGCCTGAAGCAAATGTGTGCCTGGTCACTGGAGCTCAGTGGAGACCATGAGCGCGCGGCTGCTGCGGCGGACGAAGCCGGCACGATCGCGCGCCGCTGTGGACTCGCGGAAGTGGTGGTCGAAGCGCACGCCTTGAAGGCGTTGGCGCTCCTGACGATCTCGTTTGATGACTCCAAGGCGACCGCGCGTCGCGCGTCGCGGATGGGCCGAACCGAGGGTCTTCCGCAGTCGGAGTATCTCGCGAACGTCGTGCTCGCGCGCGTTCGCCGATTCGCCGGTGCGCCGCATCTCGCGAGCCGGATCTTAACCGCGCTGCTCACGACCGCGTCGCCGATTTGGCGCCCGTGGATTCGTTGGGAGCTCGTCGCGGCGTCAGCGCGGGTGGACCAGACACCGACCGATAGCGCGAGCGAAGCGATGTCGATGTTCGCGGCCGCGGACGCTGGGGATCGCGCGACGATGCTCGCGCACGGTGGGCGCGTGGAAGCACGGCTCGCGGGGTTCAAGCAGCTCGGCGATGAAGCGCGCTCGTGGTTGAGCGCGCTCGACGCGGACGTCAACAGCGCACCGGCGATCACGCCTTGGCTCAACGGTGAGCTGGACGCGGTCCCGCCCTCGCTCATTGGTGTCTCCACTTCCGCGGAAGGCGAGACCGCCGTCTATGTCTTGGCGCTGCCCGGCGCCGAAGGACGACGCGTTCTGCGTCGCGGGATCACGCTGGCGTCTCAAGGACGCGACGTGCACGTCCTGCCCAAGACGAGACGCAAGCAAGGTCGCGTCGAGACGCTCACCGCGGTGCTCGCGCTCGCGGGTCCCAAGGGTTTGCCCGAGCGGCTCTGCTTCGAACGCGTCTACGGTTTTGAGTACGTCTCGGAGATGCACCAAGGCGTGTTCGACGTGCTGCTCCATCGCGGTCGCGGTTACGTTGGCGATCGCGGTCAGCTCGGTCGGAACGCCGGGATCGTGAAGCTCGAGCTCTCCGGGGCGATCCTGGTTCCGGATCCCCGCTGCGCCGCTCCGGTCGAAGATCGCCTCCTCCGTGCTTTGGTGCGCGATGGGGTGCGCACCGCAAAGGAAGCGGCCGAGAACGCCGGAGTCCCGCTCCGGGCGGCGCAAACCGCGCTCCGCGCTCTGGCGGAAGAGGGCGTCTGTGTCGCCGAACGTGAAGGTCGCCGGATCTACTACCGCGTGGAAGACACGACGTTCTCCGAACCAACGCGTCACTGAGGTGTGAGACAAAGCCCGCGTGAGCGACGACCCCGACAACCTGCTCTACCACCCACGCGCGCTCGATCGGATCCCCGACGTTCGCGATGGCCTGACCCGCATCGAACGCGTGGTCCTCTTCGTGCTCGCCGAGACACAGAAGGAGCGCGGCGACCGAAACGTGCCGACCGCGATGCTCTATGGACGCGTCTGTGAGCACGTCGACATCAGCGTCCCAGAGTTTCAACGCGTGCTGCAGCGAATGGTCGGAACGCAGATGTGTTGACCGCGCGTCGGCCGTGGCGCGTTAGCCGTTGAGCGGCGCGCGCTCCCGCTCTGGGTGGGGCGTGAGCTCAAGCATCAGCGGCATCATGAGACCGAAGAGCCCTCCGATGATCAGCCCGACGAGGTGAAACTCCGGGTGGCCCACGTAGATCCCGATCAAACCGGTGAACAAGCTGCCAATCATCGAGCCGAGCGCCACCATGGCAGGAAGAGACGAACGGTTTCCGTTGTTGAGGAGGTACGCAAGCGCCTTCTCGTCCTCGATCTCTTGGTGAAGCCCTTCGCGAACCGCTCGAAGGGCGCGGACGCCGTCTTCCACCGAGCGCTGTTCGAGCGCTTTTTGGAGCATCCCGACGCGGGCCTCAAGCTCATGAGTGGGGAGCGAAGCGAGCTGTTCGCGTGTCAGGACCGGGATCTGCGTCCACCTCGGTCGCAGTCGCTTCACGTCGTGGACGGGTCGGTTCTGCGATGCTCGACGCGCGGCGACCATGGTTGCGTGCTTCCTTTCAAGCCTGTTGATGTGGACGTGCATCTTCCGCGTCCGCTCGTCGAGCTCAGCTTGTCGCCGGCGCAGAAGTCGTTGGAGCCGGAGGATGTCATCAGAGAGCGAGTGAGAACTGCGGTAGGTCACGCCTGCTGTCTAAGCGATGTTTGTGCCAATCGCTCCTGAGCGATTCCTGCGTGAATCTACGTATTCCTGCCGCGCAATCCTGCCGCGCCGATGCTAAATGCCCGGCTTTTTGCTCGGTCGGGCGTTTGAGCGCGTCGCTAGCGCGGTGTGAAGATCATGCGGACGGTGGTGGGACCGGCCGGCCCGCCTACGTTCATCCCAAGCACAACGCGCTCGCCATCCACTTCGTAGTCAATGTCGGTGGTCTCGCCCGCGTACTCAGCGGGGCAGTCCACGTCGAGCACCTTCGTCTCGCGGTTGTAGGTTCCGCCGAAGGTGATCTCGAAGCCATCATCGTATGAGAAGCCTCCCTCGTGGACCGCGGAGAAGTCGAGGTGGCCGTCGAACTGAAGGTGGTCGCCCTCGATGAGGAGCTGTCCGGCGGAGGTGGTGCTGCTGTTGGACGGGTTGATCACGCCGACTGGCGTCTCGCCCGAGCCGAGGTAGAGGTCGATCCGCTCGACCGTGTAGAGGCCGTCCGGGACGTCTCCGCCCCCGAGCGCGGCGGTCTCCCCGATGACGAGGTTGCCGCGCATCGGAACCGGCGTGGTCCCTGGAACCGGCGCGCACTCGCCGCGCTCATACTCTCGCGGTGCGCGACCGCTCTCGTCACAGTAGCGCGAGGGCGGCGGCGGCGTGACGTACGCGAAGTTGAAGCACATCTCGTCGTTCGTCCCCGGACCATTGATCACGGTTTGGTCGCTCGTGTTGGTGAACGTGCACGTCGTCCTCAATCGTTCGCCTGGCTGGATCACGACGGGCGTGTGGTACGGGATCTGGAGATCGAAGTCCCAGCCATCGAGCGCGATGAGCTCTTCGCGGCTCCCGTCGGCGCGCAAGATCTCTTGAGAGAACGCGGCGCCGATCTCGTGCATGTGCGGCGCGCTCGCGAAGAAGGTCGTCTCCTCACGGATCGTACAGAAGCTGCTCACGTCATGGGTGCCGCGCGCCGGGATCTCAAAGCCGAGCGGCCCGATGGAGACCATGCCGTACTCGGGTCCCACGGGCGGTCCGTGGAAGATCCGCATGCCGGAAGCGTCGACCACATCGTCGTGTCCCGCGCGGTTGTTGTAGTGGATCTGAAGAAGGAAACGCTCGCCAGGCTCCACGCGCATGCCGCCTTCTGGGAACTCGAACGCGCTCCCCCCAGGCGCCCAAGCGGCGAGGTAGTCGCTCCCTTGCGGCATGTCCCAGCAGACGTGTGGATCGGTTCCGGCGCGTCGCTCGGTGTCGCGCAAGAGCACCAGGTGATGAAGCACGCGGTCATCGTCGATGATCGCCTCGAATCGCTTGATGAAGCGCGACTCGGTCGTCGGCGCCTCCAACACGAAGCACTGGTAGAGCTCGCGGACCTCCGGACCCACCACGAAATCGGTCGCGACCACGTCAAAGAACTCCATGCCGTCGGGAGCTTCCTCGGGTGCGCGCACGGGAGGCGCGGTCACCACGGTCCCGCCCATATCGCTCGCGCCGATCTCTCCGCAGCTCGACCAGCGCGCGATCGCTTCCAGGATGTCTTGCTCAGGACGCGGCGAGCCCGCGGGGGGCATCGCGCCGGATTCGAGCTGCAGCGCCATCAGGTCCGCGTGACGCGAGCCGGAGACACCGCTCGTGATCGCTTCGTAGTTCACGAGCGAGAGCGGCGCGCCGAAGCGCGGCTCCGCGGCGTGGCAGTCGGCGCAGTAGCTCTCGACCAACGGGGCGATCGTACTGTTCCACTCCGCCTCGTCCGGCACACACGAAGGAGCGGGCTCGTCGTCGTCACACCCCGTGAGGGCGAGGGACAGAAGAGCGACCGTGAAGAGCTTCACGCAACGATGCATGGCAGGAGCTTAGGGGGAGCGAGCGTCCAGGAAAAGCAGAGAGGCGGTTAACGACAAACGGCGTGCCGAAGCACGCCGCGTCTGTTGGACAGAGTCGCCTTAGCGAATGGTGCGGTAGCGATCCGAGTTGAGGAGCACGCGCATCATCTGGTTGTACTGGAAGCCGCTGTCGGCGAACTCCTGCGTCACGCTCGGGACCCACTCGACGAGCTCCTGCTCCGTGAGCTCACGACCCATGAGGTGCTCGGCCAAGGTCCGGACCGCGCAGCTCGCGACCTTCTCTTGCTCGTTCGGCTCATCGACCAAGAGCGAGGGACCCGAGTCCAAGATGTTCATCTCGTCGTCCTGAAGCCACGCGCGTGAGCGGGGCATCCCGAGCCACTGATCGATCTCGTCTGGGTGGACCGCGTTCTGATGCGTGATGAAGTAGGCGTTGCAGTAGCCCGAGCAGTTCGTGCGGTCCTGGTCGGGCCCACAGTTCATGCAGTCGGCGCGTGCCTCGAGGAAGTTGAAGTCCGCGGTGGGCAGGAAGCCGTACTCGCCGACCTGACGCCAGCGACCCCAGTGCGCGGCGATGGGCTCAAGCTTCTCGTGGCACGAGTTACAGCCCGCCCGGGTCCGGAGGTTGGGATCGGGGAGCTCATGCGTCTCGGCAGGGAGCCCGTCTTCCGAGGGAAGGAAGGGTTCGCAGCGGAACGCTGAGAAGAAGCGGTTCGCGCGTCCACGGTTGGAGGCGAAGCGCTCGTTGTAGAGGAACGTCGTCAAGATGCCCGCGTGCATGTCGTCGCGCACGACCGGCGTCCAACCGTCGATGTTCTCGACGTCGCTCGGCGGAAGCGCCGCGGTCGGGATGCCCGAGTTGAAGCCGATCCCGCCGCCGTTGGTGAGCGGGTTCGTCGGTGACGTCATGTGGCGATAGAAGTGCGACGCCGGACCGTTCATGAACGTGGTCTTGGTCGAGAACGCCTGGTGGTAAGGGAGACCCTCTTGAACGATGTGCTCGAAGATACGCGCGGGCTCTTCTTCGAGCGCGCGACGAAGGCGCTGGTCGTAGGCGTTGCCCGGTCCCGGCGTGCAGGACTGCAGGTTCGGTCCACAGCCACAGGTGTCGTTGACGTAGTAGGAGCCGCAGGTCTGACCGTTTCGCGCGGTCGGGATCGCTTGCGCGTCGAAGGCGCAAACCTTGATCGGCGCGTCGCCCCACCACGGCGTCACCATCACGTAGCCTTCGCGTCGGCAGCTATCGCCTGTGCCGCCGCGACCGGTGATGTTGCCTTCCGCGTCGAGCCTGAGATAGCAGCCGGCTTCCGGGCCGAACTCAAGCGGGAGCGGGTAGCCGTTGGCGTCGTACTTGTCCGCGGGTTGCGGGACGTTGAGGCAGTTCCGGGCGTTGTGACCACGGAGGAAGCGGCGAGAGTTGGTCATCGCCCAAAGCGCGTTGGTGCGGTCGGCGAGACGGATCCGCCGGTGACCCCCAACGAGCTCTGGCACGTTGTTGAGCGAGCCCCAGATGATCTTCCGGTGGTACTCGCGGATCTCGCGCGAGTGTTCGTCGGAGCGGATCATATCGTCGATCGTCTCCTGCGGGATCTCGTCCACGCCGTGTAGCGCGGCGTACTCCTCGTGGGTCGGGATGCGACCGCGGATGTCGAGGGAGAGCTGACGAAGGAGACGGTACTTGTCGATGGTCTCCGCGGGCGCGCATTCCTGCGGCGACTCCTCTTGGGCCGACGCGACAGAGGCGCTGAGCGGGAGCATCGCGATAGCGACGCAAGCGATAGCGAGCTTCGTGAGCGACTTCATCACACACCTCCTTCGATCCACGCAGAGAGCGGGGACACACGGAAGGGAGCAGGGTCAAGTCCAACCGAAGCAGCGACGGTCGCGCCGATGTGCTCCGGCTTGAGCATGGTGCCGGTCTCTTCGTCCGCGAGACCGGTGGTGAGGTTGACGGCTTGGAGGCCGAGGTTGTCGATCCGCGTCGCGCCGAACACACCGCGCTTGATGCGACCGCCGAGGACCAACATCGAGTTCGCGAACCAGTGGTCGCGGCCTCGGTTGCCGTTGATGCGCGGAGTCCGCGCGAACTCGGAGTGAACCAAGATGGTCGTGTTCCGAAGCTGCGGATCGTCTTCGCGAAGGTCGGAGACGAGCGCCGCCAAAGCGTTCCACGCGGCTTCCTGACGCTGCGCTTGAGACGCGGCCCAGTTCGTCGAGTGGGTGTCGAGACCGACCTGAAGCTGGATGCTCACCGATCGGGCGAGACCCAGGTTCAAGAGCTGACTCGTGATGGCCGCGATCGTGCCCGGGATGTTTCCGCGACCCGCTTCGGCGACCGTGATGCCATAGCGCGTCCGAAGCGCTTCCATCTCCGGTGTGTCGGCTTGGAGCGCGAAGAACTGCTCAATGTTCTCTTCTTTGAGCTGCCGTACGCGGCCGCGGCTGACGCGAAGACTCGCCTCGGGGCTGACGCCCTGATAGCGACGACCGACACAGGAGCGACTGGAGTCCTGCGCTGCGCGAAGCAACGTCTCGATCTCGTCATCGAACTCAACGCCCTGGGGACGCAAGAGGTCGAGGATCTGCGTCGCCGATGCGGTGCGGACCGCGGTGTACTCCACGGGGAAGTCGATGTTGAAGCTCGGCACGCCGAGCGACACGTTCGGCATGACGAAGTCGCCGTCGCCAATGGACGCCATGCGAACGCCGAGCGAATCACCGCGCGCGACGACGCCCGAAGGCTGGACGTAGGTGTTCACGTACGCGCGTCCGGCGGCGTGCGCGACGGTGTTCATGTTGACGCCTCGGAAGACGGTCATGACGTCCGTGTGTGGAAGGAGCCCGCCAAGGGCCGCGCCGAGGATGGTCGACTGACTGCCGAGCGTCACGTCGATCGGCGTCTGGTAGGCCGGCATCAACTGGTCGGTGCCGAGATCGATCCCGGGGTACATGCCGGGCGTCGCCGGATCACGTGGGTCGAGACCTACGAGGACGTCCCAGCCGCCGTTGAAGTAGACCGAGACGAACTTGTGCGGTTCGCTGGTCTGCCCAAGCAAGCGATGCGCGGGGCCGACCGCAGCGAGCGCGCTTGCGCCAAGGATGCCCTTGAATAGACCCCGTCGCGTCACCTTTGAGGGGAGCGCCTGGTCGACCACCGCGGAGGCCGCTGCGGCGACGCAGTGCTGACAATCGTTGTGTGAATTTTCTTCGTGCTTCATTGCTGCCTCAGTACGTCACGAAGTCAGGGTGAGTGGCCAAGCCGACGCAGACCGCGCGCCAACGAAGCGCCATGGCGTCCGCGTCGGGCTCGATCTCCATTCCGGTCTCTTCGTCGACCGAGCGATGCGCGAGCACCGCGGTCCACGGGGCGAGCCGGGGGTCGTCGTCTGACGTCACCGCGACGCCATGGAAACGAAGGACGAGGTACTTCAGGTTCTCGAGGACCGCAGGTCCGGAGGTCACCGTCTCGTCAACGTGGTTGAGGATGACTCGCTCGCCCGTCGCCTCGCCGGAGATGACACCTCGGTCAGCCGCCACCGCGAGCGCGCACGTGTCACGCGCTGCGTCGCCCGCGAGCTTGTCGAAGGTCACCGACAAGTCGCGGCTCTCTTCCGTGACCTCAGCGAGGTCAGGGCGGCCCATCGACCCGGCGAACCGATCGAACTTGTCCCAGCTGTGACCCGTCGCGACGGTCAGCGAGCGATGGAACTGCTCCGCGGTCAGTCGACGAACACGACGCGCGGTCGGGAAGTCGGCTTGACCGGATGGGTCCAACACAGGGGGAGTGAGTGTGACGCCTGGTGGGTCCACCGGCGGTTCCATTTCCGGAACATCGATCTCGCCCTGGCACGCGGTCATCGCGAGCGAGAGAGACATCAGTGTAATGAAGTGCTTCACGGCCTAAGCCCTCCTTCTATCCAATCTTGGATCACAATCACGAGATCCGGGGTCCAGGTTACATCATCAGCATCGGCAGGAGGCATCTCACCCCTTACAACGCGCTCTTTGATTCGGGTCGCGCGGTCACGCCACGCTTCGTACGTCGACAGGTCGACGCGCTCGCCATCCGGCGTCGGCCCGTGACAGGTCGATCCAGCGCAATGGCCTTCGAAGATCGGCAGGACATCGTCAGCAAAAGAGATGTCACCGGTCTCTAGAATCCAGTACGGCAGGACACGAGTCGCGGCTCCCGCGGAGAGCGTCAGTCGGTGGAGGCCCGCTTCGCCCGCGATGCCCGTGCCGAGCATGAGATCTTCAACGCGGAAAACCCCATCGGTCGCGGTGACCGTCGTCAGAGGAACGTCGTCGCGCGCGATGGAGAGGGTGCCGGCCTCGGCTTCGTCGAGCACCTCAAAGCTCGCGCGGAGATCGCGGTAGGACGACCAAGGCGCGAAGCCACGAACGCGGATCGGCGCGGTGACCGAGCGGTGGCAGAGCTCTTCCGCGGTCTCTACCCAGACACCTCCCGCGGCGTAGGGCTGGACGATCTCCGCAGCCGTCGCGAGGTCGAGATCGATGCGGTCCCAGTCGCCGTCCAGGAAGCGATAGACACGGCCGCCTGCGATGACCCACAAGTTACGCCCGGCGGACGCGAGGGTGGTGACGTTTCCGGACTCGAAGCGAATCGACTCCCAATCGTCGTTGCCAATGAGGAGTTGACCGCGGCTGACCGCGACGGTCCCGAGCTCTTCCACAATGGCCGCATCGGTCACGTCACGCGTGGCGATTCGAGTGTCTTCGGCGGAGACTTTCCAGAGCCAACCGTCTTCCGTCCCGAGCCACCGCACCCCGTCTTCGACGGTGCACGAGCCATCGGTCTGCGCGATGAACGTGATGTCACCAAACGAGCCGCTCGCCGGGGACCAGCGCCACCACTGCCCCGCGTTGCGTTCGTAGACGCCGGTGGTTGTCTGGAGGAACGCGCCGCGGCGGGCAGCGGGGTCGCCGCAGAACGCGAGGACCTCGCCGAGGCTGTCGGGGAGGTAGAAGGGCTCGAGCGAGAGACCGTTGAGCGTCCAGAGTTCGCCGTCGCCAACGAAGAGGATCGAGTCATCTGAGCGGGGCTGGCCGTACGAGATCCCAGCGATCTCTTCGTCCAACGTGAGCATCTCTTCGGTGCCGTCCGGTTGGAGGACGCGGAAGTACTCGCCGGTCCAGATCCAGAGGTCACCCTCAGGCGAGACGGACAAGATCTGTTCGTCGAGGACCTTCGGCATGCAGAAGCCAGACGTCTCAACGGCGGGCAGGTCACTCGGGACCACCCGCTCCATCTCCTCCGGCGGCATCATCATCATGGTGTCGTCGTCACCGCAGCCGAACAGCGCGAGGATTCCGGTAACGATTCCGAGAGCCTTGACGGTCAAACGCACCCGGAAAGCGAATGCACTCCGGGTGCCAAGAATTCATCAATGATTTCCACGCTTAGCCTGACACAAAGATGCTAGGTGAGACGAGTTGGCGCGGTTGCGAAATCACGAAAAACGCCCGTGAATTCAAAGTGTTCGATCGCTTGCGTGGGTTTACGCGGGAATTGACGACGCTTTTTGGGAATAACGGCGGCGGGGACGACGCACCCCAGTCAGTCATTCCGCTTCGTTCTCTTGATCACGCGTTCACGGCAACGAATCGTACGCCCCGTCTTCGGAAACCGTCTTCACGTGGGTCAGCACGCGCAGGTGGATCTGGTGGATAATCGCGTCCGCGAAGACACCCCAGTACCGAACCGGCGCCATCTCCAGCTCGTAGTACGTCCGGCCGCGTAACCGGGTCTGCACGGCTCCGTCGCTCGCTTCGATTCGCTCAAGCAGGAACTGACCGCGCGTCGTTTTGAAGTAGCCATCGAGGTGCCGCGGACGGATGTCCCAAGGCGAGAGCTCGTGCATCGTGTCGGGCATGTCGAGGACGCCGAAACCGAGCTCGCGTGGCGGGTCCCACACTTCTATCGGCTCGACGAACTCTCCCGTCGTGAACTGACAGCGCCGAATCGCCCCGACTCCCTCTCCTTCGATCACCGCGCCGACGGGAGCCGCGACCCCCACGCGAAACAGCCAGTGCTCGATCGGTGGGAGCTCCGGGAACGCGACGACGTGATTCCAAACCGCGCTCGGCTCCGCGTCGACCACGACCTCCGTCTCGACCATGTGGGTCTGCGTCGGCATCGGCGAGATCGCTTCGAGCAGCATGACCGCCGGGACGATCAGCGCGGGCGAGACCAGCTCGCGATGAAGGGTCTCTGTCGTCTTCGTGATCGCCAACGCGATCGCCCAACCGGCGACCCCGGCGATCAGCGCGAGCGGCATCGCCATCAGCAAACAGATGAGACCCTCGATCGCGAACAAGATCATGATCCCCATACTGAGACCGAGGGAGGTCATGGCGGTCGCGAGCGAGAGCGCGGTCGCGTGGGGACGGCGGCTCCCGATCAAGCGAAAGAAGATCAGCGTGGTCGCGAACGTCGCGATGGTCGGCACCCCCATGAAGAGGCCCGTGCCGTACTCGCCGAGGACACCCACGCTGAGCGCCATCAAACCGAGCGTGAGCACGGTGCCTGCGCACGCCGACATCAACACCGCGATGAACATCTTGTGACTGCTCTCATCAAAGAGCGGCGCGTGCGTCCTGTAGGGACCGCCTTCCTCGCTGCGGATCGCGGGGCGAGAGGGGAGGATCGTGGCCGTGACAAAGAAGAGCAGGTTCGCGAAGGGAACAAAGAAGAGCACCAGCAACCACTTGGGCGCGCCGGCGTCTTGGAGGCGCTTCGCGGTCAACCAAACACCCACGACGAAGAACGGAACCGCGAGCGCGAAGAGCGAAAGGTAGTAGTTGAGATCAAACGTCTCATCGCCTGGCGAAAACAGCGGTGACCGCGGCGGGTTCACGTAGAAAAGGAGCGACCATTCCTGCTCAAAGAGCGCGGCGAGACCGAAATCGAGCCCGACCTTGAGCGCAGAAAGAAGCACCCCGATCGCGAAGAAAGGGAGCGGCTTGAGCGGCGTGATTTTCACGTGGCGACGCTATCACGGGGACCCCTGGTCCTGAGCCGTCACGGCCTCGCCTGAACGTTGTCGCCGTTACGTGCTACACGGCCGCCGTGAGCTTGGTGGTCTTCAACGAGGTTGGGTTAACGCTCGGCGGAAAAGCGATCTTGAACGAGGCGTCTTTTCGCGTCGCTGATAAGGATCGAATCGGCCTGATCGGGCCCAACGGGTCGGGGAAGACCACGTTGATGCGCGTGCTCGCGGCGCAACAGCAGATCGACGCGGGAGACGTCTCGACGCGGCGCGACATGCGGCTCGGGTATCTCCCGCAGGACGTCTCGGTCGAAGGCGGTAAGGAACTGTTCGCGTTCGTTCGCGATAGCGTTCCTGGTCGCGCCGAGCTCGCGCTCAAGGTCGACGCCGCGCAAGCCGAACTCGATCGCGCTTCGGCCGCGGGCGACGAAGACGCGATGATGGCCGCCGCGCAGCTCACGATGGATCTGCACGAAGAGGTCACGCTCTTCGACACCTTTTACTCAGACCATGAAGCCAAGCGAATTCTCGACGGTCTGGGGTTCTCCCAAGGTGACCTCGAGCGTGACTTGGGCGAGTTCAGCGGCGGCTGGAAAATGCGCGCGGTGCTCGGCGCGCTTCTCTTTCAGCGTCCCGATCTTTTGCTCCTCGATGAGCCGACCAACCATTTGGACATGCCGTCGGTCGCGTGGTTCGGGACGTTCCTCAAGCGCTACGATCGCGCCTTCGTACTCATCTCGCATGACCGCGAGTTTCTCAACGAGCAGATCGATCGCGTGGTGAGTTTCGAGGTCGAGGGCCTGCGCTCCTACAAAGGAGACTACGAGGCGTACCGGAAGCAGCGCGCGGAGGAGCAGGTCTTGCTCGAGGCGCGCTCGAAGAACCTCGAAAAGGAAAAGGAGCACCTCCAAGCGTTCATCACGCGTTTTCGCGCCAAGGCCTCCAAGGCCGCGCAGGTGCAGAGCCGGGTGAAGCAGCTGGCCAAGCTCGAAAAGGTGGAGCTTCATCAGGAGCGCGCGGTCATGCGCTTTCGCTTTCCGCCCTCCGAGCGCACCGGCAAGGTCGTCATCGAGACCGACGCGATCGCGAAGTCGTACGGTGACCTGAAGGTGCTCGAAGGGGTCGACCTGCACGTGAAGCGCGGCGATCGCATCGCGCTCATCGGGGTCAACGGCGCGGGCAAGACCACGCTCCTGAAGATCATGGGCGGCGAGCTCGAGCAGACCGCGGGCGCGGTAAAGCTCGGTCACAAAGTGAAGCTTGGCTACTACGCGCAGCATCACGCTGACAGCCTTCGAAAAGATCGCACCGTGTACGACGAGGTTTCGTCGTGCGCGAAGGAGGCGACGCATCAGCAGATCCGAACGATCTTGGGAGCGATGCTCTTCGGCGATCGTGAGGTCGACAAGTTGGTCGGCGTGCTCTCAGGTGGGGAGCGCGCTCGCGTCGCGCTCGCACAGCTCTTGATCGATCCGGGCAACGTGCTGCTGATGGATGAGCCGACCAACCACCTCGACCTTGAGTCAAGCGAACGGCTCGCCGAGGCGCTCCAGACGTATGACGGGTCGCTGCTCTTCGTGAGTCACAACCGCGGCTTTATCCGGAGGCTCGCGAACAAAATTTGGTTCGTGGCAGAAGGCAAAGTCGAGGAGTACCCAGGCACCTTCGACGAGTACCTCGAAGCATGCGCGCGTCGCGGCGAGAGCACCCAAGCTGGAACGCAGGCGAAGGCCAGCGAGGCGCCGCGCCGGGATCAGAAGAAGTCCAAGGGCCGTAAGCGCGCTGAGGCCGACGCCCGCAAGCTCCGCAAGAAGAAGATCGGTCCGCTCACGCGACGAGTGGCCGAACTCGAGAAGAAGATCGCGCGCCTCGAGGCCGAGCAAAAGGAGAGCGAGCAACAGCTCGCGGATCCCCAGGTCTACGAAGATGCAGAAGCGCAGGCACGGGTTTCCAAAGCGTTCTCGCGAACCGCGGTGGAGCTGGAGGTCGCGCTGGACACCTGGGCAGAAGTTCAGGAACAGCTCGAGAAGGCCACCCGCGAGGTCGAAGCGGAACTCGCGGAGGGTTAGCCTCGCGCGCGATTCGTTGGAAGTTCTACGCCGAGCGGAAAATCGGTGACGTTGAGGACGTGTTTTACCATACCAATCGCATGCTTAGCGCGAACACTTCTTGGTCCTTAGGGCGCACTCTGATACCAACTCGATAGGGGTATGGAGAGACAATGAAGCGTTCAATTCTTATCGCCGCGGCGTGCCTAGCAGCTGCATGTGTTGGTGACGTCGCACCGGATGACGTCGTTCAGTTGAGCGAGGCCGAAGTGCGTCGCTGTGGCTGGGGTCATGGTGGTCATTCCTTCGTCGACGTGGAGTGGCTCGACTGTGAGCGCATCCGCGTCGTCTCGAGTGACCCGATTCACGAGATCACCGTTCGCGCAGGTGGTGAAGACCATCGCTGGGCGCGTCTCGGCGGCACCGGATACATCATTCATATGGCGTTCGCGACGGATGTCTGGGTCGACGGCCGACACTTCTCGCGCCCCGGCGGCGACCACGATCCCTGCATGGCACCCGACCCCGTTGGCACCGTCCGCGGTCTCATCTACAACGACCAGAACCTCAACGGCATCTTGGAAGTTGGCGAAGAGGGTGTTGAAGGTGTTGAGGTTGCGCTTTGGAGCGACACCGACAGTGACGGCAGCCCTGACGAGCGCTTGACCGCGACGACGACTGGCCGAGACGGAACGTACGAGTTCAGCGATCTCGACCCTGCTGATTACATCGTCCAGTTGGTCGCCCCGGATGGCTTCACGATCTCCCCGATGGACGCGGGCCCCGAGCGGATCGACAGCGACTTCAGCGAGGGCGGGATCTCCGCCACCGTCACCGTCGAAGGCGGCGACGTCATCGAGGTCGATGGCGGCATCGCGCGTCCGCGCCCTTCAACCGTGGGTGACTGCGTGTGGTGGGACCTCAACGAAGACGGTCTCCAGACCGCTGGCGAGACCGGCGCCGAAGGCCTCACGGTTAACCTCTGGGTTGACGATGACCTCGACGGCACGCCGGACCGCAACATCGACTCCCGCATCACCACCGACACGGGTGGCTACCTCTTCCGCGACATCGACGCGAGCCTCACCTACATCATCCAGGTGGTGATTCCGGACGGCTACGCGATCTCCCCGAAGGATGTGGGTGGCGACGACGCGCTCGACTCCGACGCGAACGACGATGGTCTCACCGACCCGTTCATGCTCCGCCCGGGCGTCCGTGACGTCTCGTACGACATCGGCCTTGTGGAAGCCGGCCCGCCGCCTCCCGGCATCGGCTCCATCGGTGACCGCGTCTTCCGTGATGACGACCGCAACGGCATTCAGGATCGTCTCAACCCCGGCGTCCCCGGCGTGGCCGTGGCCCTCTGGATCGTGGACGACGCGGGCGAGCCCTCTGAGGTCATCGCGCGTGCGACGACCGACGTGAACGGCGAGTACCTCTTCTCCGACCTCAGCACGGACCAGCGCTACATCGTCCAGTTCATCGTTCCGAACACCACTCAGTTCACCACCCGCTTCGCTGGTGGAGACGAGGGCGCGGACTCGAACGCGGACCCCGATGGTCTCTCGGACATCATCACGCTCGCCCCCGGCGAGGAGAACCGCTCCGTGGACGCTGGCATCTTCGCCACCGCGTCGATCGGTGACTACGTTTGGTCCGATGTCGACAGCGACGGCCAGCAGGACGGCACCGAGCTCCCGGTCGGCGGCATCACCGTCAACCTCTGGAGCGTCGACGACACTGGCACCCGCATCGGCGTGGTTCAGACCACGACCACCTCGGTCGCCGGCCTCTACCGCTTCAGCGACATCGTCGCGAGCAGGCGCTACCAGGTTCAGTTCATTCGTCCCCCGACCGCGAGCTTCACCCGCCGCAACGTGGGTGACCCCTCGAGTGACTCGAACGTGGACGGCGACGGCTTCAGCGAGATCATCACGTTGGCGCCGGCTGAGTTCAACCGGTCCATCGACTGCGGCATTCGCCTCGGCGACTGAGCCCGCCCCACTCTGAACGACGCCCGGGCATCCGCTCGGGCGTTTTTCGTTGTGCGCCCAGCATGGGCGCTGACTTGGAGGTGAAAGTCCTCTCCTAAGAAGTCCAACTCGAAGGAAAGGAAGCGCAAGGGCGGAAGACGTGGGTAGTGGACGTGGACGTAGAGAAATTCTTCGACCGCGTGAACCACGACGTGTTGATGGGGAGACTCGCGAAACGGATCGCGGACCGTCGCGTGTTGAGGCTGATCCGTCGCTACCTGAACGCCGGCGTGATG